>JAKPAN010000261.1 GCA_029779475.1 Pseudomonadota bacterium
CTTCGCCTTCATTCTCGCCCGTAGCCGAATCCGGCGGCAGGGCATTGAGGATGTCGCGCAAGGGAGCGGAAACGTCGTTGCGGATCGAATGGATGACGGCAGGACCCTTGTCCGCCGCCTGCGCGGCGCCGGCACCCAGCGCGAGCAGGACGGCCGCACCCAGTGCGGCGGATGTAAAACGCGGCAAAACCATCATGTCGAAAAACTCCCCAAAATGGACGGCAACGGTTTGTTTCCTCCGGTGCGCGGCCCGTCGCGCCGCTGCCGGTACACGATTCAGCGGAATGGCTCCTTCATTCCGAACCCGCTCCTGCGGGTGCCGCGGGCGGTCGGCCGCCGCGGCGCAGGTATTCGTCGAGGAAGCTGCGCGTCGATGCAGGCGTCGCGGGATCGGCGGCGGCTTCCTTCACGGCAGCCTGTTCCGTCTCGGCCGAGAGCTTGCGCAGCATCAGCGCTGCGCGTTCGGCCAGCGCGGGATTCGCGCTGCGCAGCCAGCGCTTCAAGGCATCGGCTTGCGGTATCGAGTCGTGCTGGTCGAGCGCATCGAGTGCGCCGAGGATGAGCGTCGATGGATCGGCGGATTCGTCGGAATACCCGCCCGTGGCTGTGGTTTTCACGATGTCCGTCGCGGCCGCCTGCCACCAGTCGCCCAACTGTTTGGGATGCGCGGCGGCGGCTTCGAGCAGCAGCGTGCGCGCCGGCAGGCTGGTGCGCGCGTTGCGCGCGGCGCGGGCGAGTGCGTCTTCGTCGCCGATGCGTTCGCGGATGTCCGCATTCAACGCGATCTCGCCGGCGGCGAGCGTCTGCAAAGCGGGATCGTCGCCGTTCAGCGCCTGCAGCAGCAGTGCGCGGAAGCGGCGCGACTCGCGCCCGCCTTCGCTGCTGCCCGCGGCAAGCAATGCGCGCGTGGCCGGAGTGTCGCGAAACAAGGCGGGGTCGAGGCCAATGCTGACCAGCAAGGTCGGCCCGCCGGTATTGGCGACGAGCGCATTGAGCTGCCGGTTGCGCCCATAGGCCGAATAGCCGACGACATATCGTTCATTGGACTTCACGCGCGCCAGTACGGAAGGCGGCACGCCGATATCGATGAGCTTGGGCGGTTGCGGTTTGCCTGACAGCACTTTTTCGCGAGTGAAAACGATCCGGCCAACCGGATTGATTTCGGCCACCGAGCCGACGACAAGGAAGTTGCCGTTGCCATGCAGGAGTTCAAACGGCGGATCGATCGAGCCCGCGCGCGACAGGCCGCTGCTCAGCAAGGCGCAGAGGCAGAGCGCGAATCCGCTGACGATCGAAGGGAAACGAGGCGAAGCTGGCTGCATCGGTCAGGTCTGAAGGTGGATTGTCAGTACGGCTTGAGGCGGAATACGGCTGATCCGCGAGGCTACTTCACCCGCGCCTTTCTTGAAAGGTTTTCGACAGAATCTTTACATCGTGCCGGCGTGTCGCCGGATCGCGCGGCGGCCCGGACATGGGCCCGGGCAAGGGGTGGCCCAGCCCGGAGCGGCTTCGGATGTTGCGCGGCGGCGACGCGGGCGCTTTGCGGGAAGGCGCAAAAAAAACGGGCCGCATGTGCGGCCCGTTTTGGTGTCCGGCAGCGAAGCTGGGATTACTTGAGTCCGGCAGCCTTGCGCAGCTCGGCGGCCTTGTCGGTCTTTTCCCACGAGAACGCGGTGAACTTCTCGCCGTTGGCGAGCCTGCGTTCTTCCGGCGTGCGGCCGAAGTGGCCGTAGCTGGCGGTCGACTGGTACATCGGGTGCACGAGATCGAGCATCTTGATGATGCCGTACGGGCGCAGGTCGAAGTGGTTGCGGATCAGCTTTTCGATCTTGTGGTCTTCGATCTTGCCGGTGCCGAACGTCGTCACCGAGATCGACGTCGGATGCGCCACGCCGATCGCGTACGACACCTGCACTTCGCAACGGTCGGCGATGCCGGCCGCGACGATGTTCTTGGCGACGTAGCGCGCGGCATACGCAGCCGAGCGATCGACCTTCGACGGATCCTTGCCCGAGAACGCGCCGCCGCCGTGGCGGGCCCAGCCGCCGTAGGTGTCGACGATGATCTTGCGGCCGGTCAGGCCGCAGTCGCCCACCGGCCCGCCGATGACGAACTTGCCGGTCGGGTTGATGTGGAACTTGGTGCCCTTGTGGATCCACTTCTTCGGCAGCACCGGGTCGATGATGTGCGTGCGCACGGCCTCGACGAGGTCCTTCTGCTTGATCGAAGGATCGTGCTGCGTCGACAGCACGACGGCGTCGATCGCGACGGCCTTGCCATCCTCGTAGCGCAGCGTGACCTGCGACTTCGCGTCCGGGCGCAGCCACGGCAGGGGCGAGTTCTTCTTCTTGCGGACCTTCGCCTGCTGCTCGACAAGGCGATGCGACAGGTGGATCGCGGCCGGCATGAAGCTGTCGGTCTCGTTCGTCGCATAGCCGAACATCAGGCCCTGGTCGCCCGCGCCCTGGTCTTCCGGGTTCTTGCGGTCGACGCCCTGGTTGATGTCGGGCGACTGCTTGCCGATCAGGTTGAGCACGCCGCAGGTCGCGCCGTCGAAACCGACGTCGGAGCTGTCGTAGCCGATGTCGAGGATGACTTTGCGCGTGAGCGCTTCGAGGTCGATCCACGCGCTGGTGGTGACTTCGCCGGCGACGATGGCGACGCCGGTCTTGACCATGGTTTCGCACGCGACGCGAGCGCGCTTGTCCTGAGCGAGGATCGCGTCGAGGACGGCGTCGGAGATCTGGTCGGCGACCTTGTCCGGATGGCCTTCGGAGACCGACTCGGACGTAAAGAGATAGCTGCTCATCGCGGCAAATATCCTTCTATACGGATGGAGGGATGTTGAAAGAGCCGCGCATCATACACGGCGCGGGCCGGGAATACATTACGGCGGCTAAATGACCATACGGCATGGACATGTCGCGAGCGGTCATGGATTGCCGGGGTGTCGCTGCGCGCTGCTCACGCCCAGCGGTTCGGCGCCGCGCCGCGCTCGGGATGCTTCATGCGCACGACGCAGAAACGCTGGCCGGTCGGCGCCTCCATGACCCACCAGCGGCGCACGAACGCGATGCGGCGCGCGCCGAGTTTTTCCAGCCGTTCGACCTCGGCATCGAGGTCGTCGGTCTCGATGTCCAGATGCACGCGCGGCGCATGCGACACCTTCTGCACTTCGATGTGCAGGTCGGCCGGCGTGTTCTCGAGCTTGGTGTAACGCGCGTCGCCTTCGGCCGAGTGTTCGCCGAGCGCAAAGCCGAGCGCGCCGCTCCAGAACGCGGCGGCCGCGTCGTGATCGTCGCCGTCGCAGTCGATGATGAAACCGGCGAGGCGACTGCGATGCGTCACGGTGCGTCCCTCAGACTTCGAGCGCGAGATCGTCGAGCATTGCCTTGAGGAAGCGCGCCGCTTCGCCGCCGGTCGCGGCGCGGTGGTCGAACGTCAGCGACAGCGGAATCACGCGATGCGATTCGAAGCCGCCCATCACCGGTGTCATCTGGTGACGGCCCTTGCCCGCGGCGATGATCGCGACGCACGGCGGCACCACGACGGGCGTCGCATAGCGGCCGGCGAACACGCCGAAGTTCGACAGCGAGATCGTGTAGCCCGTGAGTTCCGACGGCGGAATCGAACGCGATTCGACTTCGCCGCGCAGGCGATTGACCGCCGCGCGCACGCCGGCCGCATCGAGCATGTCGGCGTTGCGCAGCGCAGGCACGAACAGGCCGTCGTCGGTGTCGACGGCGATGCCGATGTCGACATGCGGATGCAACGTGCGCGTGAGGCTCTCGCCGTCGAACCACGCGTTGAGCGCGGGCACGGCCTTGCACGCGCGCACGATCGCGCGCACGAGGCGGCCGGTGATGTCGTTGCCGGCGAGCCAGTTGTTGATGTCGGCATCGTCGCAGAGCGTGGTCGGCACGACGGCCGCATGCGCCGCGGCCATCACGCGCGCCATGTTCCGGCGCACGCCTTTCAACGGCTCCGGCTGGCCGGTCGCGGCGACGCTCGGCGGCGTCGTGCGCATCGGTTTGCCGGCGGCGGACAGCGTCGTGCGCTGTGCGGCTGTCGTGGGAGCGGGCGATGTTGGCGCAGCGGCAGGCGTGACGACCTGCGCGGCGGCCGCGCGGCTCGGCGCGGTTGCCGCAGCGCCGATCTTTGCCGTGCCCGCCGCCGCGGCATTCTTCACGTCCTGCAACGTCACGACACCACCCGCGCCGCTCGGCGCGACGCGCGTGAGATCGACGCCGAGTTTCTTCGCCAGCGCGCGCACGGCGGGCACGGCTTTGACGCCGCCGACGCTGGTCGCCGCTTCCGCGTGGACGCGATCGCTCGACTGCATCGCGCCGACCACGGTGCCTTCGTCGGCGCGGCCTGCGTTGTCGTTCGTCACGATTTCGCCGCCTTCGTCGGAGGCGACGACGCCTTTGCCGTCCGGCGCGACGGTGCCCGCGCCTTCGTGCGCAGGTGCCGTTGCCGCTTTCGGCGGCGGCGCATGGTGATGACCCGTCGATTCCGCTTCCGCGCGTTGCGGCAGATTCGGATCGATCTCGAACTCGGCGAGCGCGGCGCCGGTGACGATGATGTCGCCGGCGTCGCCATGCACCTTCACCAATTTGCCGGAGAACGGCGACGGCACTTCGACGACGGCCTTTGCGGTTTCCATCGACACCAGCGGCTCGTCGAGCTTGACCGTGCCGCCGACTTTCGCCAGCCATTCGACGATCGTCGCGTCAGGCAGGCCTTCGCCGAGGTCGGGGAGATGGAATGTCTTGATGTCGGCCATGTCGGAATCCGTGGTTGCGGATCGCCGCGGGCGATCCGGTTCGATGTCAGTGAAGATGGAGAAGGATCAGCGCGACGATCGCCGGCAGCGCCTGCACGAAGAAGATGCGTCGGCTCACCGACCACGCGCCGTACAGCCCGGCGACGATCACGCAGGACAGGAAGAACAGCTTGAAATGAAAACCGTCGGTGCCTTGCGCGAGCCCGACGATCAATCCCGCAGCGAGAAAGCCGTTGTACAAACCCTGGTTCGCCGCGAGCGTCTTCGACGCCTGCGCGAACTCCGGCGTCGTGCGGAACACGCGCCGCCCGGTCGGCGAAGTCCACAGGAACATTTCCAGCACGAGGAAATACACGTGCAGCAATGCGACGAGGCCGATGAGGATGTTGGCGAGCAGGAGCATGCCGAAGCTTCCTTGTCCGAGAATCAGCTTGCCGCCAACGTCCGCTTCGCCGCCGCGACGATACGGTCGACGCTGGGCAGGTACTTCATTTCCAGTCGATACAGCGGGATGTGTGTGTCGTAGCCGGTCACGCGTTCGACCGGCGCGAGCAGGTCGTACATCGCTTCGTTGGCGAGGCGTGCGGCGATTTCCGCGCCGAAGCCCGCGGTGCGCGGTGCTTCGTGCACGATCACGCAGCGACCGGTCTTGCGCACGGATTCGTGGATCGTGTCGAAGTCGAGCGGCGTGAGCGTGGCGACGTCGATGACTTCGGCGCCGATGCCTTCCGCGGCGAGCGCGTCGGCGGCTTCGAGCGTTTCCTTGACCTGCGCGCCCCAGGTGACGAGCGTGATGTCGCTGCCGTCGCGCAGCACGAAGCAGACGTCGAGCGGCAACGCCTCGCCGTCGTCGGGCACGTCTTCCTTGTACTGACGATAGATGCGCTTGGGTTCGAGGAAGACGACCGGATCGGGATCGCGGATCGCGGCGAGCAGGAGTCCGTACGCGCGGCCCGGCGAGGACGGCAGCACGACGCGGATGCCGGGAATGTTTGTGAACAGATGCTCGTTCGCTTCCGAGTGATGTTCGGGCGCGCGGATGCCGCCGCCCCACGGCGCGCGGAACACGGCCGGGCAAGTCATGCGTCCGCGCGTGCGCGTGCGCAGACGCGCGGCGTGGCAGGCGATGTGTTCCATCATCGGGTAGATGAAGCCTTCGAATTGCGCCTCCGCGACCGGCTTCATGCCCTGCGCGGCGAGGCCGACGGTGAGGCCGGCGATGGTGAGTTCGTCGAGCGGCGTGTCGATGACCCGCGCGCTGCCGAACGCCTGTTGCAAGCCTTGCGTCGCGCGGAACACGCCGCCGTTGACGCCGACGTCCTCGCCGAGCACGACGACGCTCGGATCGTTCTTCATTTCCCAGGCGAGCGCTTGCGTGACGCCTTCGATCAAGGTGATTTGCGGCATGAGTGGAATCCGTATCAGTGCGCGGACTTGTCCGCCGCGATCGCCTCGGCGCGCTGCGCGGCGAGGTCGGCGGGCAGTTCGGCCCAGGTGTAGTCGAACATCGCTTCGATCGGTTGCGATTTGGTTTCGAGATAGGCGTTGACCTCGGCGTCGACTTTCGCCGCGCATTCGGCCTTCCACGCTTCCTCTTCTTCCTCGGTCCACGCGTTGAGCGACATGAGATAGGTCTTCATGCGCTTGAGCGGTTCGCGCTGCCACGCGGCCTTCACTTCGTCATCGGGGCGATAGCGGCGCGCGTCGTCGGCGGTGGTGTGGTCGGACAGGCGATAGGTGACGGCTTCGATGACCATGCCGCCGTGGCCGTGGCGCGCGCGCTTGATCGCGAAGTCCATCGCCGTGCGCATCGCGATGAGATCGTTGCCGTCGACCTGCAGGCATTCCAGGCCCGCGGCGATGCCTTTTTGCGCGAGCGTCTTCGCGCCCGTCTGCGCGTTGCGCGGCACCGAGATCGCCCATTGGTTGTTGACGATGACCGCGACCAGCGGCAACTGCATCGCGCCGGCGACGTTGATCGCGCCGTAGAAGTCGCCCTTCGACGAACCGCCGTCACCCACCACGGTGACGGCGACGCGCGGTTCGTTGCGCACCTTGAACGCGAGCGCGGAACCGGCCGCATGCAGGCATTGCGTGGCGATCGGCACGCACCAGGCGAAGTCGTGCGCGGGCCCGGAGAAGTTGCTGCCGCGTTCGTCGCCGCCCCAGTAGAGCAGCACTTCGCGCGGCTTCACGCCGCGGTGGAATTGCGCGCCGTATTCGCGATACATCGGCGCGAAGACGTCGTCTTCCTGCATCGCCGAGCCGATCGCGATGTGTGCGGCTTCGTGGCCGAGGCACGAGGCGTACGTGCCGAGCTTGCCGGTGCGTTGCAGCGCGACGGCCTTGCTGTCGAACACGCGCACGAACAGCATTTCCTTGTACAACGCGACGAGTTCGCGCACGTCGCGCGCGAGCGCGGGCAGGTCGTCGCGGACGAGCTTGCCGTCGGCGTCGAGGTATTGCAGGTATTCGATTTCGAATGTGGCGGCGGTGGGCAAGCGGGCCTCCGGTGCGATGCGGCTTGGTGCGGCCGGCGCGGTCGCGCGCGATGCGCGCGGCGGTGCGGACAGGGAGGCGAGACAGTACGAAAGACGCTGCCGCGTCTGCAAGGCGGCGCGCAGCACGAGGCGTCGCGGGTACACTGTCAAGTTCGGAACAAAATCATCGACATGACCGACACCTACAACCTGCGTCCGCTCGAACAGGGCATCGAGCTCGATCTGCGCGACCGCACGACCTACGGCGGCTACCTGCAATTGCCGACGCTGCTGTCCGCGCAGAAGCCGCTCAGCGATCCGCCGCGCCACGACGAGATGCTGTTCATCATCCAGCATCAGGTCGCCGAATTGTGGATGAAGCTCATGATCCACGAGCTGCGCGCGGCGATCGCGTGCCTGCGTGCGGACGAGGTCAATGCGACGCTGAAGATCCTCGCCCGGGTCAAGCAGGTGCAGCAGCAGCTGTTCGCGCAATGGGGCGTGCTGGAAACGCTGACGCCGTCGGAATACCTGGAATTCCGTCCCGTGCTCGGGCCGTCGTCGGGTTTCCAATCGCAGCAGTACCGCACGATCGAGTTCCTGCTCGGCAACAAGAATGCAGCGATGCTCAAGGTGTTCGACCACGATCCCGCCGCGCAGGCCGAATTGCGCGCGACGCTGGAAGCGCCGAGCCTTTACGACGAAGTGTTGCGCTTGCTGGCGCGTAAGGGCCATGCGGTGCCGGCGTCGCTGCTCGAACGCGATGTGACGTTGCCGCACCAGCGCAGCGCCGCGCTCGTGCCGGTGTTCAAGCGCATCTACGAAAATTCGCACGAATTCTGGGCCGAATACCACCTGTGCGAACAGCTCGTCGACGTCGAGGAGATGTTCCAGCTCTGGCGTTTCCGCCACATGAAGACGGTCGAACGCATCATCGGTTTCCGCCGCGGCACGGGCGGCTCGTCGGGCGTGTCCTTCCTCAAGCGCGCGCTCGACCTCACGTTCTTTCCGGAGCTCATCGACGTGCGCACCGAGATCGGCGTTCCATCCGGCGGCGCATCGTGAACGCGCGCCGCTGCGCTGCGGTTTGACGCGCAGCGCGGCAGCGGTTACACGTCTTTCGTTCTTCCAGCCAGATTCAGGGGTTTTCGATGTCCACCACGAACGCGACGACCGCCGCGCCGCCGGAGTTTCCGCAGATGCTCGGCCATCCGCGTCCGTTGTGGATGCTGTTCATGACCGAGTTCTGGGAGCGCTTCGCGTTCTACGGCATCCGCTGGGCGCTGACGCTGTACATCGTGGCGCAGTTCTACGCCGGCAGCGGCGAAGGGCAGGCACCGGCGAGCCGCATCTACGGGGCTTACCTCGCGCTGGTCTACGCGGCGGCGATCTTCGGCGGTTACGTCGCGGATCGGATCATCGGCTACCAGCGCTCGATCCTCCTCGGCGCGGCCGTGATGGCGGTCGGACTGTTCATGATCGCGTTCCCGGACGAGCACGTCTTCAAGTTCGGCCTGGCCACGGTGATCGCGGGCAACGGCCTGTTCAAGCCGAACATTTCCACCATGGTCGGCAAGCTCTATGCGCAGGGCGACGGGCGCCGCGACTCGGGCTTCACGCTGTTCTACATGGGCATCAATCTCGGCGCGATGATCGCGCCGCTGCTCACCGGCTGGATGGCCGAGCACGTGCTCGGCGGCACGCCGCAAATGCCGACGTACAAGATCGTCTTCATCACCTCGGGCTTCGGCATGCTGCTCAGCCTGGTGTGGTTCTGGTTCGGCCGCCGCCAGCTCGGCGGCATCGGCCGCCCGCCGGAAGGCGAAGGCGGCGGGCTCAAGATGCTGTACGTGCTGGCGTTCTGCCTCGTGTCGGCGCCGGTCTACTATTTCCTGCTGACCATCGATGCGGCCAAGCTGCAGGTGGTGCTGACGGCGCTGTTCCTCGTGCTGTGCGCGATGCTGCTGGTCGAAGGCATCCGCGAGGGCAAGGTCGCGCGCGATCGCGCGATCGCGATGCTGATCATCTTCACTTTCAACATCCTGTTCTGGTGCTTCTTCGAGCAGGCCGGCAGCTCGTTCAATTTCCTCGCCGAGCACATCGTCAATCGCGATTTCGGCGGCTGGATCTTCCCGGTCGGCTGGTTCCAGTCGGTCAATTCGCTGGCAATCATCACGCTGGCGCCCGTGGTGGCGTGGACGTGGGTGAAGATGGGCGCTTGGAATCCTTCCATTCCGCGCAAGTTCGGCCTCGGCATCATCTTCAACGGCCTTGCGTTCCTGCTGCTGATGTTCGCGTTGTCGAGCCTGGTGAGCAGCGCCGGCCTGATTCCGTTCTGGACGCTCTTCATGGTCTATGTGATCCAGTCGGTCGGCGAGTTGTGCCTGTCGCCGATCGGCCTGTCGATGACGACCAAGCTCGCGCCGGTGCGCCTGGTCGGTTTCGGCATGGGCGGCTGGTTCCTGTCCACCGGCATCGGCAACAACCTGTCCGGCATCTTCGCCAGTCACGCGAGCGGCGAATCGGGCATGACGACGGGCTCGGCGCTCGCCAGTTATACGCAGGGGTTCTGGATCCTGATCGTCGGCGGCGTCGCGCTGTTCCTGATCGCGCCGTTGATCCAGCGCTTGATGCACGGCGTCAAGTGACGTTCTGACGGCGGTTTTTCCGGGTCAAGACGAGAACGGCGGCTTCGGCCGCCGTTTTCGTTTCGCCGGATCGGCGATCCCGAATGTGCGTTCCGTTACACCGGCGCGAGCTTGTCGAGCACGCGCATGAGCGCGTCGCGCTCGTCGTCGCCGAGCATCGCCAGCAGCTCGCGCTCGTGCGTTCGCGCGAGCGGCGCGACCGCGTCGTGCACTTTCCAACCCGTCGCCGTCAGGCGCAGCACGCTGCGGCGCTTGTCGCCGTTGTGCGTGCGCCGCGCGACGCGTCGTGCGGCAACGAGTCGCGCCAGCGCACGACTGACCGCGACCTTGTCCATTTCCGTGCGCGCCGCGACGTCGCTCGCAGACAGTCCTTGACTGTCGAAACGCGCGAGCACGGCCATGACGCGCCATTCCGTCATCGACAGGTCGAACCGCGACTGGTAGTCGCGCGCGATCGCCTGGCTGATCCGGTTGGACAGGATCGACAGCCGGTAGGGCAGGAAGCGTTCGAGTTCCAGCGGCGCGTGTTCGGTCATGCGGCAGTGCGGCTTGCTTGTAGTTTCATATGAAACTAATCTTATCGCGTCACTTATGCAAACGTCCTTGTTTGCAGAAGCAGAGCGGCCATCCGTGGTCGCACTTCCCAACCAACCGCCAGCTCCATAGCAGAGCAGGTGCGAGCCTTGGAGTCCTTGGAATGAACGCCCACCCCAACCTCGGCATGCAGGTCACCACGTTCGAGAACCCGATGGGGATCGACGGCTTCGAGTTCGTCGAATTCGCCGCGCCCGCCGGCCAGGGCGAATCGATGCGCCGCTATTTCCGCGACATGGGCTTCACGGCGACGATGCGGCACAAGTCGCGGCCGATCACGCTGTTCCGCCAGGGCGGCGTGAACTTCCTGCTCAACGAATCCGAGGATTCGTTCGCGGCCGACTTCGCGCGCGCACACGGTCCGAGCGCGTGCGGCTTCGCGATCGGTTTCAAGAAGCCGGTGCGCGACGTGCTCGCTACCGTGCTCGCCAACGGCGGCGAAACGATCGCCGACAAGCCCGACACGAAGGCGGTCGACACGCCCGTCATCAAGGGCATCGGCGGCTGCATGCTTTATCTCGTCGATCGCAACCGCGACGATCTGTACGCCGACTACGTCGCCATCGACGGCGCGGAGCAGAATCCGCGCGGCTTCGGCCTGACCTTCATCGACCACCTCACGCACAACCTGTATTTCGGCAACATGCAGCAGTGGTCTGACTACTACGAGAAGCTGTTCAACTTCCGCGAGATCCGCTACTTCGACATCAAGGGCGCCAAGACCGGCCTCGTCTCGAAGGCGATGACCGCGCCGGACGGCATCGTGCGCATTCCGCTCAACGAATCGAGCGATCCGAAGTCGCAGATCAACGAATACCTCGACGCGTACAAGGGCGAGGGCATCCAGCACATCGCGCTGTTCACCGACAACATCTACGACACGGTCGAGGCGATGCGCGCGCAAGGCGTGGCTTTCCTCGACACGCCGGATACCTATTTCGAAGTCATCGACATCCGCGTGCCGAATCATGGCGAGGACGTGCCGCGGCTGGCGAAGAACAAGATCCTCATCGACGCCGACAAGGAAACCCACCAGCGCAAGCTGCTGCAGATCTTCACGCAGAACGCGTTCGGCCCGATCTTCTTCGAGATCATCCAGCGCAAGGGCAACGAAGGCTTCGGCGAAGGCAATTTCCAGGCGCTGTTCGAGTCGATCGAGCGCGACCAGATGAAGCGCGGCGTGCTGTAAGCATCCACGGACTCGAGCGCAAAGGCGAACCCATGTCGATCGTCAGCAACGGCTACCAATCCGGTTTCGGCAACGAGTTCGCGACAGAAGCGGTCGCCGGTGCGCTGCCGGTCGGGCGCAACTCGCCGCAGCGCGTCGCGCACGGCCTGTACGCCGAGCAATTGTCCGGCACGGCGTTCACCGCGCCGCGCCACGCGAATCGTCGCAGCTGGTTGTATCGCATCCGGCCCGCTGCGATGCATGGCGCGTTCGCACCGTTCGCGCAACCTCGCTTCCACAACGATTTCGGCGACGGCCCGGTCACGCCGGATCAGCTGCGCTGGAGTCCGCTTCCGTTGCCGGAGACGCCGACCGATTTCGTCGAAGGCCTGTACACGATGGCCGGCAACGGTTCACCGGCTGCGCAGACCGGCATCGGCGTGCACCTGTACGCGGCCAATCGCGACATGCAGGGCCGGTATTTCTACGACGCCGACGGCGAACTGCTGATCGTGCCGCAGCAGGGCAGGTTGCACATCGAAACGGAACTCGGCGTGCTCGACGTCGAGCCGCAGGAGATCGCGCTGATCCCGCGCGGCGTGCGTTTCCGCGTCGCGTTGCCGGACGGTGCCGCGCGCGGCTACGTCTGCGAAAACTTCGGCGCGATGTTGAAGCTCCCCGACCTCGGCCCGATCGGCAGCAACGGGCTCGCCAATCCGCGCGATTTCCTCGCGCCGAACGCCGCGTTCGAGGACGTCGACGGCGCATTCGAACTCGTCGCCAAGTTCCAGGGGCACCTGTGGCGCGCCGACATCGGCCATTCGCCGCTCGACGTCGTCGCGTGGCACGGCAATTACGCGCCGTGCAAATACGACCTGCGCCGCTTCAACACGATCGGTTCGATCAGCCATGACCATCCCGATCCGTCGATCTTCCTCGTGCTGCATTCGCCGAGCGACAGCGAAGGCGTCAGCAACATGGACTTCGTGATCTTCCCGCCGCGCTGGCTCGTCGCGCAGGACACGTTCCGGCCGCCGTGGTTTCACCGCAACGTCGCCAGCGAATTCATGGGTCTCGTGCATGGCGCCTACGACGCCAAGGCCGAAGGCTTCGTGCCGGGCGGCGCGTCCTTGCACAACAGCTTCACCGGTCACGGCCCGGACGCGGCGACGTTCGAAAAGGCGTCTGCTGCGGATTTGTCCAAACCCGACGTCATCAAGGACACGATGGCCTTCATGTTCGAGTCGCGCGCGGTGCTCCGCCCGACGGCGCAGGCGCTCGACGCCGCGCACCGCCAGCGCGACTATCAGGCGTGCTGGCAAGGTTTGCGCAAGAATTTTCCGGCGAAGTAGTCGGGCGTTTGCATGAACACGCCGGATCTGCGCACGACGAAACAGCCGTGGTATCGCATCGACGTGTTTCGCGGATGCAAGACCGGCGAGGTCATCGAAGCGACGCCGCGTGCATTGGCGGAAAAGCTGCGCATCGTCGCGTTGGGCGTGCTGCTGGGCGTGCCGGCCATCGTCGCGTCGCAATGGTTCTTCAAAGTGTGGACGCCGCGCTATTACGCCGGACTCGATGCGCTCGCGAAAGCCGATCCCGTCGCGAGCGCGCATCAGCGTGCCGAGTTCACTTCGTTGCTGTTGCTCGTGCCGGTGTTGTTCGGCATCGCCGCCGGCATCGTCGTGACGATCCAGGCCATGCGTCTGGTCCGCGCGGGTCGACGTCCCTTGCCTGGCGCGAAGGTGTACAGGCGCACCGAAGTCGTCGCCGGTTGGTGGTGCGTGCGTGTTCCCGCGATCCTCTGGGGCGCGTTGACGCTGGCCTGCGTGTTCGCGGCATGGTCGTCCTATGTCTGGCTAGTCGTGTTCTTCTGGAACGGTTATTTGGATAAGCAGGTCAGCTTGTCATCGAAATCCCATCTGCGGACGATGGTGTCGAAAGTGGCGCCCGCGTCCGAATTCAACGCAATCGGAGTCAAACCATGAAGCTTGGCAGTCTCAAGGAAGGCGGCCGCGACGGCACGCTGATCGTCGTCAGCCGCGATCTTTCGCGCGCCGTGCGCGCGAACGGCATCGCGCTGACTTTGCAGGCCGCGCTGGACGACTGGAACAACGCCGCGCCGCGTCTGAACGCGCTGTCGGAAGCATTGAACGACGGCAAAGCCGACGGCGCGTTCGCACTCGACATGGCCGCGCTCGCAGCGCCGTTGCCGCGCGCCTACGAATTCGTCGACGGCAGCGCCTACCTCCCGCACGTCGAGCGCGTGCGTCGCGCGCGCGGCGCGGAAGTGCCGGAAAGCTTCTACGTCGATCCGCTCATGTACCAAGCCGTCAGTGCCGGTTTCTACGGCCCGCGCGATCCGATCCTCGCCGGCAGCGAAGACTGGGGCATCGACCTCGAAGCCGAAGTCGTCGTCGTCACCGACGACGTGCCGATGGGCGTGTCGGCGGCGGACGCGGCGGCGCACATCCAACTCGTCGGCCTCGTCAACGACGTGTCGTTGCGCGGCCTGATTCCGGGCGAACTCGCCAAGGGCTTCGGCTTTCTGCAATCCAAACCGCGCTCGGCGCTGTCGCCGGTGTTCGTCACGCCGGATGAACTCGGCGATGCGTGGCAGGGCGAAAAACTCAACCTGCCGATGCGCACGTGGATCAACGGCCAGTGGTTCGGCGCGGCCGAATGCGGCGTCGACATGCAGTTCAGTTTCGCGCAGCTCGTCGCGCATGCGGCGAAGACGCGGCCGCTGTCGGCCGGCGCGATCGTCGGCTCCGGCACGATCGCCAACGAAGACACGGGCAAGGGCGCGTCGTGCCTCGCCGAGCAGCGCACGGTGGAAACCCTGCGCGACGGCAAGCCGTCCACGCCGTTCCTCAAATTCGGTGATACCGTGCGCATCGAGATCACCGACGCCGGCGGCGCCAGCGTGTTCGGCGCCATCGAGCAAGTCGTCAGCCGCGGTTGAAGCGACGGGGGAAATGCCATGGGCAGCACGAACGAACTCGTTCTCCACGACTACTGGCGCTCGAGCGCGTGCTACCGCGTGCGCATCGCGCTCAACCTCAAGGGCCTGGAATACCGTCTCAAGCCCGTGCACCTCGTCAACAACGGCGGCGAACAGCACAGCGCCGAGCACCACGCGATCAATCCGCAGGAAAGCGTGCCCGTGCTCATGGACGGGCGTCGCGCGGTGCGGCAGTCGATGGCGATCATCGAATACCTCGATGAGGTCTACGCCGATCCGCCGTTGCTGCCGCCCGCGCCGCGCGAACGTGCGCAGGCCCGCGCGCTCGCGCAACTCATCGCCTGCGACGTGCATCCGCTCAACAACCTGCGCGTCATGCAATATCTCGAACGCGAATTCGGCGCCGACGCGCCTGCACGCGAACGCTGGACGCAACACTGGATCGAATCGGGTTTCCGCGCGTTCGAGGAAATCCTCGCCGCCGACGATGCGCGCGGCGCGTTCTGCCACGGCGATGCGCCCGGTCTCGCCGATGCGTGCCTGATTCCGCAGGTCTACAACGCGGTACGCTTCAACGTCGACCTGTCGCCGTATCCGACGATCCGCGCGATCTATGCGCGCTGCCTGGCGCTACCGGAGTTCGATGCGGCGCGGCCGGAGCAGCAGCCGGGAGCGGTGTAGCGATCCGGCTTCAGCGGTGGAAAGCGTCAAGACGAACGAGATCCGTGATCCCGAAAGCCACCGCCAGCCATATCCCGAACTTGTTCACGGGGGTTGGGAACGACACGGTTCTCAGCCCGCGATATACCGCTGCAACTGCTCGATCTGCACGCCTTGTTCGCTGATGACGGCTTTCACGAGATCGCCGATGGAGACGACGCCGACGACCTTGCCGCCGTCGACGACGGGCAGGTGACGCACGCGGCTGTCGGTGCACAGGCGCATGCAGGTGTCCACGCTGTCGGCGGGTGACACCGTGATGATCGTCGGCGTCATCACGTCGCGCACGGGCGTGTCGCTCGACGAGCGGTTGTTGAGGATGATCTTGCGCGCGTAGTCGCGTTCGGAAATGACGCCGACGAGCGCGTCGCCATCGAGGACGAGTAGCGCGCCGATGCCGTGCTCGGCCATCGCGCGGATCGCGGCGAGCACGGGTTCGCCGGGCGAAATCGCGTAGACGTTGCGGCCTTTCTCGTCGAGCAGATGCTTGACCTGGAGCATGGGCGTCTCCGCGCGATCGCGGCCGATTGCCGCGAAGCCAGAGTCTAATCCGCGCCCATGAATGCCGCTTGTCGCCGCGCAGCACGCACCTTGGCGATGCGTGCTGCGCGCAGGCTCACGAGCAGTCGAAGCCGTCGGCGAACAGCGAGTCGGTCACCGGAGCGGACGCGTTGGCGCTGTTGTTCACCGGCGTCGGATCGCTGGTGTCGGCGCCGACCGAGGCGGTGAACGGCACGGGATTCGGCCCGCTGTAGGTGCGCGCGACGCAAGCGCGGGTCGTCACCGTGCGCGTCGCGCCGGATGGCAGCGTGGCGAACGTGCAGGGGAAGGCGCTCGTGCAGTCGCCGCTGTTGCCGGCGAAGCTCAGGCCGGTGGGCGTCGGGCTCGCCAGTTGCACGTTGCTTGCCGGATCGGGGCCGTTGTTGGTCACGCTGATCGTGTAGTTCAGTTGCAGGCCCGGCACGACACTGGCCGGCGGCGTGACGGTGACCGCGAGGTCGGCGCCGCTCGTCGCGGCAGTCGGCAGCGGCCATGCCCACGCGCCGCGCGAGCGCGTGAATGCGGCGAGCGTGGTGAAGCCGCGGTCGATCGTCAGGCTCCACACCATGACGTGCGGCAGGCCTTCGAAACGCTGCCATGCCGGTGTCGACGAAGTGATGTCGTCGGTGTAGTACAGGCCCCAGTCCATGCCGACGAAAACCTGCTTGGGCAGGTGCGGATTGACGATCACCGCGTTCGCCGGGATGTCCGGCAGGTTGCCGCTCTTGTCGACCCACGCGAATGTCGCGCATTGCGCCGTGCAGGTGATCTGGAACACATGGCCGGGCGTGGCCGGCGTATTCGCGCTGAAGCCGCCCACCGCGGCGTAACCGACCAGCGGCGTTTGCGGATCGGTGGCGACGTCCATGATCGGCCGGTTCGGCAATGCCGCGTTGCCGCCGGTCACGTTGACGGGCGTCGCCGCGCCGCTGCCGCCGAGGCCGAACACGTATTGCACGTTGCCGTCATTGGTCGCCGCCATCGCGACGGTCGGGTCGCTCACCGCGTAGTGCACGTTGTTGATGAACGAGCGGTCGTTGAGGTTGCCTTTGACGAGGCTGCTGGTCTTGGCGTCCCAGCCGCTGCCGCTGACGCCGCCGGTGGTCGTTTCCCACACGCGCGTGGAACCGGCGATCAGGTGCGTGCAGCCTTGCGCACTGGTGCAGCCGCTGCCGGCTTGGTCGAGGGCGCCGTAGCGGTAGATGTCGAAGGGGAAGATGAAGCTCAGCGTGTCGCTGCTCCACCCGCCGGAGGCCGTGGCTTCCGGCGAGTCCGGTCCATTCGTGCTGACGACGAGGCTGCCGTTCTGGCTGGAGTAGTACCAGCGCTGGCCCAACACCGGCTCGATGCGCGAGACGATGCCGTCGCCGCCGTTGGTGGCGTTCCACGCGGCCGCCGTCGGCGTGCCGTTGAAGACGACGGTCGCGCTGCCGTTGTCCTGGAATCCCGCCGTGGCGCCGGAACTCGCGGCCGTGGCGAAACCGGCCGTGATGTCGCCGTGATAGACCTCGATCGTCGGCAGCGTGTCGTTGAGCGAAACCCAGTTCGCATTGCCGTATGAGGTCGCCGTCAGTGCGTTGCTGAGGTAGTAGATGCCGCCGTCGTTGCCGTTGAGCAGCTGGTTGGCGTCGCCGCCGACGATCGCCGTCGCATGGTTGTCCGGATGCACCGGGCCGCCCGAGTAGGCGCCGGTCAGGTTGATCCAGCTGCTGCCGCCATTGCTCGAACGGAACAGGTCGACCGTGTTGACGAACAGCACGTTCGGATCGGTCGGCGATACCTTGATGCCGGCGTCGTACCACATCTGCGAACCGGGATTGGCGGGCTTGCCGGTCTGCACCCAGGTGTCGCCGCCGTCGGTCGTCTTCCAGATGCCGGTGATGCCGCTGTTGGAGGGGTTGGCGAACATCGCGTAGAGCGTCAGCGGGTCGCTCGGCGCGATGGCGATCTCCAGACGGCCGCGCGCCGTGTTCGGCGTGCCGTTGCCGGTGCCGCTCGGGAAGCCGTTGTTCAGCAGCGTCCAGTTCGCCACGGCCGGGCAGCCGCTGGCGGGCATGTTCGTGCGGTAGACCCCGTTGGCGCCGTTGTTGACGAGATCCGGCTGCACGGCGGTCGGCTGGCTGCGTGTGCCGACCGCGGCGTACAGCACCGTGGTGCCGCCGCGGTTGACCGCGAGCAGGCCGGTCGTGTCCTGGCGCTGCGGCGGCGTCGCGTTCACGAATGCGTTCGTGTAGCACGGGCCGGTCCAGTTGACGCCGGCGTCATAGGAGAAATACACGCCGGTCTTCGTGCCGACGATGACATTGCTGGAATTGTTCGGGTCGACCACGACCTTGCCGATCGCCTGATACTGCGGGAAGTTGCCGGTCGCCGGGCCGTAGTAGGGGTTGAACACGTCGGCGCCGAGCAAGGTCCAGGTTTCGCCCTTGTCGGTACTCTTGAGGATGCCGGCGGCGCCGAACGAGAACGAGCCGTAGCGCAGGTCGCCGGTGCCGGCGTAGAGCACGTTCGGATGGTTCGGGTCGAGCGTGAGATCGCCGATCGCCATGCTGGCGATCTCGGGGAAGTCGGTTTTGATCGTCCAGGTCGTTGCCGCCGAGCAGCAATTCGTCGTCTTCCAGACGCCGCCGCCGTCGGAACCGAGCCACGCGACCGCCGGATCGGTCGGGTCGCTGACGATGACGTTGGTGCGGCCGGCGTTGTTGCCGTTGCCGAAGCCTTCGCCGACCAGCGGCTTCGGGCCGAGCAGGGTAAAGGCGTTCGGGTCGAGCGCGAGCCCGGTGTCGGCCGAGCGCACGTACGTCTTGCGGCCAGCTGGAACCGCGCTGGCGACGAGCTTGTCCTGCTTGGCCGCCTCGATCAGCCAGGTCGGTTCGAAACGCATGCGTTGCGCGTCGCCGCCGTAGGCGAGGCGGGTTGCCCAATAGTCGCCTTCCATCGGCGGCCGTCCGGCGGATTCGGATTCCTCCGCTCCGCCGAGCCGGGTTTCGAGGCGGCCGTCATCGAAGACATGCCAGCGGATGCCAGCGGAAACGAGCACGACGGCGCTTGCGGCGCCGATCCAGCGAACCAGCCTTTTCATCAAGATGCCCCAGCGCATGGACTGCGGTTCAGTCCCGAGGCGGATGGTACTCGTCGACGAGATAGAGCGGCCGCTGCTTGGCCTCGACGTAAAGCCGGCCCAGATATTCGCCAATGACGCCGAGCGCCATCAGCTGCACGCCGCCGAGGAACAGCACGACGACCATCAGCGACGGATAGCCGCGCACCGGGTCGCCGAACACGAGTGCCTTGCCGAGCACCCAGATCGCGAACACGAACGCGATGACCGAAGTCGCGAATCCGACATAGGTCGCGAGCTTGAGCGGCGCGCCCGAGAACGAGGTGATGCCGTCGATCGCGAAGTTCCACAGCTTCCAGTAATTCCACTTCGTCTCGCCCGCGTAACGCGGATCGCGGTGGTAGACGACGGACAATTGCTTGTAGCCGACCCAGGTGAAAAGGCCTTTCATGAAACGCTGGCGTTCGCGCACCTGGCCGAGCGCGTCGAGCGCGCGCCGCGAGAGCAGGCGGAAATCGCCGGTATCGCGCGGGATCGGCGTCGAGGACAGCTTCTCCATGACGCGGTAGAAACCCGAAGCCGTCATCTTCTTGAAGCCGGTTTCGCCGGCGCGCGAGGCGCGCGTGCCGTAGATGACGTCGTAACCTTCGCGCCAATGCTGCACGAAGGTCGGGATGAGTTCGGGCGGGTCCTGCAAGTCGGCGTCGATGACGACCGCGGCGCCGCTGGCGATGTGGTCGAGGCCCGCGGTCAGCGCGAGTTCCTTGCCGAAATTGCGCGCCAATCGCAGCGTCGCCACGCGCGGATCGCTCGCGCGCAGCTCGCACATGATCGCGTAGGTGTCGTCGCGGCTGCCGTCGTCGATGTAGAGCACGGCGCTGTCCAGATCGGGCATGCCGTCGAGCACGGCGCTGACGCGCTTGTGGAATTCGCGCAGGCCCTCGCTCTCGTTGTAGGCGGGGACGACGACGGTCAATTCAGGCATGGCGGATGCGCATCGGAAGGTGATGCGCGCATGCTAGCCGAGCGTGTCGTTCGCCGAAATGACAGCGTCAGCGCGACAGGTACGACGCGCCGCCGAGCGCTTCGGTCTGGCGCCGGATCCACGCCACGCGACGCATCACGTACGAGCTCGGCTTGTCGACTTTCAAGCGCAATGGATTCGGCAGCACGGCGGCGAGCAGCGCGGCCTGCTGCGCGTCGAGGCGATCGGGCGTCGTGCGGAAGAACGCCTCGCTCGCCGCGCCGGCGCCGTAGATACCGTCGCCGAACTGCGCGATGTTGAGATACATCTCGAGGATGCGCCGTTTCGGCCACAGCGTCTCGATGAGCACGGTGAAATACGCTTCAAGCCCCTTGCGCACGAAGCTGCGGCCGCTCCACAGGAACAGGTTCTTGGCGACCTGCTGACTGATCGTGCTCGCGCCGCGCAGGCGTTCGCCGTCATCGGCCTCGTCGAGCGCTTTCTGGATGGCCACGAAGTCGAAGCCGTGGTGCTGCGGAAAGCGCTGGTCTTCTGCCGCGACCAGCGACAGCGGCAACGCCGGCGCGACGCGATCCCACGCGACCCAGCGATAGCGCAGCGCGTATGCGGAATCGCCACGCAGCTTTGCGCCGAGCCAGTCCTCGGCCATCACGGCCGAGATCGGCGGCGGCACGAAACGCAACAGCACGACGGCGGCGATGCCGAGCGCGAACCAGCCGAGCAGCCCGATCAGTGCCCAGCGCAGCAGGCGCCGAAATGGTTTGTGACGCGACTCAGTCATGCTCGACGGCCGAAAAAGAAGCCGGCGCGGAAATCCGCGCCGGAAAGGACGCCAGTTTGCCATCGACGCGGATCGGCGCGGCAAGGCGCGAAATAAACTGCGCGGCAACTTCATGAAACTGAAAGAAAGCGTGAAACGGCCCGCCCGGAACATCCGCAAGGAAGGTTTGCCGCGCGCGGGCGCCGATGGCTCGCACGTCAGGCTGCGAGGCGGCGAGCGTGGTCGTGGCGGAAGCCGGAGCCGCGGCTTCGGGAGTGGCGACAAGCGCATGCAGGTGCAATGGCTGTCGATGGCATGTCGAGACCGCTCCGGAAAACCGGCGATCGGGCAGTCGATCGCGGGCCGGGTCAGCCTCTGGCTTCCGCGCAAGCGCCGCGCAGCTCAGCCGCGCTCAGACATGGGCTCTATCGAGCGTTCGCCGCCCCCATGTCGTGCCCGACGTCACGGCTTCCGGCTGTTAGCTTTTCGTAAATCGGGGTATGATGTCGATCCGACGGGGCGCATTGGAACTTCGCGCCCCGGCGGGCTATCCCACTTGCCCCGATGGACGGCCGTTTCGCCTCGACCCTCATGAAGTTGCGCCTCGCCATGTTGGTCTTTTCGCTGTTTCCGCTTGCGGGAACGGCGCAGACTGTGCCGGCTTCCGCGACGCCGCTGGTCGATCGCCTGCTCGCCACCGATGCCGCCACGGCATCTGCGGGCACACCGGTTCTGCCGATCTGGTCCGGCTCGAACGGCGATCTGCTCGCCGTGGTCGCGCTGCCCCCGAGTTGGGTCGACTCCGCTGCTGCGACGACACCGGCGTATGCGGGGCCGTCGACATGGCGTCTGGCCGGTTCGACGTCATCGTCCAACGGGCTGACCCTGCGCTTCGCCAACGGCATGCGTCTGGACGCGCTGCTCGGCCAGTATTCGCCTTCGATCGCGCCTTGCGTCGCCGGCTTCTGCAACGGCGCGGACGTGCCGCGCTGGAACTCGGCCAGCGGCGTACTCGACATGGGCTGGACGTCTGCCCAAGGCGCGCTCGACCTCAGCTACGGCTTGTCGTGGCTGCGTTCGCCGGTGACATCGCCCGGCGCGGGCGCGTTGCTCAATCCGTTGCCTGCCTTCGATATCGGCAGCGGCCCGCAATGGTCGAGCTTGATGGCCGACGAATCCGCGCTGTTCGCGCGTGGCCGCTGGCATTTCGACCAAGGCGCCGCGCTCGACCTCACCGCGAGCGTCGGCCGCCTGCATGGTTCGCCCACGGCCGGTGCGCTGCTGCCGTCCGTCGATCTGGATCAGCTGTCGCTGAGCCTGGGGCTCGATGTCGGTTCGTTGCGTGGCGCGATCGTCGGCCACGTCCTCAGCAGCGACGATCCGTTGCTGGCCGGCAGGCGCTGGACGACGCTCGACCTCGGTATTTCCTGGCGCACGCCATGGGCCGGCGTGCTCAGCGTGGGCGCGCAGAACATTCTGTCCGCGCAGCCCAATTCGCCACGCGAAGCCGACGGCCAAGCCCGTACGCCGTATATCCAGTACCGCCAGGATCTCTGAGCGGCGCCTTGCGTGGGGCCGGCCGGCTCCGCGCGTTTCCCTCCTGATGACAACTTCGTTCGCGCCGCTGCCGGGTGACGTGGGCGGGTCGCGCATGCGTGCAATGCACGTTTCCAGTTTCACCGCAAGTGGCTTCGACAGGTTGGTCGGCCGCGCGGTGACGCGATATATCTATTTGATTTAAATGATAATTTTCGCGAAATTAAGCGGCTGATCAGGGATTCCAAAAGCGTAAGAATCTTGTTAGTATCCCGAACTGCCGAGGGTTTTGGTGGACCGTTTTGGTCGTTCCCAGGGATTGGGAGAGCACATGTCCCGAGCTGTGACACAACTCTGACGTTGGAGAGTGAAATGAAATTAATGAGCAACGAGCTTTTCAAAGCCGTGCGTTATGCTCTGTATGCGGGCGCTACCGCTGCGATCGGCATGTCTGCCGCGCCGGTGTTTGCGCAGGATGCAGGGGATCAAGACAGCCAGAAACTCGAAACCATCACGGTGACGGGTTCGCGCATCCGCAAGGCGGACGTGGAAACGGCCCAGCCGATCATCGTGCTTGACCGCGCGACCATCGAGAAGCAGGGCTTCAACTCTGTCGCCGACATCCTGCAGAACATGACGGAAGCCGGCTCGCCGCCGATCAGCCGTTCCAGCGTTCTGGCTTCGGGTGAAGCGGTCGGTGGTTACTACATCAACCTGCGCAACCTCGGCAACAACCGCACGCTCGTTCTGTTGAACGGCAAGCGCCTCGGTTCCGATACCGGCGGCAACCAGGATCTCGGCCAGATTCCGATGGCTGCGATCGACCGCATCGAAGTCCTCAAGGACGGCGCTTCGGCCATCTACGGTTCCGACGCGATCGCGGGCGTGGTCAACATCATCACGCGCAAGAACTACGACGGCGCGCAGGTCGATGCCTACGTCGGTCAGTATGACCAGGACGATGGCGCCATGCAGACCTACAGCATGACGCTCGGCACGCACAGCGACCGTGGCTCGATCACGTTCGCAGCCGAATATTCCAAGTCCGATCCGGTCTGGGCAAAGGACCGCGATTGGAGCAAGTACCCGCAGGGTCCGAACCATCCGACCACGGGTTGGACGGCGGTCACCCAGTGGGGCCGCTTCTTCATGCCGGCCGGCTTCTGCGGCAACGCCGCGGGCGGCGCCTGTTCGCTGAACCCGGGCGGCGATCCGTTCAACCCGGCCGACTACCACAAATCCGGTGCGGGTGGCCCGATTGCCGATCGTTCGAACGCGAACGAGGAAATGATGGTGCAGACGGGCGTCGAGCGGCATTCGCTGTTCGTGACCGGTGACTACAACATCACCGACCACATCAAGTTCAGCACCGACCTGCTGTACAACAAGCGTTCGACGACGTCGCAGGTGGCGGGCTATCCGTTCCAGCCGGCGAACCAGATTCCGGGTGCGGCCACGCCGTACATCGGCCTGTCGGGCGACAGCTACTACAACCCAACTGGCCACCACGTCACCAATCCCGACGGCACGATCACGACCACGGGCGGCAGCTTGGTGTACTTCTACCGTCGTGGCTGGGAAATGCCGCGCGTCGAGCATGACGACCTGCAGACCTACCGCGCAGGCGGCACCCTGTCGGGCGACTTCCAACTCGGCGACCACAACTGGAACTGGGACGTTGGCGCCTACGTCAACACCAACGACCTCGCCCAGATCAAGCGCGGCGACTTCAACAAGTACCGCACGGCGCAGGCGATCGGCCCGTCGTTCTTCGATCCGGTCACCGGTCACGTCACCTGCGGCACGCCGGACCATCCGATCGCATGGGGCACCGCACCGGGCAACTGCGTGCCGTGGAACCCGATCTACCCGGCCGGCTCGACGGCCACGGGCAGCCTCGGCGATCCGAACGTGCAGACCGTCCTGTTCCCGGAATACCATTCCACGGGTCGCACCAAGGAAGTGGACTACTCCGCCAACATCTCTGGCAGCGTGTTTGCGCTGCCGGCGGGCGACCTCGCCATCGCGGCAGGCTATGAGCATCGCAACGAATCCGGTTCGTTCGTTCCGGACTCGCTGGCGATCTCGAACCTCGCGACGAGCCTGCCTGCCGGTCCGACCGGCGGCAAGTACAAGGTCGACGAGTATTACGTCGAAGTCGACGTGCCGGTCCTCAAGGACCTGCCGCTGGCTCGCGAGCTGTCGTTCAACGTCGCCGGCCGCTACTCGAAGTACGACACCTTCGGCGACACCACGAACGGCAAGTTCAGCCTGACCTGGAAGCCGATTGACGACCTGCTCGTCCGTGCGAACTACGCGCAGGGCTTCCGTGCGCCGACCATCGGCGACCTGTACGGCGGCATCAGCGGTACGTTCCCGTTCTACACCGATCCTTGCGACACGAGCTTCGGTGCCGCAGCAACCAACTCGGCCGTGGCTGCTCGTTGCGCGAGCGGCTTCGGCGGTCAGCCTGGCGTTCCGGCCAATTTCCGCCAGATCTGTCAGGGTGGCACGCCTTGCACGGGTCCGGGCCAGCAGAGCGGCGTGAACCTCTACTCCGGTTCGAATCCGCTGCTTCAGCCGGAAACCTCGACCAGCAAGACCGCTGGCCTCGTCTACAGCCCGAGCTGGATTTCCGGTCTGGACATGAGCCTCGACTGGTATCGCATCCACATCAAGAATGCGATCTCTGGCGATACGCTCACCGGTCAGCTTGACGATTGCTACATCCGTGGCATCGCCAGCCGCTGTACGGCCGTCCTGTTCAAGCGCTCGGCTTCTACCGGCACGGTCGTTTACGATCTTACCGGCGGCATCAACCAGGGTTGGATCGATACGGAAGGCTACGACCTCGGCGTCAACTACCGTCTGCCGGAGTTCTCGTTTGGTCGCTTCGCGATCCACTGGAACACGACGTACGTGGCGCACCAGAACGCGAAGGCCACGGACGATGCTCCGGTCGAATCGCCGAATACGAGCTTTGCGGGCAACTTCCGCATCCGCTCGAACGCGTCGGTGGACTGGTCGCTCGGCGACTTCGGCGCGACGTGGGGTGTGCGCTACTACTCCAGTCAGAAGGAGAAGTGCTCGTACGACAAGGCAGGTGGTCCGGAGTGCAACATGCCGAACTACACCGCGCCGGACGTCGGCCCGGGTCTGTATCCGCTCAACCGCGTCGGTGGGCTCGCGTTCCACGACCTCTCGGCTCGCTGGAGCGCTCCGTGGAACGCCACGGTATCCGTCGGTGTGAACAACGCGTTCGACAAGCGCCTGCCGATCATGTACTCGGCGCCGAACTCGCAGTTCCTCACCTACGGCGGTTGGGACATCGGTCGCTTCTACTACCTGCGCTACTCGCAGAAGTTCTAGTCTGAAGCGCTTTGGATGTAATTCAAACGGCCCCGGAAACGGGGCCGTTTTTTTTGTCTGATTGCGACTCTCGATGGTTTGTCCGAATTGCGAAAGCCGCCGCTGAACTCGTCGATCGGTAGTCAATAAGCAAGGCCTATGCGCCGCATGATCTTGCCGGTCAGCCAGGCCGGCCCGATCAAGAGATAAGCGAGATCGGTGAAGAACGACGGCCGCCGGCCTTCGAGGATGTGGCCGACGAACTGGCCGATCCACGCGACGACGAACACGGCGATCGCTGACCAGAACAGCGTCGGCCGGCCGAATGTCTGGTAGAGCCACTCGGTCAGCAGCGCAAGCAGCACGAAGACGACGAACATCGCCGCGCCGAGCGGCCGCGACAATCGCCAGTAGAACGTGATCGCGCCGACCATCACGAGCGCGCACCACAAACCCGCGCGACCGATCGACGCCGGCACCGGCAGCAGCCAGAGCAGCGCGATCGCGGCCCACAGGATCGCCGGCACGCAGATCCAGTGGATGAGGACGTTGGTCGGATTCTGGTGGTCGGCGCTGTAGCTGCCGAACCAGTCGTTGACGCTGCGCATGTCGATTTCCCCCGTGGACGAAGCGCCGACTGTAGGCGTCCGTCGTGTGGCGGGAAAGGCGTGGCGCAACAGACGTGCGCCGACGCGCGTCAGTCGAGCACGATGCCCGCGAGCTTGCGCAGCGCTTCCGCGTATTTCGCGGACGTCGCCGCGATGACGTCGGCGGGCACACGTGGGCCGGGCGCGGTCTTGTTCCAGTCCAGCGTTTCCAGATAGTCGCGCACGAACTGCTTGTCGTAACTCGGCGGGCTGATGCCGACGCGATATTCGTCGGCGGGCCAGAAACGCGAAGAATCCGGCGTGAGCATTTCGTCCATGACGTAGAGCTTGCCGTCGGCGTCGGTGCCGAATTCGAACTTGGTGTCGGCGATGAGGATGCCGCGCTCGGCCGCGAACGCGGCGGCGAACGCGTAGATCGCGAGCGTGGCCGCGCGCACCTGTTCGGCGAGGTCGCCGCCGATCGCGGCGACGACGGCGTCGAAGCTCACGTTCTCGTCGTGGTCGCCGACGGCGGCCTTGGTCGACGGCGTGAAGATCGGCTGCGGCAACTGCTCGGCCTGACGCAGGCCGGCCGGCAATGCGATGCCGCACAACGAACCCGTCGCCTGGTAATCCTTCCAGCCCGAGCCGATCAGGTAGCCGCGCGCGATCGCCTCGACCGGCAGCGCCTTGAGGCGCTTGGCGACGACGCTGCGCTTGGCATATAGCGTTGCATCGACGCCTGCCGGCAACACGTCGGCGACGGCGCGGCCGGTAAGGTGGTTCGGCATGAGATGCGCGGTCTTGCCGAACCAGAAATTCGAGATCTGGCAGAGCATTTCGCCCTTGCCCGGAATCGGGTCGGGCAGCACGACGTCGAACGCGGAAAGCCGGTCGCTGGCGACGATGAGCAGTTCGTCCGCGGAAATCGCGTAGACGTCGCGCACCTTGCCGCGATGGACAAGGTCGAGACCGGGCAGATCGGATTGCACGAGGACGGTCGGCACGCGGGATTTCCGGATCGCGAAAACGCGCATTGTAGCGATGCGTCCGGCGCAGCGGATCGCCTTGGTAGAATCACCGGTTCCCCGTGCCCGAAATGCCGCCTTGGTGATCATCTTTTTCGACAGTCTCCGTACCGCTGGCCGCGCCGTGCGCGCCGGAGTCGCGCGATGAGCGTGATCGGCAAGGTCATCGGCGCCGTCATCGGGCTGCTGCTATTCCACAATCCGTTCGGCCTGATCATCGGCCTGATCTTCGGCCACATCTACGACAGCGCCACCGAGCGCACGCGGCAGCCGCCGCTTGGCAACGGCTTCATCGAACCGCTGTTCGCGTTCGCGGGCGCGTTGGCGAAATCCGACGGCCGCGTATCGGAGCCGGAAATCGCCGCCGCCGAAGCGCTGATGGAGCGCCTGCGTCTGGATTCCGCGCAACGTCGCGCGGCGATGGAGCGTTTCACCGCAGGCAAGCAGCCCGACTTCAACAACACCGGCGCGGTCGCCGAGTTGAAAGCCTGGTGCCGCGGCCGTCGCGACCACGCCTTCATCGTGCTCGATCTGCTGCTCGATCTCGTCTACGCCGAAGGCGCGATCGTCGAACCCAAGCTCGTGCTCGTGCGCAAGCTTTGTCATGCGCTCGGCGTCAGCGAACACGAACTCGTCGCGCTGTCGGCGATGAAGGGTTACGGCCCGGCATGGCAGCATGCGCAACAGCAGACGCGCGGCCAATACCGGCCCGGCGGCGAGTGGCATCGCAACGCGCCGCCGCCGCAGCGACGGCCGTCGGAAGTCGATCCGTACGCCGTGCTCGGCATCACGCGCGACGCGGGCGAGAGTGAGATCAAGCGCGCCTACCGCAAGCTCATGAGCCAGCACCACCCCGACAAGCTCGGCGACGTGCCCGACGAGGTGAAGCGCCGTTCCGAGGAACGCTCGCGCGAAATCAACGCGGCCTACGAACGCATCAAGCAGGAACGCGGATTGCACTGACGCAACCCGCGAACGAAGATCGCAGCATTCCGCACAGGCAATCTGTCATGGCCAAGCAAGCGCCCGTCATCGCACCGTCGATCCTCTCCGCCGATTTCGCGCGTCTCGGCGCGGAGGTCGATGCCGTCATCGCCGCCGGCGCGCAGTGGGTGCATTTCGACGTGATGGACAACCATTACGTGCCGAACCTGACCATCGGCCCGCTCGTCTGCGAGGCGCTGCGCAAGCACGGCGTGACCGCGCCGATCGACGTGCACCTCATGGTCAAGCCCGTCGACCGCATCGTGCCCGACTTCGCCAAGGCCGGCGCGAGCCTGATCAGCTTCCACCCGGAAGCGAGCGAACACGTCGACCGCACGATCGGCCTCATCAAGGACAGCGGTTGCCAGGCCGGGCTCGTGTTCAATCCGGCGACGCCGCTGTCGTGGCTCGACTACGTGCTCGACAAGCTCGACCTCGTGCTCATCATGTCGGTCAATCCCGGTTTCGGCGGCCAGAGTTTCATTCCCGCCGCGCTCGACAAGCTGCGCGAAGTGCGCCGCCGCATCGACGCCAGCGGCCGCACGATCCGTCTCGAGATCGACGGCGGCGTGAAGCCGTCGAACATCGCGGAAATCGCGCGCGCCGGCGCCGACACCTTCGTCGCCGGTTCCGCGATCTTCGGCGAGAAGGACTACGCGGACGTCATCGCGCGCATGCAGGCAGCGATCGCGGCGGGCTGAGCGCGATCGCGCAGACGCCACATTTGCGGCGTCAAAACCTCCTCAAAAAACCCCCGCGCCGGACTCGGGGAGGGAGGAGGGAGTCCGTCCGGCGCGGGTGACGCAATCGTCGATTGCGGGCCTGCGGCTTGCGTTGGGGAGAGCGCTCGCCGTCAAACCACACACCATGACGGATCGACGTCGCGTTCCGTCGCAGCGGCGGGCGCGATGTCCATCACGTCGCGCAGGCAATCGGGCGCGACCATCGCCTCGGCGCCGAGCCAGAGACCTTCCGCTGCGTCGTCGTGGCGGACATTCGACGCGCGCTTTTCGAACAGGATGCGATCCATGAGTCTCTCCCCGTCACAGATGCAGCGCGGCGACGAAGCCGAGCAGCAGCGCACCGAGCGCGACGACCATGCGCAGCCGTTCGCGCGCATGCAGTTCGGCATTCGGATCGGGACGTTGCTCGCGGTCGTGCTTGGTCGCGGCGGTCGGGTGCTTCATGGCGGATGTTCCTTGCAGGGTTGTTCTCGTCGTCCGGCGCGCCTCGGGCTTCGTCGGCGATGTCATTGCAGCGCGCGACGGAGCAACGGCGCTGCCCTGATGCGGCGCGCGGCGTGGCGAGTTATGGCTTTTTGCGGACGCCGCGCATCGCGCCGTTGCGCCCGCGCGCGCACCGCGTAAGCTGGCCGCCACTTTCCGGAGTCCAGCCATGCCGCGTCACATTGCCATCGTCGAGGACGAACCCCTGATCCGCGCCAACTACGTCGAGGCGCTGACGCGGCTCGGCTTTGAAGTGCGCGGCTACGCCTCGCGCGCGGACGCGCAGACCGCGTTCGCGCAGCGCATGCCCGACCTCGTCATCATCGACGTGGGCCTCGGCGACGAACCGGAAGGTGGCTTCGAACTGTGCCGCACGCTGCGCACGCAGGCGCCGACGCTGCCGATTCTGTTCCTGACCGCGCGTGACTCGGATTTCGACGTGATTTCCGGCCTGCGCCTCGGCGCCGACGACTACCTCGCCAAGGACGTTTCGCTGCACCAGCTCGCCGCGCGCATCAACGCGTTGCTGCGGCGCATGGAAGCGCTGCGCCAGCCCGTTGCGGCCGACAGCATCTTCGCGCAAGGTCTGCTCAAGCTCGAAACCGAACGCATGCGCGTCACCTGGAACAGCATCGACGTGCCGCTTACCGTCACCGAATTCTGGATGGTGCACACGCTCGTGCGTTTCCCCGGCCATGTGAAAAGCCGCGATCAGCTCATGCGCGACGCGCAGGTCGTGGTCGACGACGCAACGATCACCTCGCACATCAAGCGCATCCGCAAGAAGTTCATCGCCATCGACCCCGCGTTCGACGCGATCGACACGGTGCATGGCGCGGGCTATCGGTGGAAGGCGTAACAGGTCGCGACGAACCTGACGCCTCATGTCGCTGCGCCTCAAACTCCTGCTCGCCGCGCTGTGCACGCTCGCGTTGCCGTGGGCGGGCTGGCAGTTCGTGCGGCAGACCGAACGCTTGCTGCGCGAGGGCCAGGAGCAGGCGTGGCTGACCTCGACTGCGCTGTTCGCGAAGATGGTGCAAGCGCGCGGCGTGGCGATTCCCGCTGGCGCGGTGCTGTACGCGCAACGCGCGCGCGAGCCGATTTCAGTCGATGGCTACGCCGACGACTGGAGCGCATTGCGGCCCTATGCGCAGGCGCTCGGCCCCGCATCCGATGCGCAGAAATTGCGCGTGCTCATCGCACGTCGCGATGGCGATCTGTATCTGCTCGCCGAAGTGCGCGACGCGACGCGCGCGCGCTTCGACCCCGCCGATCCGCGCAGTGCGGGCGGCGATCACGTCACGCTCGTGCTCGGAAAAAACGGCGCGACGCGGCGCTATCGTCTGATCGGCGCCGCGCCGGGCGCGTTCGACGCGGCCGCGCAGGGCGATGTACCGTCGTTGCCCGATCACCTCGCCGGCGCGATGCAGGAAGATGGCTCCGGCTATCGCATCGAGCTGCGCATCCCGCGCGAGTTCGCGCCCGATCGCATCGGCATCGGCGCATTCGATTCTGCGCAACCCTCGTCGGACGCGCCCGAATTGCGCGCGCTCGTCGCTTACGACGATGCGCTCGCGCGAGCCTTGCAGCCGATGCTGCCGCCGCATGCGCGAGCGCGCCTCGTCGCCGCCGACGGCTGGGTGATCGCGGACGCAGGCCAGCTCGCGGCGGACGGATTTTCCGCGCGCGAACACGCCGGCGGATTTTCCGGATGGATTTACCGCCATTTCGTCGCGCCCGCGTTCGACGGCTCGTCGCAGCTCGACGGCAATCGTCCGCGCGTCGACGCCAGCGAAGTCTGGCAGGCGCTGTCCGGCGTCGCGGCGACGAGTTGGCGCCCCGCCGACGACGCCGGCGCGGTCGTTCTGGCCGTCGCGATTCCGCTCGACGACACCGGCGCCACGCATGGCGCGCTCGTGCTCGAACAGGCCAATCCCGCGTTGCCGCTGCTTGCCGATCGCGCGTTGGCCAGCCTTGCCACCGCGACGCTCGTCGCGCTCGCGATCGCCGCGGCGATCCTGTTGCTGTTCGGCGCATCGCTGTCGATGCGCGTGCGCCGCCTGCGCAATGCGACTGAACGCGCGATGCGGGCATCTGGACGCCTGGATGGCCCGATGCCGCTCGCCGATTCGCGCGACGAACTCGGCGACCTCGCGCGCAGCTTCCGCAAGCTGCTCGACGAAGTCGGCGCATCGACGGACTACCTGCGCACGCTCGCCTCCAAGCTGTCGCACGAACTCAACACGCCATTGGCGATCGTCAAGTCTTCGCTCGACAACATCGAGCATCACGCGCTGCCGCCGGACGCGCGTCCTTACCGCGCGCGCGCCCGCGACGGCGCGGATCGCCTCGGCGCGATCGTCCGCTCGATGAGCGCGGCGAGCCGCATCGTACGCGCAATCGGTTCGGCGG
>JAKPAN010000263.1 GCA_029779475.1 Pseudomonadota bacterium
GAGGGCGCCGACGTCGGCGCCCTGCGAGTCGCGCACGAGCAGGTTGCTGACCGTCAGCGTGCCGCCGTCGTTTTCCATGAGGCTGGACGAAACCTTGGTGGCGCTGCATTCGCTCAGGTGCACGCGCTCGAACATCACTTCGTTGCCGGCTGTCGCCGCGCCGTAGGCGCAGGCGGCCATCGTCCCGGCGGTGTAGTTCGGATTGCGCAGGGTGAGGTCGTGGACATAGATGCTGTTGCCGCTGGTTCCTGTGAAGCCGTTGTCGAAGCGCAGCGCGGGAAAATCGCTGGCGCCGACGATGACGGTCGCCGCCGGATCGAAGCTCTTGTCGCTGCAGGTTCCGTTCGCACCCGACCAGCCGCCGGAAATGTCGACGATCTGGTTCAAGTGGTTCTGCGTGAACACGAAGTGCCCGCTGCCGTTCGCGTCGGCGTACTGACCCGTGCGCAGCTTGATGATGAAGAGCGCGTCGGTCGACGTCGCGATGGAGGCGAGCGCGTCGTGAAGCTGCGTGGAGTTGCCGACGCAGACAGTCGCAGCGCGGCTCGCGGAGCCGGCCGACAGAGCGAATGCCAGGAAGACGAATCGTGCGAAAAAGGACATCGCGTTCTCTACTGAAGTTGTTCGAAAAGGATCGGCAGCGTCAGCCGTCGAAGCCGTTGGCGAAGATCACGTCGGACAGCGGCTGCAGCACGACCTGCGTCGGCGTGCTGACCTGCGCTGCGCCGTCGCTGGCGGTCACCATGAGGCTGCAGGCACCCCCGGCCGGCGGATTGGCGGAGACCAGTCGCACCGCGCCGGTACTGGTGTTGATGGTGAACGTGCCCGGGCAATTGCTGCTGCTCAGGCTGTAACTGAGCGGGCCGGGCAGGCCGTCGTCGCTGGCCGCCGCCGTGAACACCAGCGTGTTCGCGGGCGCGAGCGGCGCGACCGTGTATTGCGCCGCCAGGACGAGCGTCGGCGGCAGGTTCGGTTGCGCCTCGTACGCGCCGATGTCGACCGTGCCGCCGCGCACGCGAGCGCGACCTGAGGCGTCGTAACTGCCGGTGCCGCCTTGCGGATTCGGGTTTCCGGCATTGATCAGTGACGAGTTGCCGCCCGGCATCGGGTTGCCGGGTGCGACGAAGCCGGGGTTGCCGTAACGCGGGCTGGATATGTGGGCAGCCTGGATCGGCGTGATGTAGTCGAAATTGCCGGTATGCACATGGTCGAGCCACACGTCGCCGCCGCTGCCGCCGGTCCAGGTGTTGTCGGTAGGGGTGGTCGGGTCGCCGGCGTCGAATTCGCCCAGGACAGCAAAGATGTCCGTCGTCGCCGTGGCGGAGCAACGGGTGTTGCCCCAGACCACGCTGTTGCTCAAGTAGAGCGTGCCATGCCCGGTGGAGTGCAAATCGAGACCCGAGGCCTGATCGAGAAGGAAGGCCGTATTGGAGGTGCTGGGGCTCGAGCACGACGCATTGGTGTCCATGCCGGTGATGCTGATCTGCGACAGGTAGGAAACGCCGCCCTCGCCGTTCACCCTCAGGCCGGCATTGCCGAGCGAGCTGGACTGGCGCGCCACGATGTTGCGCATCGTCAACGTCGCGCCGATGTTGCGGACGAAGCCGGCCGCGTTGCTGTTGTTGGGCGCGCGGCAATCGCGGATGTCGAGGCGCTCGAGCAGGAGTTCGTTGTATTGGAGGCCGACGAGCGCGTTCAGGCAGGCGCTTTCCGGCTCCCAATAGTCGTACGGGAAATCTTCCCGGTTCGAATGGGTAACGAGGGCCGTGGTGAAATTCGGGTTCTTCAGCGTCAGCCCGAACACCGAGACCTTGGCGTTGAACGGCGTGTCCGCCGGATCCATCGACAGCGGGATGCCGGCGTACACGCTCAACGCGGGCGTGCTCGCGTTGCCGATGAGCGCGGTCAGGCTCGGGTCGTAGCTCTGCGCCGTGCAGGCGCCGTTGGCGCCGCTCCAGCCGCCGGAGACGTCGACGAGCTGGTTGGCGTGCGTCTGGACCATCTCGAACGGCCCGGTCTGCGCAGTGGCCTGGTAGATGCCGGTGCGTACGCGGATGAGGAACAGCGCATCCGTTGCGGTGCGCACTTCCGCCAGCGCGTTGTGCAGTTGAGTGGCGGTCGAGACGCAACGCGTCACGGCGCTGGCGGCCGTTGGCAGCGCGAACAGGGCGGTGAGGCCGAGCAGGCCGCGCGTGGCGGCGGTGCGAAGGAAACGCGGAAACTTCATAGCGACTCTCGAAGGCTCCGCCACGGGTTGGCGGGTTCGGAGCGCACTCTCCACAAGCCGCGGCGGCGAAGCCTGACGGCAACGCTACGGCTGGCTTATGCCAACATTATTTCTTTCTATTTCATCATGTTGGACGACGATCAGCGCGTCTGGTCACGCACCGGTTCCGCGATTTCCGGCATGAACAGCCGGGCCGCCGCGGCCGACAACGGCGGATACGGCGGGTCGAGCGGCTTCTCCGGCACGACGGGCAGGCCCAGTTCCGCGGCGAGCAAGCGCGCCTCGTCGGCGACGACGCTGTCGAGCGCGCCGCGCCGCACGGCGGTCTGCAAATCCTCGCGTGCGGCCGCCGCGTCGCTGCGCGCCTGCGCGTGGCGCGCGGACAGCAACGCCTGCGCGGCCGGCTCCGGCGTCTTGCCCGGCGCGAAATCCATCGCCGGGAACAGGCGCGCGCCGACCAGCGCGATCTGCGCGTGCAGCACCTCGTCGCCGCCGCGTCCGGAGATCGCGACGGCGCGCTGGAACTCCGCGTGCGCCGCGTCCGCGCGACCATCGAGCGCGTGCATTTGCGCGAGCAGCAGCGACAAATCGATCTCGTCGGTGATCCAGCCCGCTTCGGCCATGCCGACGCGGGCGCGCTCGAAATGCGCGATCGCGCCGGGGCGGTCGCGGGTGAGCATCGCGGCGAGGCCCGCATTGGCTTCGGCGCGATTGCCGATGTCGCTGCGCCCATTCTTTTTTGCCTCGTCCGAGGCGCGTTCCCACGCAGCGCGCGCGGCGGCGCGATCGCCGCGGCTCCACGCGATGCGGCCGGCGAGATATTCCCAAGCCGCCGCGTCGGTCGTGCGCGGCAGCGAATCGAGCACCGCCTGCGCACCGGCGACGTCGCCGAACGAAGCGCGATCGGCGAGCGCGCCTTCGAGCTTGCGGTTGCCGAGTTCGCGCACGTCGATCTGGCGGACTTCGGCGAGCGCGGCATCGCGCAGGCCCTGGTAATTCTTGAGGTGCGCGCGGGCGAGGTGCATGCGCCATGCGCCGGGACGCAGGTCGAGCACCGCGCCGGCGTAGCGGATGATGTCCAGCGCGTTGCCGCCGCGTTCGGCTTCGATGTAACGCAGCATCGCGTTGACGTAGGGATCGTGCAGCGGCGCCGCGCGTTCGCGCGCACGCGCGAGCCACTGATCGGCTGCGACCGTGTCGCCCGCGCCGATCGACCACAGGCCGAGCAGCATCGCCGGCCATGGCGTCGCCGCGTCGCTGTCGTGCAGCGTCTCCAGCAGCGCCCGGGCGCGGGCGCGATCGCCGCCGTTGTCGTGCGCGACCGCCTCGCGGAGCAGGCGCGCGCCATCGGTTTGCGCGGCATGCACGTCGCTCGCGGCGATGCCGTAGCCAGCGTCGATCGCGGCCGGTTCGTGCCGGCGCATCAGGACGATCGCAACGGCCAGCAGGACGATCGCGGCGAGTGCGATGGCGATGGGCGCGGTACGGCGCCGCGGTTTGGCTTGCGGCGGGGGTGGCGCGATGCCGGGCGGCGGCGCGGCAGTCTGCGTCGGCGTTGGCACAGGTGCTACGTCGTCATGCGCGACCGGCACGTCGGGTTCGGATCGCGTTTCGACAGTCGCCGCGGCGGTTACCGCAATGGCTTCGGGTAAGCCATCCACGTCCGTTTCCGCGGACACGTCCGCGTCGAGACGAATGCCGACGCCGCGTACCGTGGCGATGCGTTCGCCATCCGCGCCGAGCACGGCGCGCACGCGGAACACGGCTTGCGTCAGTGCTTCGTCCGAAACGATCTGTCCGCCCGGCCAGAGCGCGTCGATGAGCGCGTCGCGCGCATGTACGCGACGCGGCGCACGCAGGAGGATAAGCAACAAGTCGAACGCGCGCCGCGACATCGGCCGCTCGCGACCGTCGACGAGCAATCGGCGTCCATGCGTTTCGAGCGCGACCCGGCCGAACCGATAGCGCAGCGCCGGCTCGTTGGCTGATCCGTCGTTGTCCGTTCCCATGCGCCCCCCGTTCGCGGGCGTAGCGTAGCGCAAGCGCTGCGGGTTACGGGTGTCGGGGCGCGCGCTTCAGGTGTCGACGAGGCGGACTCCATCTTGGTTTGAGCGCATGGCGCTCCTCCGACGGCTGCATACACGCCGGAACCGCATCGCTTGCCAGAAGGCGATTTACTCGATCTCTTGAAAGAGGGAATCTATACATGAATAGTTATGGTCGCGCGCTACGTAACAGTAGGCATTTCCCATGGATCCAATGCATAGCCACGCCTAGTAAGGCTAGATCGAGCATGGTCAATGATGAGCCGCAGACTCTCCGGAGTGCCATAATCCAGGCCAGTCAATTTTTCCATACGCAGCAAAGGTTCGCCATTCTTATCAAACACTCGGAAACGAACGAACCGATGATAGTCAAATGCTTCTGCACCGCAATGCAGTGGTGCGAAAGCACACGAGATGATCTCAGTGGCAGTTTCAGAGGAAATTTTGGTATTCATTAGTTCTCTTTGTGCAATATAAGGCTCGAATTAGCTAACATCCATGCGTCTCGGGCTCTTAAACCAGACAACTTTAGCTTTTATCTCAAGTCCCAAATAGTCGATCAAATCCGGCCAGTCCGGATGCGGCCTCTTAATCCATGGCGTCCTGTAATCCTTGCGCCACCACCTATTTAGGACGGTGACAGGGCGTTTCGGTGGACTCTTTGTCTTCTTGTTGTTAAGCGGAGGCTGCAAAAAATAGACGAGAGCCCACTCTGCAAAGTCAAGACTGGCATTGGTCTTCTTGGCATTTTTCCCCGGGGGGCCGAGGGAGCCAATTTCTCCGAACCAGAATTGCCGATCTCTAGTGACAAGCTTCAGCTTGTGATGGTTGTCTCCAACTCGCGTCTTGAGTTCTTTTCCAGCGATACCAACGTATTGAATCTTCGGGCTGCCCCTTTCTGATTTAACTTTTCCAACACAAAGATACATCCCATCCGCGAAATCCGATTTTGCCGCGGTGAGCGCTTCCTCATAGTTATAGGGGCCATACCAGTCAAGGACAGTGACCAGATGCTTCATGTCTGCTAACTACAAATAGGCGACGCATCGTCGCGGTGCGAGCGTCGCCTAGCACCTTGCCTGTGTCAAGGAATCCGGGCTAGGGCAACGACTTGGCTGAGCGGTTCAATAGACACATCCAAAATTTTTAGATGTGGCTTTCCCTTTTGACAGTGGACACGTTCTTTCGCGGTCGGCATGACGGCGTCCTGCATGGCACGAGTACGGCTGCATGCTGCGCCGGAATATCCATACAAGGGAGCGCAGCAAATCAAGTTCGATCCGCCGCGTCCGCAGACCCCGCCTTCAACCCTCCACCCGCAACGCCGGGTCGGCCACTTCTAGCGAGCGCAGCAGCACACCAGCCTGCGTGCGGTTGCGCACGTCGAGTCGCTCGAAGATCGCGGTCAGGTGCGCTTTCACGGTGCGTTCCTGCACGCCGAGGCGATCGGCGATCTGTTTGTTGAGCAGGCCGTCGGCGACGAGGCCGAGCACGCGCATCTGTTGCGGGCTGAGTGCGGCGAGGCGCGCGGCAAGCCTGCGTTCCTCCGCGTCCGCTTCGCCGACGAGGACATTGCCGCGCAAAGCCGGCGGTAGCCAGGTCTGCGCGGCGAGCACGGCACGCAGCGCCGTCTGCAGTTCGTCGAGGCCGCTGCGTTTGGAGATGAAACCAGCGGCGCCGTGCGCGAGCGCGCGGCGCACGGTCGAAGCGTCGTCATGCGCGGAAATCATCGCGACGGCGATCGCCGGATATTCGCCGCGCAACGTCGCCAATGCCATCAGGCCGTGACTGCCGGGCATGTGCAGGTCGAGCAGGACGAGATCGGTGTCCGCATGTGCGGCGAGGTCGGCGAGCGCGTCATCGAACGTGCCGGCTTCCGCGATCGTCGCCTCGGGCGCGACCGCGCGCACAGCCTGCGCGAGCGCGATGCGGAACAGCGGATGGTCGTCGGCGAGCAGGATGCGCACCGCCGGACTTTAGCAGGCCGGGCGCGCGTCACTTGGCATGCCAGTCGCCGTCGTCGCCGCGCTCGTACTTCGTCTTCACCGCCGACCATGCGACCTTGTGCGCGACTTCCTCGCGCGATTCGTCGCCGCGCCGATCCTTTGCATGCACGTATTCGTCCCAGGCGTGGTTGAACGTCTCGCGATAGATCGCCTGCGCATGCTCGGGCAAATGATCGCGCACGGATTCGGGCAGGTCTTGATTGCGTGCATAGGGCATGGCGCACTCCTTCGTTGCGGGACGTCGAGCGTAGTACCAACCGATGAACGCGACGGAAAAGCGCATTGGACGATCGTCCGATGCGCGCGCGACACCGTCGGCATACCCTGCGCGCATGCGCACCCTCATCCTCGCCTTGCTGCTGCCCTGCCTCACCGCCTGCGCGTTGCGCACGAAGCCCCCGGAGAACGCCATGATCGACCGCGAACTCGTCAGCGACGTGCGCGAAACCGCGCATCGCGACCATGACGATTTGCTCAGCGCCGGACTCGGCCTCGCCGGACTGCGCGCAAAACCGCCTGCGTTCGCCGACGCCGCGCATCCGACCGCCGAAGAATTGCGCCGCCGCGCGATCCACGCGAGCTGGGCCGGCATCGCCGACCTCGGCCCGCTCGGCGGTTACGGCGTCGTCTACGGCGGCGCGCCAGACGTGCCCGGCCGCGAATTCGGCGCGTTCGCGAAGTTGCCGCAGGCACGCGCCCCGCACCGCGTGCTCGCACAGATTCCCGATGCATTCGACGCGAAAGCGCGCTGCCTTGTCGTCGCGCCGTCGTCGGGCTCGCGCGGCGTCTACGGCGCGATATCGTTCGCCGGAGCATGGGCGTTGCCGCGCGGCTGCGCGGTCGTCTACACCGACAAGGGCACGGGCTCGGGCTATTTCGATCTCGACTCCGACAGCGGCGTCGCGCTCGATGGCACGCGCGCACAACGCGGCGCGACACCGCTGGAATTCGAACCCGCCGCGACAAGCGTCGCGCACGGCGTCGCGGTCAAGCACGCGCATTCCGGCGACAACCCGGAAAGCCAATGGGGCCGCCACGTTTTGCAAGCCGCGCACTTCGGTCTGGCGATGCTCGACCGTGCGTTTCCGCAAGCCGCGCCGTTCACCGCGGAAAACACGCGCATCATCGCCGCGGGCATTTCCAACGGCGGCGGCGCGGTGTTGCAGGCCGCGGGTCTCGACGACGCGCACCTGCTCGCGGGCGTCGTCGCGCTCGAGCCAAACGTTCACGTCGAGGGCCACGGCCGCGCGCTCTACGATTACGTCACCGAAGCCGCGTTGTTGATGCCCTGCGCGCTCGCCGACGCGCGGTTCGCCGACACGCCGTTCGCGCGCTCGCAAGGCGCGATCGCGCCCGCGTGGCTCGTGCGTTGCGCGCACCTGCGCGAGGTCGGCCTCGTCGAAGGCGCGGACGTCGCCGCGCAATCGCGATCCGCGCTCGATCGCCTGCACGCGAATGGCTGGCGCGACGAAACGATCGCGACGGCCGCCAGTTCGACCGCGTTCGATCTGTGGCGCGCGGTCGGCGCGACGTATGCGTCCGCATATCTGCGTGCCGCGCCCGGCGCGATGCCGTGCGGATTTTCGTTCGGTGCCTTGTCGGCGAGCGGCGTGCCCGCGCCGGCCGACGCAGCGACGCGCGCAGCGTGGTGGTCGGACGCGAGCGGTATTCCGCCCGGCGCGGGCGTGATGCTGCTCGGCGGCGTCGAAGCATCGGCCGATCCGACCGCGCCCGGCGTGCAATGCCTGCGCGCACTGTGGGACGGCAACGGCGAAGGCGCGCGCGCATTGCGAGAATCCGTCGCCGCGACCGCCGCGAAAATGCCGCGCGCGGATTTGCCGATCCTCGTCGCGCAAGGCGAGCAGGACGGACTGTTGCCGATCGATTTCGCGAGCGCGCCCTACGTCGACCTGCTTCACGCGGCCGGCCGCGCGCCGACGTACTGGCGCGTGCCGCACGCGCAGCACTTCGACTCGTTCCTCGCCGCGCCCGGTTTCGGCGAGCGCCACGTGCCGCTCATGCCGTACGGTTATGCCGCGCTCGATGCGCTGTGGGCGCATCTCGATCACGGCGCGCCGTTGCCCGCGTCGCGGACATTCACGACGCGTCCGCGCGGCGCGCAACCGCTCGATCGCGGCATGCTCGGTTTCTGATGCGACACACGCGCGCGGCCTGTCATGGACGCGTCCCTATCCGGCAGGGATACTGGCGCGACGCGCAGGGGCGCGGGTGTCACTTCCGGAGAGGGAATGGCGAGGGTTCTTGTTTTTCTGGCGACCCGCAACGAAGCGGGCAATGTGACGTCGTTGTTGCCCGCGATCCGCGAACGCGTTCCCGACGCGGACGTGCTCGTCGTCGATGACGAAAGCAACGATGGCACGGTCGATGCGATCCGGTCGCTCGGCCTGCCACGCGTGACGGTGATCCAGCGCCGCGCCGGACTCGGCCTCGGCACCGCGCACGTGTTCGCGCTGCTGCATGCGATGCACCACGACTACGACGCGATCGTCACGATGGACGCGGATTTGTCGCACGATCCCGCGGATATTCCCGTGCTGCTCGCGGCGCTCGACGCCGGTGCCGATCTCTGCGTCGGTTCGCGCTACATGGCGGGCGGCACTTGCGACTATGTCGGATGGCGACGTTTCCTCAGCGTCGCGGGGAACGCGGCGTACCGGCGCGTCCTCGGCTTGCCGCTGCACGAATTCACGACGTCGCTGCGCGCGTTCCGGGTATCGCGATTGCGTTCGCTCGATGTCGGGCGGCTCATCAGCAACGGCTATTCGTTCTTCACGACCACGATGGCCGAAGCCGCGATGCACGGATTCGCGATCGCCGAAGTGCCGATCCATTTCCACAAGCGCGGCTACGGCGTATCGAAGATTCCGCCGTTCGAAATCTTCCGCGCGATGCGGAATCTCGTCCGGCTTCGGCGGCGCATGCGCGACGCGGCGGCCGTGCTCGGCGACGCGAAATCGTGCATGCCCTGCGCTGCCTGCGACGTGCCGTATTCGTTCGTCGGGGACGGCGCCGGATCGGGCGTGTGCGTGTCGTGCGGGGCGCGAGGTCCGTGATGGAGGCATCGCGCACCTCGTGGAAGTACGCGCTCGCGCTCGTCGCGGCCGCGATGCTGGCCGCGGTCGCGTATCCGCTGTCGGCGCGATTGGCCGGCATGCAGGACGCCGACGGCATCCTCACCGCTTACATGTCCACGCAGGAATTGACCTGGTATTTCTGGCGGCAGGATCGCTTCCTCAACCTGCTGCCCGCGCTGGCCTGGTCGATCGGCGACGTGACCTGGAACTTGCGCGCGCAGATTTTCCTGCGCGCCTTCTTCGCCTTTCTCGCGCCGCTGGGCGTGTTGTACGTGCTGCGGCCGAGCGCCCGTTTCCTGCTGGTGGCGACGGTCGTCGCGAGTGCGCTGCTCACGTTGCTGCTCAGTCCCTTCGCGGATTTCAATCTGTACGTGCACCACATTCCGGTGGGTGCGTCGATGGTCCTGTTCGCGGTGTCGGCGATGGCGTTCCACCGCCGCGATCGCGGATCGCTCTGGTTCGCTGCTGCCTTGGCGATCGCTTTCCTCGCCTATGCGACCAACATCGCCCTGCTTTTGCTGTCCTTCCCATTGCTTGCAGTCGCATTCGTCCTGACGGTCATGCCGCGACGCGACGCGGCCGCGTTCGCTGCGCTCAACGCGTTCGCTGTCGTACTTGCCTTCGCACACGCGCATCGGTTCGGCGAGGCGCAAACGAGTTTCGGCCGCGGCGAGATCTCGTGGCATGCGATCCACAGCGGCTACGCGACCGTCTTCGCGAACCTGCATCCGACGGGTTTCCTCGTCGTTGCCATCGCCGCCGTCGTCGCCGGTTTTTTCTGCACGCGGCGCGACGCGATCGCGGCAGCCTTGCTCGCGCTGTACTGCATCGCCGGTATCGGCGCGCTGTCGTGTTCGCAATGGGTGCAGACCAATGCGTACTGGATTCGTTACTACCTGATGTTCGAGGTCGGCATCGCGGCGTGCATTGCCTTCGTTCTCGTTGCCGCGTGCGAGCGCGTGTGGCGGCAGGAGTGGCGACTCGTCGCGCTTGTCGCGCTGTCGCTCGGCTTGGCCTGGGGCGTCGGACTGGGCGGGGCGTCTGCAGCGCCGCGCGAACTCGTCGGAACCACGTGGCGCACATCGGCGCAGGATTGGGCGCGTGTCGCGGTCGAGCATCGCGCGCAAGTCGTTGCCGGGGACTTCTGGGACGTGTGGCCGACGGTGCTGGAAGCCGATCGCCTGCGCGGCGCGGACGCCGTCGCGCACGAGCCGATCTTCGCGGCGACATGGCGCAGCTGGCCGCTGCATGCGCGCGTCATCGAAAGCGCGAGCGCAGCGGGAACCTTGCGCGTCCTGTGCTTGCCGCGGCTGGCCGATTGCGCGCGCGCGGTTGAGGGCGATTTCCAGATCCGCGTCACCACGCCGCCTGAAGCCGGCGAAGACCTGCGTGATGCCAAGGGTCGCGCCATGCGTTTGCTGACATTGCGCATCACGCCGACGACGGAAGCGCCGAAGCCGCGTTGACGCGACGCATCTCGAACGCACCGCCAGCACGGCGGCAAGGCGGTCGTCGACGCCGAGCTTGTCGTAGACGACGCACAGGTGGCTCTTCACGGTTTCGACGCGGATGCCGAGCAGATACGCGATCGAATCGTTCGACTTGCCGTCGGCGATCCAGCGCGCGACGTCGCGCTAGCGCGGCGTGAGATCCGGGCAGAGATGGATCAGGCGTTCGACCGGAGCGGCCACGATATGCGACACCGACACGCTGGTGATCTTCAAGGAAGGATTCGACGTGCCGTACGGCGACGGCACGCAGGCGTTGCCGCCGGAAATGGAATGAGGCGGCTGCGTGTGACCGAGCTTGTTTACTTTGCGATCCGTCCGGGATCGCCGTGTCTTCCGGCGGAGCGAGTTCGCGGGCGTTCCGGCTTCGGACGGTCTACCCGCGGCCGTCCATGACCGCACTTCTCAACAGGAGCTTTTCTTCCTTGCGCTTGCGCCGCCGTTCGCTGATGCGTGCGAAGATGAGGTAGATCGCCGGCGTCGAGATCAGCGTGAGGCTTTGCGAGACGAGCAGGCCGCCGATCATCGCGATGCCGAGCGGGCGGCGCAGTTCCGAGCCGGTGCCGAAGCCGATCGCAAGCGGCAACGCGGCGCAGATCGCGACCATCGAGGTCATCATGATCGGGCGGAAACGCACGAGGCAGGCTTCGCGAATCGCCTCGAGCGGCGGCAAGTGATGTTCGCGTTCGGCGACGAGCGCGAAGTCGACCATCATGATCGCGTTCTTCTTGACGATGCCGATGAGCAGCACGATCGCGATCATCGACACGACGGACAGTTCCGTGCCGGTCAGCACCATCGCGAGCAGCGCGCCGACGCCGGCCGACGGCAGCGTGGACAGGATCGTGACCGGATGGATCAGGCTCTCGTAGAGCATGCCGAGCACGATGTAGACGACGACGATGGCGCCGAAGATGAGCAGCGACGTGTCGCCTTGCTGCTTCTGGAAATTGCGGAAATCGCCCGCGAAATCGAGGCGGATGTCGCCGGGCAGGCGCATGCCGGCGATGGTCTTCTCGATGAGCGCCTGGCCTTCGCTCATGCTCACGTCGGGCGCGAGGTTGAACGACAGGCTCGTCACCGAGAACTGGCTTTCGTGCTCGACTTCGGTCGGAGCGATGCCGCTGTGCATCTTCGTCACCGCGGTGATCGGCACCATCGCGCCCGAGTTCGCCCGCACGTAGAGTTTTTCCAGCGACGACGGATCGGTCGACTGGTTCGGCAGCGCGCTGACCACGACCTTGAACTGGTTGATGTCGGAATAGATCGTCGACACCTGGCGCTGGCCGAACGCGTCGTTGAGTGCGCTGTCGATCGCGCCGACGGTGACGCCGAGGCGCGCCGCCGTGGGACGGTCGATGAGCAGCGTCTGGCGCGGGCCGGCTTCGTCGATGTCGCTGCCGACGTCGCGCAGCTGCGGCACCTTCTTCAGCGCGGCGACGAGCTTGGGCATCCATTCCTGCAACGACGCGATGTCGTTGCCCTTGAGCTGCACCTGGTATTGCCCGCCGCTGTTGCCGCCGCCACCGCCGCCGCTGGGCAAGTCCTGCACGGGGCGCAGGCGCATCTGCACGCCGGGCATGCGCTGCGCGGTCGCGTTGAGGCGTGTCATCACGTCGAACGTCGATTCGCCGTGGCGCTGCGCGAGCGGCTTGAGCGTGATGTAGAGCTGGCCGCTGCCGCCGCCACCGCCGCCGTAGCCGCCGCCGAGTCGCGAGCCGACGCTTTCGACGGCCGGATCCTTCATGACGAGGTCGGCGATCTTCACCGTCTGTTCCATCATGCGCGGCGGCGACACGTCGGTGCCCGCGGTGATGCGGCCGAACAACATGCCGGTGTCCTGCTGCGGGAACAGCCCGCCGTGCACGAAGCGCATCAGGAACACGGTAACGACGATGAGCAACAGCGGTTGCAGCGCCGTCAGGCGCGGCCAACGCAGCGCATGGTCGAGCAGGCGCCGATACGCGCCGAGCATGCCGGCGTGGAAGCGGTCGAGCCAGTCGCCGAAGCGCGAGGGCTTCGCTTCCGAATGCGGCGAGAGGAAACGTCCGCACAAGGCCGGCGTCAGCGTCAGCGAGACGATCGCCGAGAACACGATCGCCGAAATCAGCGTGACGGTGAATTCCTTGAAGAACATGCCGGTGATGCCGCTCGCGAACATCACCGGCGCGAACACCGCGATCAACGACAACGTGATCGAGACGATCGTGAAGCCGATTTCCTTCGCGCCGAGCAGCGTCGCCTCCAGGCGCGACATGCCGGCGTCGACGTGGCGGATCACGTTCTCGATGACGACGATCGCGTCGTCGACGACGAAGCCGATCGCGATGACGAGCGCCATCAGCGACATGTTGTCGAGGGTGTAGCCGAGCACGTACATCACGATGAACGCGCCCGCGATCGACAGCGGCACCGCGGTCGCCGCGATCAGCGTCGGCGCGAGGCGGCGCAGGAACAGCGCCATCGTCAGCACGACCATGCCGAGGCTGATGAGCAGACTGATCTGCACCTCGTCGACGGATGAGCGGATGATCGGCGTGCGGTCGAAGAACGGCGTCAGCTGCACGTTCGCCGGCAGCCAGCTCTGCATGAGCGGGATGTCGGCCTTGACGCTGTCGACGGTCGCGATGACGTTCGCTTCCGCCTGCTTGCGCACGAACAACAGGATCGCGCGACGCGCGCCGAACCACGCGGCCTGATACTGATCTTGCTGGCCGTCGTGGACGCTGGCGACGTCGCTGAGCCGCACCGGCACGCCGTTGTGCATCGAGATGACGAGATCGGCGAACTCGGCCGCGGTGTGCAGCGCGTCGTTCGCGGTGACGGCCATCGTCGTCTTGCCGTCGGAAAGGAAACCTTGCGGCGACGTCACGTTCGCGGCGACGAGCGCGTTGCGCAACTGATCCGGCGACAAACCCATCGCGTTGAGCGCGCGCAGGTTGAGATCGACGCGCACCGCAGGCGTCGCGCCGCCGGCGACTTCGACGTCGCTCACGCCCGGCAACTGGCGGATGCGCTGCGCAAGCAGCGAATCGGCGTAGTCGTAGAGCTTGGACATCGGCTCGGTGTCCGACGTCAGCGCGAGCGCGAGCACGGGCTGGTTGTTCGGATTCATCTTGCGGTAGGTCGGCGCGTTGGTCAGGCCCGACGGCAGATCCGGCGCGGCGGCGTTGATCGCCGCCTGCACGTCGCGCGCGGCGTCGTCGACGTTGCGGCTCGCGTCGAACATGAGGAACACCGACGTGCTGTTCTCGCTGCTCGTCGAGTTGATCGTGTCGATGCCGGGAATCTGGCCGAGGTGCCGTTCCAGCGGCGCGGCGACGGTCGAAGCCATCACGTCGGCCGTGCCGCCGGGCTGGTTCGCGCTGACGAAGATCGCCGGGAATTCGAGATTCGGCAACGCACTGATGCCGAGCAGGAAATAGCAGATCGCGCCCGCCGCGGCGAGGCCCATCGCGAGCAGCGACGTCGCGATCGGCCGGCGGATGAAGGGCGCGGAGATGTTCACGCCGCGCGTCCCGCTGCGTGCGTGAGCGCGCGCTGCTCACGCCGCGCGTGCATCCAGTCCGAGAAGCGCTCGAAGTACAGGTAGATCACCGGCGTCGTGTACAGCGTGATGAGCTGCGACAGCAGCAAGCCGCCGACGATCGCCACGCCGAGCGGCTTGCGCAGTTCCGAACCGATGCCGTTGCCGAGTGCGAGCGGCAGCGCGCCGAGCAGCGCGGCGGCGGTGGTCATCATGATCGGGCGGAAGCGCAGGATGCAGGCGCGGCGGATCGCGTCGTGCGCGTTCAGGCCGGCGCGCTGCGCCTCGATCGCGAAGTCGATCATCATGATCGCGTTCTTCTTGACGATGCCGATCAGAAGCACGATGCCGACGATGCCGTCCACCGACAGCGGCATGCCGCACAGATACAGTGCGAGCAGCGCGCCGACGCCGGCCGGCGGCAGCGTCGAGATGATCGTGACCGGATGGATGTAGCTCTCGTAGAGCACGCCGAGCACGATGTAGATGACGACGACGGCGGCAAGCAGGAGCAGCACTTCGTCGGTGAGCGACGCGGAAAATTCAGCGGCCTTGCCGATGAACTGGCCGCGCACCTGCGGCGGGAACTTGAGCTGCGATTCGACGTCGCGGAACGCGGTCACCGCGTCCGACAGCGAGTAACCGGGCGCGAGGTTGAACGAGATCGTCACCGCCGGCAGCTGATCCTGGTGGCTGACCACGAGCGGCGCGTTGCCCTGCGTCGCCGTCGCCAACGCCGAGAGAGGAATCACGCCGCCGCCGCCGACCGCGATGCCGACGTTGCCGGTATTGCCGATGCCCGACGGTGTCGCCGAATTGCTCGACGTGACCTGCCCGTACGTCGTCGCGTTGCTGCCGGTGAGCGCGCCGTTGCCGTTGCCGCGCACGGTGAGCTGGTCGAGCAGCGCGGTCGTGGTGCGGAATTCCGGCGCGACTTCGAGCACGACGCGGTACTGGTTGAGCTGGGTGAAGATCGTCGAGATCTGGCGCTGGCCGAACGCGTCGTAGAGCGTGTCGTCGATGGTCTGCATCGGCACGCCGAGACGGCTCGCTTTTTCGCGGTCGACGGTGAGTTGCAGCGCGTTGCCCTGCACGACGAGGTTGTTATCGACGTCGGCGAGTTCCGGGCGCTTTTTCAGCGCGTCGGTCATCTGCGCGGCGAAGCCGGCGAGCTCGGTCGAATTCACTTCCGACAGCGAGTACTGGTATTCGGTCGGTGCGACGCGCGTGTCGAGCGCGACGTCCTGCACCGGTTTGAGATACAGCGCTGCGCCCGGGATATGCGCGGCGGCGGCTTGCAATTTCGGCAACAGCGCATCGAGGCCGTCGCGCTCGCCGCGCGGCTTGAGCACGATGCTGAGCTGGCCCTGGTTGAGCGTCGGATTGATCGAACCGGCGCCGACGAACGCCGCGATGCCGGCGACGCCGGGCACGCCGCGCAACGCGTCGGCGACGGCCTTGGTGCGTTCCTCCATCGCCGGGAACGCGATGTTCTGATCGGCCTGCACGACGCCGGTGACGAGGCCGGTGTCCTGCTCGGGCAACAGGCCTTTCGGAATCGTCACGTACAGCGCGATCGTGACGACGACGGTGATCGACGCGACGAGCAGCATCAGCGGCTGGCGCGCGAGCACCCAGTCGAGCGTCTTGCCGTAGCCGGCGAGGATGCGCGACCACAGATCGTCCTTCGCGTGCGCATGCGCGTCAGCGTGATCGCCCGCGGGCAACGCGTCGGCCTTGAGCAGGTAGGCGCACATCATCGGCGTCAGCGTCAGCGAGATGAAC
>JAKPAN010000294.1 GCA_029779475.1 Pseudomonadota bacterium
CTGACCATATCCCGCCAACTGACCTTGATGGCAGTGCTCACGCTGGTCATCCTGTTGGTTGTCGGTATCATCGGTAACCGGGTCGCGCACTCGATCGGCGAGGCCGTCGAATACAGCGAGAAGAACACGGTTCCGGCGGTCGAGCCGATCGCCTTGATGCAGAAGACCTTCCTCGAGATCCGCGTCGCCGTGCTCGGGCACATGACCACGTGGGACGATGACGAGAAGAAGGCTTACGACAAGCGGATCGCCGATGCCCGGCAGCTCTTTGCGACGACGCTCGACGCCTATGCGACGCTGGCGGCCAACAGCGACGATACGGATCGCCAGATGCTGGAGGCGGACCGCCAGGCCTACACGGCGTACCTCGCGTTGGTGGAACAGGTGCTCCAGAAGTCCCGCGACATCCAGAACACGGACGCCAAGGAACTCTTCGTTCAGGGCAGACCGCTTGTCGACGCGCTTGAGAAGCACTTGGTCGAGCACACCGATTACTCGAAGAAGCTCGCATCCGCACAACGGGAAAAGGCCAACGCCGCGTTGGCCAGCGGTAATTGGCTCTCGCTCGTCTCCATTGCGTTCGGCGCACTCGTGCTCGGTGGTTTCAGCTTTGCCCTCAGACGAAGCATCAGCGGCGGTCTCGCACGCATGGAGCACGCCGTCGCGCGCGTCGAATCCGAACTCGACCTGACGGCGCGCGTCGACCTGCGCAGCGACGACGAGATCGGCAAGATGGGCGCGGCGCTGAACCGCCTGCTCGAACGTTTGCAGGGAAACCTGCAGAGCGTCGCCCGTGCCGCGGCGCAGGTCGCGCAGTCGGCCGAGACGATGTCGGACGCGTCGAGGCAGGTCGCCGACACGTCGGAAGCGCAGAGTGCCGCCGCCTCGGAAATGGCGGCGAGCATGGAAGAACTGACCGTCAGCATCAATCAGGTCGGCGACCGCGCGACGCGTACGCGCGAGCGTGTGTCCAGCGCCGGTAATCTGGCGACCGAGGGCGAGAACGTCGTCGTCGAAGCCGTCGGCGACATCGACACGATCGCCGCGTCGGTTTCCGCCTCGGCCGACATCATCAACAAGCTTGAAACGCAGAGCCAGAAGATCGCTACCGTCGTTGGCGTCATCAAGGACGTCGCCGACCAGACCAATCTGCTGGCGCTGAATGCAGCGATCGAAGCGGCGCGTGCCGGCGAGCAGGGGCGCGGCTTCGCTGTCGTGGCGGATGAAGTGCGCAAGCTCGCCGAGCGTACCGAGAAATCGACGCACGAGATCACCGAGACGATCGCTGCCATGCGCGCCGGCGCACAGGACGCCTCGGCCAGCATGCACGGTGCCGTCGATCAGGTGGCGGCGAGCGTCGCGCGCGCCGGCGGCGCCTGCAACCTCCTCCGGCAGATCGGCGAGGGCTCGCGCGAGGCGGCCGGCATGGTCGGCGAGATTACCGACGCGATCCACGAACAGAGTTCGGCCAGCACCGCCGTCGCCCAATCGGTCGAGCGTATCGCGCAGATGGCCGAGCAGAGCACCGGGGCGGCGCGCGCGAGCGCGATGACGGCACAACAGCTCAACGCGTTGGCGC
>JAKPAN010000299.1 GCA_029779475.1 Pseudomonadota bacterium
ACGCCCGCGATCACGATCGGCGGCGGCGCGTTCGCGGTATCCGACGTCGCGGGTTCGTTCGTCGTGAACGCTGCCGACAAGCAGATCACCGAGAAGGGCGTGCCCGGTTACGTGCGCTTCGACGCGATGGCGAGCTGGCAAATCAACGAACGCCTCGCGCTGCGCCTCAACGTGCAAAACCTCACCGACAAGACGTACTACGCGCAGGCCTATCCGACGCATTTCGCGACGGAAGCGCCGGGCCGGCAGGCGATCGTGTCGGCGAGCTACCGCTTCTGACGTCGCGGACGAACGCATCGCCATGCTGCTGCACGTACCGGGCATCCTGAGCAAGAGCGACGTCGCTGCGCTGCGCGCGCGGCTCGACGTCGCAGACTGGAAGGACGGCCGCATCACCGCGGGCCATCAGTCCGGGCAGGTCAAGCGCAACGCGCAGCTCGCCGACGACGATCCGCTCGCGCGCGAACTCGGCGACCAGATCCTCGCCGCGCTCGCGCGCAACGCGACGTTCTTCGCCGGCGCGTTGCCGCGGCGCATCTTCCCGCCGCTGTTCAACCGCTACGAAGGCGGCCAGGCTTTCGGCATCCACGTCGACAACGCGATCCGCTACGACCGCACGAAGGCCGATGCGCCGCCGTTGCGCACCGATCTCTCGGCGACGCTGTTCCTCGCCGAACCGGACGAATACGACGGCGGCGAACTCGTTGTCGAGGACGCATTCGGCTCGCACAGCATCAAGCTGCCGGCGGGCGACCTCGCGCTGTATCCGGCGAGCAGCCTGCACGAAGTACGCGCCGTGACGCGCGGCGCGCGCGTCGCGTCGTTCTTCTGGATCCAGAGCTTCGTGCGCTCGCCGTCGCAGCGTCGCTTGTTGTTCGATCTCGACGTGTCGATCCAGGGCCTCGCCGCGCGCGCGCCCGACGCGCCGGAGTTCGTGCGCCTGACCGGCGTCTATCACAACCTGCTGCGCGAGTGGGCCGATGCCTGAGTCACGCCCCGCGCTCGATGCGCAGGCGCTCGCGGCGATCGCGCACGAGGATTGGCCGGCCGCGCTCGCGCAAGTGCGCGCGCATGCGCACGCGGGCGACGTCGAAGCGCAGGCTTTGCTCGGCCAGTTGTACGCCGAAGGCCGCGGCGTGGAGCGCGACGAACGCGAAGCGCTGCACTGGTGGTCGCTCGCCGCGAACTCCGGTCATGCCGGCGCGGCGAACATGCTCGGCCGTTGCCACGAACTCGGGCGCGGCACCTCCGTCGATCTCGAACGCGCCGCCGCGTGGTATCGCACATCCGCGTCGGCCGGCTTCGACTGGGGTCTGTACAACTACGCGAACCTGCTCGCGACCGGCCGCGGCGTCGCGCAGGATGGCGCCGCCGCGTTCGCGCTGTATCGCCGAGCCGCGGGCATGGGCCACGCCAAATCGATGAACCTCGTCGGCCGTTACTACGAAGAAGGCACGCACGTCGAGCGCGATCCGCTCGCCGCGTTCGACTGGTATCGCCGCTCCGCCGAAGCCGGCGATTTTCGCGGACAGGCGAGCTGCGCGGCCGTGCTCGCGCAGCGCGGCGAGATCGACGCCGCCGCCGCGTGGCTGCGGGGCGCGGCAGAAACCGGAACGCCCGCGTTCCTGTCGAAATTGGCTGGAGAACTGGCCGACTCGCCGCACGAAATCCTGCGCGACATCGGCGCGGCGTGCACGTGGCGCGCGCGAGAGGTTTCCCGTTCGGTTTGACTTGCGGCGCACTGCATCGCGTCAGCGCGGAATTCCGAAGCTGGAATTCAGGACGCCGGTCTATGCCGCCGCCGAAAACTTGACGAGCACCAGCTCGCCGCCGCCGTCGATGACGATGCGCGCGCCGCCTGCGCGGAAGTCGACATGCAGTCCGTCGCCCGCGGCGAGCGTGCTCGTCTGCGCGTCGTCGCGCGCGTCTGCGTGCCCGGCGAAGACGTAGGCGAACCATTCCACGCCCGCTTCGGGAAAGATCACCATCGGACCGACCAGCGGACGCGCGAAGGTTTCCGCGCGGACGAGCGCGCGGTCGGCCATGACGTTGAAGTCGCGCGTCGGACCGGCGAGCAGGCGGCAGTCGACGCGCGATTCGCCAGCGAAGCGCACGCGTTCGAAGCGCTGCACGAGGCGGCGCGGCGGCGCGTCGTCGATGTCGAGTTCGATGCCGCTGCCGTCGAGCAGCAGCAGTTCGCGGTCGATGCCGGGGAAAGCGGAGAACGGGCCGTCGCGTTCGATCTCGGCGATGCTGATGCGCCAGCGGAAATGCTCGCCATTGGCGGGATCGCGAGCGATTTCGGTGGTCCAGCCGCCGTCGTTCTTCCAGCGCACGCGGCGGTTTTCGCTGGCCCGGATGACGCGCATGCGCGGCCGCTCAGTTCGTTGCGTCGGCGCGAGGTTCGTCAGCGCGGTGGTAGATGTAGACGAGCGTGGCCGCACCGAGGAAATCGATGGTCGTCGCCTGGCGTCCGCCGAGGCGGCGTGCGAGACGCTCCGAGGCGACGTTCTCATTGCGGATCAGGCTCACTGCGCGCGGCGCATGCAGGCGCGTGAACGCGTAGTCGAGTGCGGCGCGCGCGGCTTCGGTCGCGTAGCCGTGGTGGCGCTGGTCGGGCATGAGCATCCAGCCGAGTTCGAGGTCGGGCCAGCCTTCGGGTTGATGCAGGCCGACGCGGCCGACGAATTCGCCGCTGTCCTTGAGTTCGACCGCCCACATGCCGAAGCCGCGCAAGGCCCAGTGTCCGAGCAGCATCGCCATCGAGCGCCATGCGTTCATGCGGTCGAGCGGCTGGCCGTCGCCGATGAAGCGCGTGCTGCCTTCGTCGGCGAGCATCGCCGCGTAGGATTCGAAGTGGCGTTCGCCGAATGCGGTCAGGCGCAGGCGATCGGTAACGAGCGTGGGGATTTCGATCATGGTCGGATCAGGTCAAGAGGGCCGCGAGCGCGTGCGTGGAGGCGCGCAGGCTTTCCGCCCAGGTAAAGCCGACGATCTCGCCGCCGCTGTCGGCGTCGCGGAAATCCTCGACTTGTCCGGGCGCGAGCAGGTGGCGGTAGTCGACGGTGATTTCGGTGCCGGCGGCAAGGTCGGCGGCGGCGAACACGAAGCCGAGATGCCACAACCCGGTCGGCGCGAAGGCGTGGTTGATGTAGCACTCGTCGGGCCAGTCGGGCGAGACGGTGTAGCGATCCTCGAACCAGCGCACGGTCGCGGGCAGCAGTGTTGCGGCATCCGGGCTGGCGAGGATGTCGTCGAAAGAATGCACGCGCGGGATGTCGTCGGGCGCGGTGACGATGCGCCCGCGCGCGACGGGCTCGTCGAGGAACAAGCCCTTGCCTGCGCCCGCGATCGTCGACGGGCCGATGTGGTAACGCGGAAGGATCATTACGTGCGCAAGCCGCGGCGGCGGGCGCGATTCTAGTTCAATTGGCGCGAGGATCAATCGCGCGCGTTCAGCATCGTCGCGTCCGAATGCGACGAATCGTGTCCGCTGGCTCGCGAAGTCCGCGCGGCGCCGTGATCAGCTCGGCGACGTGGGCGTGGCGGTCGCCGGATGAACGACGATCACCGCGCGGTTGGCTTCGATCGTCTTCGGGCCGATGCCGCGTACTTTCGACAGGTCTTCGACGTTGCGGAACGGGCCGTTGCGCTCGCGCCAGGCGACGATCGCCTCGGCCTTGACCAGTCCGACGCCGACGAGCGCGTTGGCGAGCGTCTTCGCGTCGGCCTGGTTGATGTCGACCTGCGCGTTCGCCGCGGCGGGCAGCGCGAAGGCGAAGACGAGGGCGAGCAGGAAGGCTTGCAGAAGGCGCATGGTCTGGAATCGGCAGGGGACGATGCGCAGCATCGCGCAGACACGCGCCGCGCACGAGCGGCGATCGGCGCGCGCATGTGTCGGAAGTCTCCGCCGCGTCGTGTAGGAAATTTCCTACGGCGCTCGGCGCGATCCGATAAAATCGGGCCTTCGCGCTCGCACGCGGCCTTTGCGGCCTCGCGCGCGGCTCACGCAAGCAACCGGAGGCAACGGGATGGACGCAAAGGCACTCGGCAATTTCGTCGGCACGCTCTGGGACGACGAGATCGTTCCGCAACTGGTCGAGTACATCCGCATCCCGAACAAGTCGCCGATGTTCGACGCCGACTGGGCCAAGCACCGCTACATGGACGCGGCCGTCGCGCTCATGGAGAAATGGGCGAAGTCGCAGCCGATTCCGGGCATGCAGATCGAAGTGGTGCGCCTGCCGGGCCGCACGCCGCTCATCTTCATTGAAATTCCCGGTCAGGGCGACCACACCGTCCTGCTCTACGGCCATCTCGACAAGCAGCCGGAAATGACCGGCTGGGCCGACCATCTCGGCCCGTGGAAGCCGGTCATCGAAGGCGACAAGCTCTACGGCCGCGGCGGCGCCGATGACGGCTATGCGATCTTCGGTTCGCTCGCCGCGATCCGCGCGCTGCAGGAGCAGGGCGTTCCGCATGCGCGCTGCGTCATCATGATCGAGGCCTGCGAGGAATCGGGCAGCTACGACCTGCCGTATTACGTCGACCATCTCGCCGCGCGCATCGGCAAGCCGTCGCTGATCGTCTGCCTCGACTCGGGCTGCGGCAATTACGAACAACTCTGGTTGACGACGAGCCTGCGCGGCCTCACCGGCGGCAACCTCACGGTCAAGGTGCTCGAGGAAGGTGTGCACTCGGGCGATGCGTCCGGCATCGTCGCGTCGAGCTTCCGCATCCTGCGCAAGATCCTGTCGCGCCTCGAGGACGAAACCACGGGCCGCATCCTGCCGCAGGAACTGCACGTGGAAATTCCCGCGCAGCGCGTCGAGCAGGCCAAGCGCACGGCGCAGATTCTCGGCGCGGACGTCTACGCGAAATTCCCGCTCGTCGATGGCATGCAGCCGATGAATGCCGACCTCACCGAACTCGTGCTCAACCGCACCTGGCGCCCGGCGCTGTCAGTGACCGGCGTCGGCGGCATACCGCCGCTCGATTCCGCGGGCAACGTGCTGCGCCCGTTCACTGCGGTCAAGCTCAGCCTGCGTGTGCCGCCGACACTCGATGCGAAGCAGGGCGGCGAATTCCTCAAGCGCCTGCTCGAAGCCGATGCGCCATACGGCGCGAAGGTGACGTTCGACCTCGAAAAAGCCGGCTCCGGCTGGGAAGCGCCCGCGCTCGCGCACTGGCTGGAACATTCGGTCGAGCATGCGTCGAAGGCATACTTCGGCGCGCCCGTCGCCTACAACGGCGAAGGCGGCTCGATCCCGTTCATGGGCATGCTCGGCGAGAAATTCCCCGGCGCGCAGTTCCTCATCACTGGCGTGCTCGGCCCGCACTCGAACGCGCACGGCCCGAACGAATTCCTGCACATCCCGACCGGCAAGCGCGTCTCGCAATGCGTGGCGCAGGTCGTCGCCGATCATTTCGTCGCGAGCGGCAAGGGCCTCACGCGCGGCGTCGCCGCGAGCGATGCGCACACGGTGAAGGGCGGCGACGGCTGCTGCGATTGAAAGAATGCGGGCATGGGGAATGGAAAATCGTTCCTCGTGCCCGCGTCTCGTCGCTTCAGCGCTATCGCATGCGCCGATTCGCGCGCCAGTCTTGCGCGAAAAGGAGGACGCGATGACGACGATCCGCTGTGCCCGCACCTACGACGCCGCGGCGATCGCCGCGCTCTGCGACGAGCTCGGCTATCCCGCAACGCGGCAGCAAGTCGTCGCGCGACTCGCCGCGATCGAAAACGCCGCTGCGAAAGTATTCGTCGCCGAGAACGCCAGTGGCGAAGTGATCGCTTGGCTGCATGCCGGCATCTGCGCACAACTCACCGGCGACGACGAAGCGGAAATCCTCGGCCTCGTCGTCGCCGCCAACGCGCGCAGCAGCGGCATCGGCCGAGCGCTCGTCGAGTGCGCCGCCGCCTGGGCGCGCGAGCACGGCTGCACGCGCCTGCGCGTGCGCAGCCGCGCGGAACGTGAGCGTACGCATCGCTTCTACGAGCGTGAAGGGTTTGAACTGATCAGGACACAGCGCATGTTTGCGCGGCGAATTGGTTGAAAGTTCGCTATGGCATATGCTCAGCCGCGCAAACGGTTCTTTAAGTCCCCAGCTCTGCTATCCGGGTGAGCTCATTCGGCCGACCTCGCTTCGCGAATCGAATCAAACGTTAGATGGACTTACCCATGCCAAGCGCGACCATCAAGATCTATCTCCCGCACGGCGATCCAAAGCGACTCAGAACCGGTGAAATATCCAACTGGTCGGGAAAGGCCGTCGCTGGTCCTCGCACGGAACTTGAGCAACTCCTCAGGCGCGACGAGGCTGCTAATGTGGGGATCTACTTGCTGACTGGTATTGATCCCATGTCAGGTGGGCCAGCCGTATATATCGGGGAGGCTGAGTCAATCCAAACACGACTCAAGCAGCATCTTGACAAGGATTTCTGGAATCACGTCGTCTACTTCACCAGCAAGGATGAAAACCTTACTAAGTCTCACATTCGCTACCTTGAAGGTCGGCTAATTGAGCTTGCCAAGGCAGCAGGTCGCGCTAACCTCAACAACTCACAAGCCACAACGTCAAGACTCCCTGAGTCCGATCGGGCGGACATGGAGATTTTTCTCGAAAAGATTGAGCAACTGCTCCCCGCTTTAGGCGTCGAAGTGCTTGTGCCAATTGCGGCGCCGCCGGAATCCAAGGAAGAAGCTCGACCCTTGTACTGTGAAATTAGCGGATTGAAAGCAACTGGCCATCTCACTCCAAATGGAATGGTGGTGCTCGCCAAGTCCCAGGCTGCACCGAATCTTCGACCGTCCGCCAAAGATTATCCTTGGGTGATAAATGCGCGGAAGCAGCTTCTGAAGGACGGTGTTCTAGTCAAGGCAGACGGGCACCTACTATTCACAAAGAACCACGAATTCTCGAGCCCAAGCGCCGCCGCCGCGGTAGTTCATGGCGGAACAGCAAATGGCAGAACCGCATGGAAGGATTCGGAAGGACAGACACTGAAGAAACTAGAGTCCAGTTAGCACTTTATTCAAGCGGACATCGCTTCGCGGCGAGGCTAAATTCAGGTATTGAGCACATTTATGTTGCGCAGGCGCGCCGGTATTCAGATCAGGAACAACGTCGCCAACCCGAGAAAGATGAAGAACCCGCCGCTGTCGGTGATCGCGGTGATCATCACGCTCGAACCCATCGCAGGGTCGCGGCCGAATTTGAGCAGGCTCATCGGAATCAGCACGCCCATGCACGCGGCGAGCAGCAGGTTGAGCGTCATCGCCGCGGTCATGACCAGGCCGAGCGCGAGGTTCTTGTAAAGCAGCCACGCGACGATGCCGATCACGCCGCCCCAGATCAGGCCGTTGACGAGGGCGACGCCGAGTTCCTTGCGCAGCAGGCGTTTCGCGCTGGACGGACTGATCTGATCGAGCGCGAGCGCGCGCACGATCATCGTGATGGTCTGGTTGCCGGAGTTGCCGCCGATGCCGGCGACGATCGGCATGAGCGCGGCGAGCGCAACGAGTTTCTGGATCGAACCTTCGAACACGCCGATCACGCGCGAGGCTACGAAGGCGGTGACGAGGTTGATCGCGAGCCACGCCCAGCGGTTGCGCAGCGACTTCCACACGGACGCGAAGATGTCCTCGTCTTCGCGCAAGCCGAAGCGTTCGCGCACTTCGGCGTCGCTTTCCTCGCGGATCACGTCGAGCATCGCGTCGACGGTGACGCGGCCGATGAGCTTGCCGTGCGCGTCGACGACGGGCGCGGTGACGAGGTCGTAGCGCTCGAACGCCTGCGCGGTTTCGGCGACGTCGTCCTCGGGATGGAACGTGTTCGCGTCGGGCGCCATCACTTCGCTGACGTCTTTCGCCGGGTCGTTGACGAGCAGCCAGCGGATCGGCAGCACGCCGGTGAGCACGGTGTCGGTGTTGACGACGAACAGCTTGTCGGTGTGGTCGGGCAATTCTTTCAGCCGGCGCAGGTAGCGCAGCACGGTTTCGAGCGTGACGTCCTCGCGGATCGTCACCATGTCGAAATCCATGATCGCGCCGACCTGGTCGTCTTCCCACGACATCGCCGCCTGCACGCGCTCGCGTTGCTCGGCGTTGAGGCGGTGCATGAGTTCCTGCAGCACGTCCTCGGGCAAGTCTTCGGCGAGGTCGGCGATTTCTTCCGCATCGAGCTGCTCGGCGGCGGCGAGCAACTCGGGTTTGTCCATGTCGGCGAGCAGCGACTCGCGCACGGCGTCGGAAACTTCGAGCAGGATCTCGCCGTCGCGGTCGGCCTTGACCAAGTTCCAGACTTCGCGGCGTTCCTCGGGCGGCAGCGCTTCGAGGATGTAGGCGATGTCCGCCGGATGAAGACCATCGATTTCGCGTTGCAGTTCAGCGAGGTGCTGGCGATGGACGAGGTTTTCGACGAGGTCGTGATGCTCGCCATGCTGGCGATGCGCGAGGCCTTCGACGAGATGCTGGCGACGCAGCAACTCCTGCACACGCGCGAGTTGCGCTTGCAGGAGGCTGTGCGGCGTGCTGGTCTCGGTGTCGATCATCGGCGGCAACGGTGCAGGCGGCAGCGGCCGCATCGCGATCGCGCGGCGCAAGCGTCGCAGGCGATCGTGGCAAGCGGGGCGCGGCCGCCGGTCGGCGGTTCAACGGGCGCGCATTATTGCCGGTTTCGGGGCGCTTCGTTCGTATTGGAGGGCGATCCGGCCCATCAGGATCGCGGTTTGCTCAGGACTTCTTGAAACCCAGCGTCCAGTCGACCACTTCGGACACGACCTGGCCGACCGCGTTCTCGAACGCCGCGAACGCCGCGGCGGAATCCTTGGGCGGGAACGGCACGTCGGCCGTGAACGCGCGCGTCGCGAGCACGCGGCTGGTGCGGTAGTCGAGCAGGCGCGCCTGGAAGCGGATCGCCGCGTGCGCGCCGTCGTCGCGGATTTCCGCCTGGAACGCGTGCAGGTCGATGGCGAGCGCGTAGTCGGCGCTCAGTCCGCTGGTCGAACTGCCGACGCCGACGATGCGGCCGGATTGCTCGAAGCCCTGCACGACGAGGCTGCGCAGCAGCGTCGGCGCCGGGTCGCTCCAGCGCGCGCCGGGGTAGACCTCGATGACGCCGGGGCTCGGCATGACGACGATGCGCGCCGTACTCAACGTGTCGCTCGCTTGCGGCGTCTCGACGACGAGTTGCCAGTCCACGCGCGGCCCGCCCGCCGCAGGTTCCGGCGCGTGGTAACGCGGCGCGTAGGTCGTGAACGGCTGGCGCTGCACGCCGAGCAGCGAACTGCAGCCGGCGAGCAGGGCGGCTGCGAAGAGGGCGGCCCCGAACAGGGACGGAAGGCGGGTCGCTTTCATCGCGGCTGGTACTCCTTGGGCTGATCGCGGCCGAGCAGCAGGCTGTCGGACGCGCCGAGCTTGTCGCTGAGCTGCTTGAGCGAGCGCAGGGTCTCGTGCAGTTCCGACAATGTCGGGCCGAGCTGGCGCAAGCCCTGGTTGGCGAAGCGGTCGATCGCGCCGCGGTTGTCGTCGATGAGCGCATCGGCGGAACCGGCGACCTTGTCGATCGTCGCCAGCGCCTTCTGCGTGGATTGCAGCAGGTTGCGCACGTCCTCGCGCATGAGTCCGTTGGTGGTGTCGGCCATCTTGTTGATCGCGGTCAGCGTCGTCTTGATCTGTGCGGTCGCTTCGGCGAGCTGCCGCGCGGCGGTGCCGATGTCGTTGCGCTGGTCGGCGAGCGTCGCGGTGAGCTGGTCGACGTTCTGCAGCGTCTGGCCGATGTGCTTGACGTTGTCCTCGGAGAGGATTTCGCTCATGCGTAGCAGGATGTCGTTGACGCTGGTGACGACGTCGGTGCCGGAGGCGAGCAGCTTGGACAGCGCGGATTCCTCGGAGGGAATCTGTGGGAAGGGATGCTCGCGCGTCGGCAGCAGCGGCGGACTGCCCGGCGCGCCCCCGGACAGCTGGATGAAGGCGAGGCCGGTCACGCCCTGCAGGCCGAGCTTGGCACGCGTGTCCTGGCGCACGGGCGCACTCGCGTCCAGGCGCACGCGCGCGATCACCTTGCGCGGATCGTCCGGCGCAAGACGCAGCGCGGACACTTCGCCGACCTTGATGCCGTTGTACTGCACGAGCCCGCCGACCGAGAGGCCGGTGACGGCTTCGGTGAAGACGATTTCGTATTCGTTGTAGCGGCGGTCGGCGCCGGATTTGGACATCCACAGCACGAAGCCGAGCGCGAGCAGGAACACGCCGATCGTGAAGGCGCCGATGAGGACGTGGTGGGCGCGGGTTTCCATGGTCATGCACCTCCGGGAGCGATTGCGTGCGCGGACTGCGCCTTGTGCGCGGCGCATTCGGCCGAACGACCGCGCGGCCCTTGGAAATACTCCTGCACCCACGGATCGTCGTAGCGCTCGACCTTGTCCAGCGTATCGCAGACCAGCACGCGTTTCTGCGACAGCACGGCGACGCGATCGCAGATCGTGTACAGCGTGTCGAGGTCGTGCGTGATCAGGAACACGGTCAGGCCAAGGCTTTCGCGCAGGGTCAGGATGAGCTGGTCGAACGCGGCCGCGCCGATCGGGTCGAGGCCGGCGGTGGGTTCGTCGAGGAACAGGATGTCCGGATCGAGCGCGATGGCTCTGGCAAGGGCCGCGCGCTTGACCATGCCGCCGGACAATTCCGACGGATATTTCGCACCGGCGTTCGTGGGCAATCCGGCCAGTGCGATCTTGAGATCCGCGAAACGCTGCATGAGCGCGGCCGGCATGCGGAAATGCTCGCGCATCGGCACCATCACGTTGTCCGCGACCGAGAGCGACGAGAACAGCGCGCCGTTCTGGAACAGCACGCCGCAGCGCTGTTCGATCTGCGCGCGTTGCGCATCGCTCGCCGTCGTCATCTCCACGCCGAGCAGCTTGACGCTGCCCGCGGCGGGGCGATTGAGGCCGATGATCGAGCGCAGCAGCACCGACTTGCCGCTGCCGGAACCGCCAACGACGCCCATGATCTCGCCGCGGCGTACGTCGAGGTCGAGATGATCGTGCACGACCTGCGCGCCGAACTGGTTGCGCAGGTTACGGACTTCGATGACGTTTTCCGCCGCAGGCGCGTTCACACGTTGATCTCCATGTAGAAGATCGCCGCGAGCGCGTCGACGAGGATCGCCACGAAAATCGACTGCACCACGCTCGATGTCGTGTGCGTGCCGACCGATTCGGCGCTGCCCGACACCTTGAAACCTTCGAGGCAGCCGATGCAGGCGATGAGGAAGGCGAACAGCGGCGCCTTGCTTATGCCGACCCAGAAATGTTTCGTCGCGCCGAGGTCATGCAGGCGCGTCACGAACAGCGTCGGCGAGATGTCCATGCTCAGCGCGGCGACCACGCCGCCGCCGACGATGCCGGCGAGCATGGCGAGCACGGTGAGCAGCGGCATCGCGATGAGTAGCGCGAGCAGGCGCGGCATCACGAGTACTTCGACCGGATCGAGGCCGAGCGTGCGGATCGCGTCGATTTCCTCGCGCGATTTCATCGAGCCGATCTGCGCGGTGAACGCGCTGCCGCTGCGTCCGGCGATGAGGATCGCGGTGAGCAGCACGCCGAATTCGCGCAGGAACGAATAGCCGATGAGCTCGACCGTGTAGATCGTCGCGCCGAAATCCTTGAGCACGGTCGCGCCGAGGAAGGCGACGACGGCGCCGACGAGGAAATTGAGCAGGACGACGATCGGCACCGCGTCGAGGCCGGTCTGTTCGAGGTGGAAGGCGAGCGAGGTCGGCCGCCAGCGACGCGGATCGGGCACGCAGCGCGCGAGCGTGGCGAGCACGAGGCCGATGAAGCCGACGAGTTGCAGGGCGTCGCGCCCGATCTGCTCGACCGCCGCGCCGGTGCGTGCGAGCAGGGCGACGAGGCTGTTGTCGCGCGGTGGCGCCGGTTCGGGCGCGAGGTCGACCTTGGCGACGGCATCGAGCAGCGCGCGGCGATTGGCGTCGAGTCCGTCGATGCGGTCGTCGCCGGCGAGGTCGAGCAAGAGCCGCGCGCCGGCGGTGTCGAGCCGGCCGATGCCGCGCGCGTCGACGCGCGCCTGCGCCGGCAGCGACGCGCGTAGTTGCGCGATCAGCGCGGCGATGCGCGGCGCGGCGGCGAGCGTCCAATCGCCACTGGCAGCGACGCCGTTGCCGTTGCGTTCGAGTTGGGCGGTCGCGGCGGCCTGCATTCGGCAAGGCTAACAGTCCGCGATGCAATCGGAAATCATGCGTGCCTCTCGCAAGCGATGGTGGCGCCGAGGCATCATTGCGCGATGACCGAAGCCGCCCGCCCGCCCGACACCGCGTATCCGCTGAAGACGCGCATCGGCTTCGTCGTCGAACTGTCGCGGCGGCTGCACGAATACGGCACCGCTGCGCCGCGCCTCGAAGACGTCATCAACCAGGTCAGCGCGCGCCTCGGCCTGAGTTGCAACGTGTTGTCGACGCCGACCTCGATCGTGATGTCGTTTTCCGATCCCGCGGCGGGCGACGACCTCGCCGAGATCACCCAGGTCGTGCGCGTGCCGCCGGGCGAGGTCAACCTCACCCGTCTGTGCCGCGTCGACGAGATCGCCGACCGCGTCATCGCAGGCGACATGGATCTCGGCGAAGGCCGTCGCGTGCTGCGCGAAATCGGTGCGCGCCGGCAGGGCCGCTTCACGCACGCGGCGACGGTCTTCGGCTACGGCATCGCCTCGGCGGCGATCGCGTCGATCCTGCACACGGGTTGGGCGGAAGTCGCGGTCGCTTTCGTCAACGGTTTGCTGATCGGCGCGCTGAGCCTGTTGCCGTTGCGCTTTCCGTCGTTCGCCAACGCGCTCGAAGCGGTCGCGGCGTTCCTGTCGACGCTGGTCGCCATCCTCGTCGCGGTCTACGTGGTGCCGCTGGAATTGCGCGCGGTCGTCATCGCCAGCGTGATCGTGCTGATCCCGGGCATGACGCTGACGACGGCGGTGCGCGAACTGTCGAGCCAGCACCTGATTTCCGGCACTGCGCGCATGATGGGCGCGCTGGCGACGCTGCTCAAACTCCTGTTCGGCACCGCCGCCGCGCTGCAGGGCTGCGCGCTGTTCGGCATCGTGCCGCCGCCCGCGAACACGACGCCGATTCCGCTGTGGGCGGAATGGGTCGCGATCTTCGCGGGCGCGGTGTCGTTCGCGGTGCTGTTCAAGAGTCCGCGGCGTTTCCTGCCCGTCGTGATCGCCGCGCCGCTGATCGGCTACGTCTGCACGCAGGTCGGCGGATCACACGTGTCGCCGGTGTTCGGCACGTTTCTCGGCGGACTCGTCATCGGTGCGCTCAGCAACCTGTTCGCGCGTTTCGCGCAGCGGCCGGGCGCGCTGATCCGCGAGCCGGGCATCATCCTGCTCGTGCCGGGCAGCGTCGGTTTCCGCAGCCTGAGTTCGCTGCTCGACCGCGACGTGCTGCTCGGCATCGACACCGCGGTGACGATGATGGCGCTGCTCATCGCGATCGTCGCCGGCCTGTTCTTCGGCGATTTCCTCGTTCCACCGCGGCGCAAGCTCTGATGACGATCGCGAAACTGCAACCGTGGGTGCTGGTCGGCGGCGTGCTGCTCGCCTTCCTCGCCGGCATCATCAATTCGACCGGTTTCCTTGGCGTGCAGCATCAGGGCATCACGCACCTGACCGGCACGACGACGATGCTCGGCATCTCCATCGCGAAAGGGGATTTCACGAACATCGGCCATTTCGCGCTGCTCATCGGCGCGTTCATGGGTGGTTGCGCGGCGAGCGGCGCAATCATCCGAGACGCGACGCTGCGCCTGGGCCGGCGTTATGGCGTCGTGCTCGCGATCGAAGCCTTGCTGTTGTTCAT
>JAKPAN010000306.1 GCA_029779475.1 Pseudomonadota bacterium
CGTGACCGCGGGCGAGAAAAAATACGCGGGCGGCGCGCACTGACGCCCTCGGGCGGGCCCGGTTCAGCCGCAATCCGCATCATGGCGGGCGGCTCTCCGTGCCCGGCACATCGCCGAAGGCTCGGGTACACTAGCCTACTTTGTTCGGGTCGCCGCGCGGCGCGGCGGCCCAAGACCATTCACTCGGAGACAGACGCATGAAGCTTGGTTGGTCACTCGCCCTCGCGGCGCTGGTTGTTGCAGGATCCGCGTCCGCGCAGGACACCGCATCGGACAAGGGCAAGCTGTCCTATGCGATGGGCTTCCAGATGGGCTCGCGCCTGTCCGGCCAGAAGCAGGACGTCGACATCGCGACGTTCACGCGCGCCGTGCAGGACGGCTTCGCCGGCAAGGATCCGGCCGTGCCGGTGGCCGCGATGCAGGACGCCGTGCAGAAGTACGAGCAGAAGATGAAGTCGGCGCAGGACAAGGAACTCGCCGACAACAAGCGCACGGCCGACACGTTCATGGCGTCGAACCGCTCCAAGCCGGGCATCGTCGCGCTGCCGGACGGCACGCAGTACCGCGTCATCGACGCCGGCAGCGGCAAGGCGATCACGCCGGCCAGCGAAATCACGTTCCACGTGCGCGTGTCGCTGACCAGCGGCCGCGAGATCCGCAGCTCCTTCGTCGGCGAGCCGATCAAGGCCAAGGTTTCCGACCTGATGAACATGTTCGGTTCCAAGTCGCTCGTCGACATCATCCAGAAGATGAAGGTCGGCGATCACTGGATGGTCTACCTGCCGCCGGAAGCCGCTTCGGGCAACCAGGTCTACGTGTGGGAAGTGAAGATCGTCGACGTCAAGTAACGCGCGACGAGAGGCCGAAAAGACCGCAAACGCCGCGCCTGTCGCGGCGTTTGCTTTTGCGATCGTCCGTGACGCAAACCCGATGGATTTTTCCGCGCGAGTTCGGAATGCGGTGCACGTGGGCGAGTCCAAAAGCGGCCATCCAAGGACGCACTTTTCAACGAAGAGCCTGCGTTTCTTGAAAATGGAATGCGTAGCAGCACCTTGAAGGTCTCCGTGAACACGCAAGCCGTCCCCATCCTCAGCCCCTGCGTCGGCATCTGCCATCTCGGCGCCGACGGGTATTGCGAAGGCTGCCTGCGCAGCGGCGACGAGATCGCGCGCTGGATCGCGATGGGCGAAGCCGAGCGCCGCAGGCTCATGGACGACGTGCTGCCGCAACGCGAAGCGATGCTCCGATGAACGCCGCGCCGGACGCCCGACGATCGCGCGTCGACGCCTCGCGGCTGCGCCTCGCCGTGCGCGCGTTGTCCGATCCGCCCTCCGCGCCGGGCTGGAACGCGCCAGAACTGTCCGACGTGTTCGGCGAATCCGCGCAGCATCGAGAAGCCGCGGTGCTGGTGCCGTTCGTGCAACGCGGCGAGGTTCTGTCGGTGCTGTTCACCCGACGCTCCGAGCGTTTGCGCAACCACGCAGGGCAGGTCAGCTTTCCCGGCGGCGCCGTCGACGCGGGCGACACGGGCGTCGTCGCCGCCGCGCTGCGCGAAACGCGCGAGGAAACCGGCGTCGCGCCGTCGCTGGTCGAACCCTTCGGCTATCTCGATCGCCTCGATACGATTTCCGGGTTCAGCGTCACGCCCGTCGCCGGTTTCGTGCGTGGCGACTACGAACTGCAATTGCAGGCCGACGAAGTCGACGAAGCGTTCGAGGTGCCGCTCGATTTCCTTCTCGAACCGGCGACGCTGCGCCGCGAGGCGATCCAGTGGCGCGGCCGCGAGCGCGAGATTTATTCGTGCGAATGGCAAGGCCGGCGCATCTGGGGCGCGACCGCGCTCATGCTCAAGAACCTCATCGATCGACTGGAGCGTTCGCGATGACCACGCCACTCGTTTCCGCCGCTGAACTCGCCGATGCGTTGCCGCGCGGCGACGTACTCGTCCTCGATGGCCGTTTCGATCTCGCCGATGCCGGCAAGGGCCGGCGCGAGCATCGCGACGCGCATGTGCCCGGCGCGGTCTACGTCGATCTCGACGACGATCTGTCCGACCTTTCGCGACAAGGACTGGGCCGCCATCCGCTGCCCGACAACGCGCGTTTGTCAGCGGCGTTGTCGCGTGCGGGTTGGCGCCCTGGCCGGCGCGTCGTCGCCTATGACGATGCGAACGGCGCGCTCGCCGCGGCGCGCGCGTGGTGGCTGTTGCGCCTCGTCGGCGAAACGAACGTGCAGGTGCTCGACGGCGGTTGGTCGGCGTGGCTCGCGGCCGGATTGCCGACCGAGAGCGGCGATGTCGCGCCCGCGCCAAGCCATGTTTCCGTGCACATCGACGAGACGGCCATGGTCGGCTACGAGGAGCTGCAACGGCGACTCGCCGCGAACAACGTGCTGCTCATCGACGCGCGCGCCGCGCCGCGTTTCCGCGGCGAAGTCGAACCGATCGACCGGGTAGGCGGCCATGTGCCGGGTGCGGTCAACCGGCCGTTCGCTGACAACCTGGATGCGAATGGCCGCTTCAAACCAGCCGATGCGCTGCGCGCTGAATTTTCCGCGTTGCTTGGCGCGCATGCGCCGAAGGACGTCGTGCACATGTGCGGCTCGGGCGTCACCGCCTGCCACAACCTGCTTGCGATGGAACATGCGGGCCTGCATGGCTCGCGTGTGTTCGCGCCGTCGTGGAGTGGCTGGATTTCCGATCCAGCGCGGCCGGTCGCGAAGGGCTAGAGCGGCACGGAAGCTTGCGGATCATTCCCGCATTCCGGGACGTGGTA
>JAKPAN010000310.1 GCA_029779475.1 Pseudomonadota bacterium
GACCTGCACCCAGCCGAGGTTGATGCCGATGCGCGTCGCCTCCGGATTCGCCCACGCGTAGGCGAGCGCCTGCCCGCTCGCGTCGTCGATCACCGAGAGCTTGAGCACGGGCATGTTGCCGTCGCGATAGGTGACGCGTTCCAGCGCGAGCGAATAGCCCGACGCGCCGCCATCGCGCCAATGCAGCGCGTAGCGGCCGCCCTCGTTGTCGATGCGCACGCTGCGATCCATGTGCCAGTCGTTGCTGTCCGCCGCGGCCTTCGGGCCGCCGCCATTGATCGCGGCCCAGCCGCCGAAGGTTTGCACGCGGCGCAAATCCTCGCGTGCCTCCGAGCCTCGCGCCTGGTCGGCGTAGAAGCGCACGCGCAGCCATTCGCCGTCACGCGCGACCGCGAGCGGCAACAACGCCATCTGCGCGCCGATGCCGGGCGCGAGCACGGTGCATGTCGCTGCGTCGCCGGCGAACGATGTCACTGGACTGGCCGGATGCAGCGCGCACGCATCGAGCGGCGCCCATTGCGCGGGATCGAAGTTTTTGCCGACAGCCGGCGCGGCGACGAGTGCACGATGCGGCACCAGCATCGCCGTCGCACCCGCGTCTTCGCGGAACGCCCAGGTCGCATCCATCGGCGGCGATGCGTCGAGATGCACGCGCCAGATCGTCCACTCCCGCTGGCCGGTCGTCTCGATGACGACACGCACATGCGGCGCGGCGATCGCCGACGCGTTCTCGCGTGCGGCCCAGACCTGCGCGTGGTTGTCGTAGACACCCTCGACGTTCGCATCGACGGCAATGGTTTTCGCTGCGGCGCTGCGCGGCGCGGTGCGCGATCCGAACGATTGGCATGCGGCCAGCGGCAGCGCGAGTGCAACGGCAAGGAGAATGGATTTCATCGACGAAGCATATCAGCGGCGACGACCGCAGCAATTGCGCGACGAACGGTGCAGCGGCGGCCCGGGGCAGCGCCTATCATGCCGCAGCCCATTCTTTGGACTCACGCATGAGCGAAGACATCCAGCGCGCCGATCCGGCCTATCGTCGCCGCACGCTGTGGTTGCTTGCCGGCGCCATCGTGCTCGCGGTCGTCGTGCTCGTTGGTGCGCAACGCTGGATGCAGGCGCACGCGATCGTCGGGGCGCCGCGCGAGGCCGCGATGCAGATTCGGCAATGGATCGGCATCACGATGACGCTCTGCGGTTTCTGCCTGCTCGCACTTGCGGGTCATGCCTGGTGGCTGTCCTCGCGCGCACTACGCGGCGCGCGCTGGCCGCTCGCGGGCGCGCGCGTGATGCGTGACACGCGCGTGCGGCGCGGCGACGCGGTCGCACCTGTCGTGCGCTGGCTGCGCGTCACGACGCTGGCATTCGTTGCACTCGCCGCACTCGCGATTGCCGCTGGCTGGCAGATTCGCAGCGCGCCGATCTGAAGTTCAGATACGCGCGAGCGCCTGATCGAGATCGGCGATCAGTACCGACGGCTCTTCAAGCCCGATCGACAATCGCACGAAGTTCAGGCTCGCGCCGCCATTGGCAGGTCGCAACGGCGCGTCCTTGGGAAACACCGCGCAGACCGGGAACGCGAGCGACTCGTAGCCGCCCCACGACACCGTCATCAGGAAGCGTTCGAGCGCGTCGCAGAAGCGCTCGACGCCCGCGACATCGGCATCGAGTTCGATCGTGAGCAGGCCGCTTGCGCCATGCAATTGTTGCTGCGTGAGCGCGAACTGCGCATTGCCGCTCGCCCGCGGCGAAAACACACGGCGCACGCGCGGATGGTTTTCGAGGAACGCAAGCACTTCTCCCGTCGTGGCCGCGATGCGCTGCATGCGGATCGGCAGCGTGCGCAGGCCACGGATCATGAGCCACGCATCGTGCGGCGCGACGATCGCGCCGAGCGTCATGTAAGGGCCGCGGAACACCTTGCGGATCAGTTCGCTGCTGCCGCACAGCGCGCCAGCGACGACGTCGCTGTGACCGTTGAGGTACTTGGTCGCTGAATGCGCGACGAGGTCGATGCCGAGCGCGAGCGGCGACTGGTTGAGCGGCGTCGCGTAACTGTTGTCGCAGAGCGTGAGGATGCCACGCGCCTTCGCAAGCTTCGCGACGGCAGCGAGATCCTGCTGTTCGAACGTCATCGAATTCGGGCTTTCCAGCACGATCAGGCGCGTGCGTTCGGTCAGTGCATGCTCGAAATTCGCGACGTCCGTGCCGTCAACAAACGTCGTCGCCACGCCGAAACGGCCGAGCAGATCCTGCAACACCGCGCGCGTCCAACTGTACGGCCGCGCGACGCAGACGACATGATCGCCGCCGGACAGGCACGCGATGACGCCCGCCGACATCGCCGCCGCGCCGCTGCCGAACATCAGGCAATCTTCCGCGCCCTCGAGTGCAGCGACCTTCTTGCGCAGGATTTCGACGGTCGGATTGTTGCCGCGCGTGTATACGTGCTCGCCGAATTCGTCGCGGAAGCCGACGCGCATCGCATCGACCGTCGGGAACGCAAAGATCGACGACTGCACGATCGGCGGCGCGACGGCGCCGAAATACTGCGCGCGATCTTCGCCGAGCTGGTTGAGGATGTAACTGAGATCCATCAGTCGATCAACTGTGGCTCGCCATGAACTCGCGCGTCGGGCCAGCCAGCGCTGGATCTTCCAGCGCCATCGCGAGCGTCGCCTTGACCAGGCCGAGCTTGCTGCCGCAGTCGTAGCGCGTGCCGTCGAAGCGGTAAGCAAGCACATTACGCTCGCCGAGCAAGGCCTGAATCGCGTCGGTGAGCTGGATTTCGCCACCGGCGCCGGGCTTCGTGGTTTCGAGCAGTTCGAAGATGCGTGGCGGCAGCACGTAGCGGCCGACGATGGCGAGATTCGACGGCGCGACTTCGGGCTTGGGCTTTTCGACGACGTGTTTCATGCGCGCGGCGCGGCCGCCGTCGCCGCCGGTGTCGACGATGCCGTACTTGTTGGTCTGGTCGCGCGGCACTTCCTCGACGGCGACGGCGCCGACAACGTTCGCGTGGAGCAGCGCCGACATCTGGCGCAGGGCGCCAGCGCCGCTGCCATTCCAGATGAGGTCGTCGGGCAGGACGACGCCAAACGGTTCGTCGCCGATGACGGGTTTCGCGCAGAGCACGGCGTGGCCGAGGCCGAGCGCTTCAGCCTGCGTCACGAACACGCAGCGCACGTGTTTCGGCACGGTGTTCTGGACTAGCGCGAGCAGGTCGTTCTTGCCCGATTGTGCGAGCTTGGCTTCGAGCTCGTAGGCTTTGTCGAAGTAGTCGGCGATCGCATGCTTGTAGCGGTTGGTGACGAAGATCAGCGTGTCCGCGCCCGCGTCGACGGCTTCGTCGACGGCGTACTGGATCAGCGGCTTGTCGAGCACCGGCAGCATTTCCTTGGCGACCACCTTGGTCGCGGGCAGGAAGCGCGTGCCGAGGCCGGCAACGGGGAACACGACTTTGCGCAAACGTTGGCTCATGGGGATTCCGTTTCAGACAGAGCGGGTTTCAGACGGAGCGGAGGGCAACGACATTGTCGGCGCCGGCATTTTGCGCGGCGACGAATTCGGGCAGGAGTTGTTCGACGATGCGGCGCAAGGATTCCTCGTCGAAGTCACGCGTGGCGTTCTCGGCGTGCGTGAGCTGCGCGGTCAGCGACGCCCACGACATGCTGCGCGGCTGGGCGAGGAAGATCTTCGCGTGCGCGGTCTGCGCGTAGCGCTCCTGCGGATGGAACAATTCTTCGAACAGTTTCTCGCCGGGACGCAGGCCGGTGTAGACGATCGCGATCTCGTTTCCTTCCTGCCGTCCGGCGAGCCGGATCATCTGCTCGGCGAGATCGCGGATCTTGACCGGTTCGCCCATGTCGAGCGCGAAGATTTCGCCGCCCTGCCCGAGCACCGACGCCTGCAGGATGAGCTGGCAGGCTTCGGGAATCGTCATGAAATAGCGCGTGATTTCCGGATGCGTCACCGTGACCGGCCCGCCGTTGCGGATCTGCTCGCGGAACAGCGGCACGACCGAACCCGCCGAATCGAGCACGTTGCCGAAACGCACGGTCATGAAGCGCGTGTTCGACTGCCGCGCGAAGTTCTGGCAGAACAATTCCGCGATGCGCTTGCACGCGCCCATCACGCTGGTCGGATTGACCGCCTTGTCGGTGGAGATGAGCACGAAGCTGTCGACGCCGAAACGGTCGGCCGCCTGCGCGACCGTGCGCGTTCCGAGCACGTTGTTGCGGAACGCCTCGCGCAATTGGGACTGCAGCAGCGGCACGTGCTTGTAGGCCGCGGCGTGGAAGACGATCTGCGGACGCGAGCGCGCGAACACGCGCTCGCAGGTCATCGCATCGCCGCAATCACCGAGTACGGCATCGAACAGCAGGTCGGGATAGCTGCGACGCAGTTCCTGTTCGATGAGGTAAAGGTTGTATTCGGACTGGTCGAGGATCGTCAGCGATTCCACGCCGAGCCGTGCGATCTGCCGGCACAGTTCCGAGCCGATCGATCCACCGCCGCCGGTAACGAGCACGCGCCGGCCGGACAGGCGCGTGCGGATCGCCGTCCAGTCGAGTTGCACCTGCTCACGGCCTAGCAAGTCGTCGATCGCGACTTCCTTGAGTTCGTTGAACGTCGAGCGGCCGGCGACGACATCCTCGAGGCGCGGCACGGTGCGGAACGGCAGTTCGCATTCCTCGCACAATTCGACGACGCGGCGCATCTGCGCCTTGTTCGCGGTCGGCATCGCGATGACGAGCATTTCCGCGGCGGTTTCGCGCGCGACGTGCGGCAGTTGTTCGAGCGTGCCGAGTACGGGCACGCCGTGCACGCGCGAGCCGCGCAAGGTGGTGTCGTCGTCGAGGAAACCGACGGGGATGTAGCGACGCTCGCGGCGCAGGTCGCGTACGAGCGCCTCGCCCGCCTTGCCCGCGCCGAGCACGAGCACGCGCTCGCTCGCGACGCGCACGAAGTCGAGGCGGCTGTCCTTCCAGTAGCGATACGCGAGGCGCGGCAATCCGAGCAGGATCGCGAGCACGAACGGATACACGATGAGCACCGTGCGCGGCACATGCGCGAGGCGGTTGTAGAGGAACAGCGTGATCGCCACCGCGAACGCACCGACTAGGCAGGCGCGCAGGATGTTCCACATGTCCGGCATGCTGGCGAAACGCCACAGGCCGCGGTACAGACCCGTCCACCAGAACACGAGTCCCTGCGCGGCGAGGACGAACCAGACTTCCGCACCGAACAGCGATACTGGCGCGGCGTCGGTTTCCATCGACCAGCGCAACGCGCTGACCGCGCTCCACGCGAGCCAGACCATGAACATGTCGTGCGCGACGACCGCGAGTCGCGGATGGATGCGCGCGATCGCCTTACGCGGCCGCATGGCGACCTCCGTTCGCGACGCAGCGCAGGCACCAGCGTTTGCCGAGCCACCAAGCAAAGGCCGCCAGTCCGTACACGCCGATGGCGGGAACGATTTCGTTTGACACCGTGTTTTGCGCCACCCGGTTCATCCAAAGAGCGGCGGGCAAGGCGATCAGCAAATTCCAGCTCATGTACAGAGCCACCACTTTCGCGTGTGAAAGTCCGGCGCGAACGAGCCATTGGTAGAGATGTTCGCGGTGCGCACTATACCAACGCCGACCACGCAGCATGCGCGACAGCAATGTGCAGGTCGCGTCTGCGACGAAGGCCGAACACAACACGAGACCCGTGGTTGCCGCGAGCGCGCGCCCCTCGGAGAGTATGGCGATGGCGATGACGAGCCCCAGGACGCCGCTGCCGACATCCCCCATGAAGATGCGCGCTCGCGGAAAGTTCCAAGGGAAGAAACCCAAGACAGCAGCGGCGAATACGAGCGGCAACAGAACGTAATACAGCGGAAAGCCGCCGAGCGACGCCAGCAAGGCCAGCGACGCGAACACGAACAACGCCTGCGCGGAAAGGATGCCGTTGATGCCATCCATGAAGTTGTGCAGGTTGATCGACCACACCACCGCCAGCCACACGATCCCGGTCGTAGCCCATGCCCATGGCGGCGACATCCCGCCCGAACTGCCGCCGATGGCGAAAGCGCCGATACCGGAAAGAATCACGATCGTCGCAGCGAGAAAATGCACGAACAACCGCAATCGCGCGGAGAGCGGCCGATGATCGTCCATCCAGCCGATCACCGCGACCAGCGCGATCGACGCCATCATCACGCGCCCTCGGCCTGTCGGCATGAGGCATCCGGCAAACGCCGGCAGCGCTACGATGGCGGCCAGCATGGCGAGGACGATGGCGATTCCGCCGCCGCGCGGCGTCGGCGCGCTGTGCGACCGCCGACGGCCAGGCAGGTCCAGCAAGAGACGCCGATGCGCGTAGCGGATCGCCAACCAAGTCAGCGCATACGACAACAGGGCGACGGCAAGCGCAAATGCGATTGCCTTGACGTCGAGCGCATCGAACTCGCACTCCACGTCGATTACTCGCCCGCCGCGCCGTGGATCGGCCGTACCGAACCCCACGTCTTGCAACTCGGGCACTGCCAGTGGTGCGCCTTTGCGCCGAAGCCGCAGCGATTGCAGCGGTACAGCGCCTTGCCTTCGACGAGCTGCCGCGTCAGGTCGCGCAGGATGAGGAAATTCTCGCGCGCCTCGCCGCCCACACCGCGCAGATTCATGTCGATGAGCGCCATCAATGCGCGCACCGACGGCCGGTGGCGCAGGCTCTCGTTGAGGACTTCGACGGCCTTGTCCTCGCCACGCGTCGTCGCGTACAGGCGTGCGAGCGCGAGCACGGGCGAGACGCCACGATGGCGTTCGATGATGTGCAGCAGGAATTCTTCGGCGCGCTGCATCTGCTGCGTGCGCGCATAGCTGTCGAGCAGCGGCGAAAGGATTTCCGGCAGGTAGTCGACATCGAGTTCGGCGACGCGCTCGAATGCGGCGATCGCGGCGTCGAGGTGGTTCTCGGCGCTTTCGACGTTGCCGAGGATCATGCCGGCGCGGACGCAATCCGCTTCGACGGCAAACGCGTCGGCGATGTGCGCGCGCGCGGCGACGTGATCGCCTTGCGCGCGCGCCTGTTCGGCGAGTTCGCAGTGGAATTGCGCGATCGTCGTCGCCTGCGACTCGCCGGTCGCACGTTCGAGGCGGCGCGCGTGCTCGATCGCCTTGTCCCAGTCGCGCTCGTGCTGGTAGATGCCGATCAAGTGCCGCAACGCGGACGGCGCGAGCGCGTCCATCGCGACCAGATCGGCGAACAGCGTCTCGGCGCGGTCGAGCAAGCCGGCGCGCATGTAGTCCTCGCCGAGTTCGAGCAGTGCGACGGTTTTTTCTTCGTCGCTGAGGTTCGGGCGCGCGATGAGGTTCTGGTGCACGCGGATCGCCCGGTCGACCTCGCCGCGGCGGCGAAAGAGATTGCCGAGCGCAAGATGCGTTTCGACGGTGTCGCGGTTGATCTCGGCGAGCTTGAGGAAGACCTCGATCGCCTTGTCCTGTTGCTCGTTGAGCAGGTAGTTGAGGCCGCGGAAGTAGTTCGTCGACAGCTCGCTCACGCGCGCGCCCGAGGTGCGCTCGCTGCGCCGGCGGCCCAACACCCAGCCGGAGAATGCGGCGACTGGCAGCAGCAGGAACAACAGCGGCAAAAGTCCGTTCATGGCGTGCGCCGACCAGTCTGGCGCGTCAACGCGCGATGGCGGAGGGACAGCGAGAGCCACGCCACGAGCCCGCCAAGCAACCAACCCGAGAGCAACGACACCAGCAATGCGACGCCCAGCGGCGCCTGCACTTGCGCGTAGTGGAAATCGACGGGAACCACGACAGGATTGATCGCGCCGAACGCAGCGCCGATGGCAATGACGAGGATCGACAGGAAAAGCGCAAACAGGCGCATGTACAGGCCGCGAGCGGGAAACCGTGGGCGGATGATAGCCGCTGGCGCCGTGTTTTCGACGCGGATCGCTTGCGCGGTCGCGTTACGGTTCCGAGTTCGAATCGGTATCCGCCGCGTTGACGCGTTCGCGCAGTTCCTTGCCCGGCTTGAAATGCGGGACGTGCTTGCCCGGCAGCGCGACCGAGTCGCCCGTCTTCGGGTTGCGGCCCATGCGCGGCGGACGATAGTGCAGCGAAAAACTGCCGAAGCCGCGGATCTCGATGCGTTCGCCGACCGACAGCGAGTGGCTCATCTGCTCGAGCACGCTCTTCACGGCCAGTTCGACGTCGTTCGGCGCAAGGTGCTTCTGACGCAGCGCGAGCGCTTCGATCAACTCGGATTTGGTCATCGCCATCGGGTTTGCGTTCCGCGTCCAAAAAAACGCGCACCGTCGCCGGTGCGCGTGTATTGCGGCGGCGTGCCCAGGTGGACACGCCGCATTGTCGCATCAGCGATTGAGCTGCTCCTTGAGCAGCGCGCCGAGCTTGGTCGTACCGCCAGTCGCGCTCTGGTATTCCTCGAGCGTGCTCTGCAGTTCCTCTTCGTCCTTGGCGCGGATCGACAGCTGCAGGCTGCGGCCCTTGCGGTCCATGCCCACGAACTTGGCTTCGACGGCGTCGCCGACCTTGAGGTGCTGCGTGGCGTCTTCGATGCGCTCCTTGGCGATGTCGTTGGCGCGCAGGTAACCCTCCACGCCGTCGCCGAGGTCGATCGTCGCGCCCTTGGCGTCGACTTCACGCACGGTGCCGTTGACGATGCTGCCGCGCGGATGCATGGCCATGTACTGGCCGAACGGATCCTGCTCGAGCTGCTTGAGGCCGAGCGAGATGCGTTCGCGCTCCGGATCGACCGCAAGCACGACCGCCTCGATCTCGTCGCCCTTCTTGAAGTTGCGCACGAGGTCTTCGCCGGTGGTCTGCCACGAGATGTCGGACAGGTGCACGAGGCCGTCGATGCCGCCGTCCAGGCCGACGAACACGCCGAAGTCGGTGATCGACTTGATCGAGCCGGAGACCTTGTCGCCCTTCTTGTGGATCGCGGCGAACGCTTCCCACGGATTGGCGCGGGTCTGCTTCATGCCGAGCGAGATGCGGCGGCGCTCCTCGTCCACGTCGAGCACCATGACTTCGACTTCGTCGCCGACCTGCACGACCTTGGCCGGGTTGACGTTCTTGTTCGTCCAGTCCATTTCGGAGACGTGGACGAGGCCTTCGACGCCCGGCTCCAGCTCAACGAAGCAGCCGTAGTCGGTGACGTTGGAGACCTTGCCGAACAGGCGCGTGCCGGTCGGATAGCGGCGCGCGATCGCGACCCACGGATCCTCGCCGAGCTGCTTGAGGCCGAGCGAAACGCGGTTGCGCTCACGGTCGAACTTGAGCACGCGGACGTCGAGTTCGTCGCCGACGTTGACGACTTCGCTCGGATGACGCACGCGCTTCCACGCCATGTCGGTGATGTGCAGCAGGCCGTCGATGCCGCCGAGGTCGACGAACGCGCCGTAGTCGGTGAGGTTCTTGACGACGCCCTTGACCACCGCGCCCTCGACGAGCTTGTCGAGCAGCTGCTCGCGCTCCTCGGAGTGCTCGCTTTCGACCACCGCGCGACGCGACACGACCACGTTGTTGCGCTTGCGGTCGAGCTTGATGATCTTGAATTCGAGTTCCTTGCCTTCGAGATAGGACGGATCGCGCACGGGACGCACGTCGACCAGCGAGCCCGGCAGGAACGCGCGGACGTCCTTGATGTCGACCGTGAAGCCGCCCTTGACCTTGCCCGAGATGCGGCCGGTGATGGCGGCATTGGCGGTCTGCGCTTCTTCGAGTTCGTCCCACACCAGCGAACGCTTGGCCTTTTCGCGCGAGAGCATGGTCTCGCCAAAGCCATTCTCGATCGCGTCGAGCGCGACCTTGACGTCGTCGCCGACGGCGATTTCGAGTTCGCCCTTCTCGTTCCTGAACTGTTCGATCGGGATGATGCCTTCGGACTTCAGGCCTGCGTTGACGACAACCACGTCATTGCGGATCTCGACGACGGTGCCGGTCACGATGGCGCCGGAGCGCAGCTTGGAGAGCGCCGATTGGCTCTGTTCGAACAGCTCGGCAAAACTTTCTGTCATGTTGGATTCCAGGGAATGAAACAGGCGCTCGGCATGCTGCCGACGCCCACCTTCAAATGATGCGAGATACGCCGCACCGACGCGTTTGCCGGCGGAATGCCGGCATGCCTCAAACTTGATTGTCGAAAAAGCGCGTTCCCGCACTTTCTCGACTCAGCAATCCCGGCGCATGTCCGGACTCGCTTCCACGACTCGACGACATTCGTCGCCAAGTCGCGAACGATCCCTCCATGGATCGCGCTGGCCGGCTGTTTTCAGCCTGCCCGCATGAAAACTTCAATGGCCTTTGGCCGGACGCTGCGGCAGCACCGCGCGAACGACTTCGAGCACGTGCGCCACCACGTCAGCGACGGAGATACCCGTGGTGTCGATGATGACGGCGCCCTGCGCCGGTTTCAGCGGCGCGACCTTGCGCGTTGCATCGCGCTCGTCGCGCGCCTCGATCTCGCGCAAAAGGGACGAAAGCGTAACAGCCAAACCCTTTTCCTTCAACTGTTTATAGCGCCTTTTCGCCCGCTCCTCGGCGCTGGCCGTCAGGAACACCTTGCAGGCCGCGTCGGTGAACACGACGGTACCCATGTCGCGCCCGTCGGCGACCAGGCCCGGCGCCTTGCGGAACGAGCGCTGCTTCTCGAACAGCGCGGTGCGCACGGCCGGGAACGCAGCGATCGCCGAAGCCGCCGCGCCTGCGGTTTCCGTGCGGATTTCATCGGTAGCGTCATGGCCGTTCACGATCACGCGCGTCTCGCCGCCGTCCTTGGGATCGCGGAAGGCGATTTTCGCCGTCTCGGCGCAGCGCGTGACCGCCGCCGCGTCGGACAGGTCGATACCGGCCATGCCCGCGGCGTAGCCGACGGCACGGTAGATCGCCCCGGAATCGAGCAGGTGCCAGCCGAGCGCGTCGGCGACGGCGCGGCTGATCGTGCCCTTGCCGGAGCCGGAAGGGCCGTCGATCGTCAACACGGGAATTACGGAATCGGCCTTGGTCATGGCGCTGCCCGGGCGAAAGCGCGGAATCTTACCCGTTCAGCTTCCGGCTGGCGTGGATTTTTGCGGTCAACCAGTGGCGACGCGCAAATCGAATCCACAACCGTTGGCCAACGCGTCGAATCCCGGGAACGAGGTCGCCACGTTCGCGCAATCGGCGATGCGCACCGGCGCCTGCGCGATGAGTCCGGCGACGGCGAAACTCATCGCGATGCGATGGTCGGAGTGGCTGTCGACCTCGCCGCCGCGCAGCGTGCCGCCATGGATGCTGGCGCCATCGGGCGTTTCGTCGATGGCGATGCCGAGGTTGCGCAGGCCCGCGGCCATCACGGCGAGGCGATCGGATTCCTTGACGCGCAGTTCCGCCGCGCCACGCACGACGGTCGTGCCTTCGGCCGCCGCGGCAGCGATGAACAACGCCGGGAATTCGTCGATCATGTCCGGCACGAGTTCCACCGGCACCTCGATGCCGCGCAGTCGCGCATGACGCACTTCGAGATCGGCGACGCGCTCGCCGCCCTGCTCGCGCGCGTCTTGCTCGCGAATGTCCGCGCCCATCAGACGCAAGGCCTGCAACAAACCCGTGCGGCGCGGATTGAGCCCGACCGCGCGCAGCCGCAGCCGCGAACCGGGCACGATGCTCGCCGCGACGATGAAGAACGCGGCCGAGGAAAAATCCGCAGGCACGACGACATCCGTCGCACGCAGGCGATGCCCGCCCGACAACCGCGCCCTGCCCGGCTCGAACGCGATCGGCCAGTCGAACGCGGCGAGCATGCGCTCGGTGTAATCGCGCGTCGGATGCGGCTCGCGCACGATCGTCTCGCCGTCCGCGTAAAGCCCCGCGAGCAGCAGTGCCGACTTCACCTGCGCGCTGGCGACAGGCAATTCGTAGTCGATGCCGCGCAGATTCGATCCGCTGCGGATGCGCAGCGGCGGCAAGCCGCCCGGTTCCGCATCGATGCGCGCGCCCATCGCGGCCAGCGGCTCGATCACGCGGCGCATCGGTCGCTTCGACAGCGACTCGTCACCTGTCAGCATGCTGTCGAACGCCTGCCCCGCGAGCAGGCCCGCGAGCAGGCGCATGCCCGTACCCGCGTTGCCACAATCGAGTTCGCCAGACGGCGCGATGAGTCCATGCAGGCCGACGCCATGCACGATGCGCCGCGACGCCGACGGCGTTTCGATGCACACGCCGAGTTTCGCGAAAATCGCCGCGGTCGCACGCGTGTCCTCACCCTCGAGAAACCCGCCGATATGCGACATGCCGTCGGCGAGCGCCGCGAGCATGATCGCGCGATGCGAAATCGACTTGTCGCCGGGAACGACGATGTCGCCCGACAATGGCCCCGCTGGCGCGCTGATCCAAGAAAGCGATGCAGTCACGGCAACGCCGCCAGCAAGCGCTCGTTCTCGGCGCGAGTGCCCACGCTGATGCGCAAGGTCTGTGGCAGGCCGTAGCCGACCATCGGGCGCACGATGACGCCGCGTTCGAACAGGTGTTTTTCGAGTGGCGCGGCTTCGCGGCCGAGGTCGACGAGGACGAAATTCGTCTGCGACGGCAGGCATTCGTAGCCGCGCTTCGCGAGTTCGGCGACGAGCCAGGCGCGCTCGCTCGCGTTGATTGCGCGCACATGGTCGAGATGCGCGCGATCGGCGAGCGCGGCTTCCGCG
>JAKPAN010000156.1 GCA_029779475.1 Pseudomonadota bacterium
TCGCGCGTGGCGCGCTCGGCCTCGTCGCCGACGTCGCGCACTTCGTCGCGCAGGCTTTCGATGGTCTGGCGGCTTTCCTCGACGAGTTCCTCGCGCCAGTTCGACAGCTTGTCGCGGAAATACTGGAGGTGCTGCGGCCCCATGTACTCTTCCTTGACGCTCGGCTTGTAGCCCTTGGGCAGCGGAATGCGCACGGTGGCCGGCAGCGCGTAGCGGCCGTCCTGCATGGTGACGCCGTTGTCGGCGTCGGCGGGCTTCTTCACGGCGCGGGCCGTGTTGCCTTCAATGGATGTATTGGATGTATTCGATCTCACGGACGACTTGCTCGGCGCCGCGGGCGCCGCGACAACCTTCTTCGATGGAGTGGATGCAGGAGCCGGCTTGGCCGGCGCGGGCTTTTTCGCCGCGACCGGCTTCTTCGGCGGCGCGACGGTTTTCTTGACGACTTTTGCGGGCGCCTTCTTGGCGACCGGTTTCTTCGCAACGGCGTTCTTCGCCACCGGCTTCTTCACGTCCGGCTTTTTCGCCACGGCTTTCTTCGCGGCGGGTTTGACGACCTTCTTTGCCGCCGCTGCCTTCGACTTCGCCGCGACGGGTTTCTTCGGGGCCGGCTTTTTCGCCACGACGGGTTTCGCGGCCTTCGCTGCCTTGCGCGGCGCGGGCGCTTTCGCCTTGCCTTTCGCCTTGCCTTTCGCCTTGCTGTTCGCCATGTCTTCGATCGTCTTGTGACTCAAGCGGTCGCGTGTTATAGCCTAAGTGCAGACCCCCGGCAACCGCCGAAATCGGCGCGCCGAGCGCGAAATCCCGGCCTACCCCACGAACCCTCCGCAACGGCGCGATGCCACGACTGTTCATCTTCCTGCTGCGCGGTTACAAGCGCGTGATCAGCCCGCTGCTTGGCGCGCGCTGTCGCTTCCATCCAAGCTGTTCGGACTATGCGCGCGTAGCCATCGCGCGCTTCGGCCTGCCGCGCGGTTTGTGGCTCGGCACGTGGCGCGTCGCACGTTGCAATCCATTGTGCGAAGGCGGTCACGATCCGGTACCGTTGAGATTCCGCTTCTTCCCTGCGCGCTGCAACGCGCCGCACGAGGTTCCGCATGACTGACGCCGCCAGCTGGCTCATCACCAACGCCGAGCTCGTCAACGACGGCCGCCGCTTCCACGCCGACCTGCGCGTGCGCGACGGCCGCATCGAGCAGATCGCAGGCAGCCTCAACGCCGCGCCCGGCGAACGCGTGCTCGACGCGAACGGTCGCTGGCTGCTGCCAGGAATGATCGACGACCAGGTGCATTTCCGCGAACCCGGGCTGACCCACAAGGCCGACCTCGAAAGCGAATCTCGCGCCTGCGCCGCGGGCGGCATCACCAGCTTCATGGAGATGCCCAACACGAAACCGCCGGCAACGAACCGTACCGCGCTCGAAGCGAAATACGCGCGCGCCGCGGAAGTCTCGCGCGTCAACTATGCGTTCTATCTCGGCGCGACCAACGACAACCTCGACGACATCCGTGCGCTCGATCCGAAAGCCGCACCCGGCATCAAGGTGTTCATGGGCGCGTCGACCGGCAACATGCTCGTCGACGATCCGGCCACGCTCGACGCGATCTTCCGCGACACGCCGGTGCCGATCATCACGCACTGCGAGGACACGCCGACGATCACCGCGAACGAGAACGCGGCGAAGGCGCGCTGGGGCGACGACATTCCCGTCGACCAGCATCCGCTGATCCGCTCGCGCGAGGCGTGCATCAAGTCGACGCGGCTGGCGATCTCGCTCGCGAAGAAGCACGGCACGCGCTTGCACGTCCTGCACATTTCCACCGCGGACGAATGCGCGCTGTTCGAACCCGGCCCGATCGCCGGCAAGCGCATCACCGCGGAAACCTGCGTGCATTTCCTGCATTTCTGTGCGGACGACTACGCGCGGCTCGGCGCGCTCATCAAGTGCAATCCGGCCATCAAGGACGCGCGCGACCGCGACACCATCACGCGCGCGCTCGCCGAACAGCGCATCGACGTGCTCGCCACCGACCACGCGCCGCATCTGGTCACCGAGAAATCGGCGCAATACGCGAAATCGCCGTCGGGCCTGCCGCTCGTGCAGTACGCGCTGCAATGCGCGCTCGAACGCGTGTTCGACGGCGCGCTCACGCTCGAACGCGTCGTCGAAGCCGTCGCGCACGCGCCGGCAACCTTGTTCGACGTCAAGGAACGCGGCTGGCTGCGCGAAGGTTTCCACGCCGACCTCGTCCTCGTCGATCCGAACAAGCCGCACGCCGTGACCGCGCGCGACGTGCTGTCGAAATGCGGCTGGACGCCGTTCGAGGGCCAGACCTTCCATTCGAGCATCGCCGCGACCTTCGTCAACGGACGCCTCGTCTGGGACGGCGCGCACGTCGACGACGGCGTGCGCGGGATGCGTTTGGAATTCGCGCGATGAAGCTGCGATGCGTCGCGTCGATCGTGCTGGCGACGGCGATCGCATGCCCGTCCGCGTTCGCTACCAGCGCCTTTCCGTCGAGCGTCCCGCAAGGCTCGCTGATCCGCGCCCATGTCGATCCGAAAGCCAAGGTGCGCTTCGCCGGCCGCGACGTGCGCGTCGGTGAGCATGGCGAGATCGCGTTCGGCATCGGCCGCGACGAGAAAGGCCCGGTCGCGGTCGACGTCATCGAAGCAGGCGGCAAGCGCGAACACGTCGTCATCGAGGTCACGCCGCGCGATTTTCCGATCGAACGCATCGTCGGCGTGCCGCCGAAAACCGTCGAGCCGCCGCCGGAGATCGCCGAGCGCATCAAGCGCGAACAGGCGCGCGTGGTCGCCGTGCGCGAGCGCGACGACGCGCGCGTGGATTTCGCCGAAACCTTCCAGTGGCCGGTGACCGGACGCATCAGCGGCCGTTTCGGCAACCAGCGCGTCTACGTCGTCGACGGCAAGGACGTGCCGAAATCGCCGCATTCGGGCATGGACATCGCCGTGCCCACCGGCACGCCCGTGCACGCGCCCGCGAGCGGCATCGTCACGTTTGCCGATCCCGGCCTCTATCTCACCGGCGGCACGGTCGTCATCGACCACGGCCACGGCGTGAGTTCGAACTTCCTCCATCTCTCGCGCATCGACGTCAAGGTCGGCCAGCACGTCGCCCAAGGCGAAACGTTCGGTGCCGCCGGCATGACCGGTCGCGCGACCGGCCCGCACGTGCACTGGGGCATGAACTGGTTCGACGTACGGCTCGATCCACTGCTGCTGGTCGAGCCGCAGAAGTAGACGCGCGCGCATCGAAGCAACCTCGCATCCGGTTCGGCGCAAAGCCGGAAACGCGCACAGTCTCGATCGAATCCGAGGATTACAATCGCGCCGCCCCTCAGCCTGCAAGAGGCATCGGCCATGCGTTCCCTGCCCGCTTTCGCTTTCATCGTATGCAGCGCCACCGCATTTGCGGCGCCGCACGAACTGACGCTGTCGTCGACACGAATCGATCAACTCGGTGCACTGGCCGTCGATGGCGCTCTCGTCATCAACGATTTTCCCGACGGCAACGGCGTCGCCCACGTCATCCACTTCAAACGCATCGATGTCTACGCGCCCGGCGCGCGCGTGTTCGCGGTCGGAGCAGACGGCGAACACGAAATCCCGCGCAGCGCACGCATCGAACTGATCGGCAGCGACGACAGCGGCCAGACGCGCGTGCATCTGGCGTTCGACCCCGGATTCCGCAACGTCGTCGGCTCGGGCTTCTCCGCGTCGGGCACGTTCTCAATCAGCGCGCCTGCGATCGGCGCGCGCAGCGATGGCAGCGGCACGCATCTCGTCGTGCGGCCAAGCGAGGAAGCATTGCCGGCCGGCGTCACGCCGCAAGTGATTGGCGATGACGACGGCATTCCAAGCCCGCTCGCATCGCCGCCGCCATTGCTCACGTTCGGCATCGACGCGACCACCGCAACGCCTCGCGGCGCGGTCGTGGCCATCGACGTCGACCACGAGCTCCTCGTCAACCGTTTCGGTGGCGTAGCGGCAGCAAACCAGACCGCAGCGACGAACTGGATCGCCGACCTGTTCGCGACGATGAACGTGATGTACGTGCGCGATCTCAACGTGACCTTGCAGCAGGGCACGACGAGAATGCGCACTGATGCGACGCCGTATGTGATCACGGCCAACGGCAATGCGAGTCAGGTCGACCTGACCAATTTCGGCAATTACTGGCAAGCCAATGAGGCCAGTACGCCGCGCACCTTCGCGGCGCTGCTTTCCGGTCGGGAAAGCGACACCAGCCACCCGGGACAGCGAGCATCCGGCATCGCCTACCTGAACGTCTATTGCAGAACTGCGGGCAATGGCGGCAGTTACAGCGTCAACAAGGTGTTCACAAGTTCGAGCGTTGGCGTGGATCTGTCGGCGCGCATCGTCGGCCACGAGCTCGGCCACAACTTTGGTGCCGCGCACACGCATTGCACGAGCGCGTCCACCGGCAACTACCCGGCGTCGAGCGGAACGATCGACACCTGCTTCAATCAGGAAAGCGCGTGCTATTCCGGCGCCCAAAGTTGCCCGGCGAGCGGCCCCGGCGCTCCCGCCGGAACGCTCATGAGCTACTGCAACTCTATCGGTTGCGGCAGCAACCACCAGAACGTGCTCCAATTCCATCCCGTGCAGGTCACGGCGCTGTCGGCGCTGATCGCACAGAACACGACGTCGGGCTGTCTTGCGTCATTGGCCGATCTGATCTTCAAGAACGGTTTCGACTGACGCAAACGCGGCGCGGGTCGCGCTGACCCGCGCCGGACGTTTCCTACTTCCGCTCGGCTTGCGTCGCGTCGCGCGCGGCGCGGAATTCCGAATCCTTCGGCCATTGCGGCCATTCGCGTGAATTGGCGAGTTCGTTGCCGAGGCGATACAGCAACGCGAGGTTCTGCGCGATGCCGGTGAACGACCAGCTTGCCTGCCACTCGTCGCCGGGTTGGTGATAGCGGTTCTTGGTGTAGTCGGCGCGCGCGGCTTCGCCGGCTTCGACGCCGCCATCGACCATATCGTTGCCCGAACCGAACGACACCGCGGGCACGCCGCGCTTGGCGAAAGAGAAATGATCGGAGCGGAAGAAGTAGCCCGCTTCCGGATGCGGATCCTTGAGGAACGCGCGGCCCATGTCCTTGCCGTCGGCGATGAGCTTGTCGAGCAGGCCGGACGAGGCTTCGCCCGACGTCGTGAAGTTGCGCGCCGGGCCGGTCGGGTCGAGCGCGTCCATGTTGAGCACGGCGACGGTCTTGCCGAGCGGATACAGCGGATTGGCCGCGTAGTACTCCGAGCCGAGCAGGCCTTTTTCCTCGGCGGTGACGTTGAGGAACACGACCGACCGCTGCGGCTTGGGCGCGTGCGCGAAGGCGCGGCCGATTTCGATGAGCGCGGCGGTACCGGTCGCGTTGTCGACGGCGCCGTTGTAGATGCGGTCACCCTTCGCATCCGGCGCGCCTACGCCGAGATGATCCCAGTGCGCGCTGTAGAGCACCGTTTCGTCCTTGTGGCTCGTGCCCTCGACGCGGCCGACGACATTCTGCGAAGTGATCACGCCGCTGTTCACGTCGTAGTGCGCGGAGAAGGTTACGTCCTTGAGCACGGCCGGCTTGAAGTCGCGCGTCTGCGCCTGCTTCTTGAGCGCATCGAAATCCAGGCCCGCGCGCTTGAACAAGTCGACGGCGACGTCGCGCTGGATCCAGCCTTCGAGCTTGGGATGCTTTTCCGACGGATCCTTGCGCACGATGTCGAACATCGTGTTCGTGTTGGAGTTCTTGACGGTGTTCCAGCCGTACGACGCCGGCGCGGTTTCGTGGACGATGAGCAGGCCGGCGGCGCCGCGGCGCGCAGCTTCCTCGTACTTGTAGGTCCAGCGGCCGTAGTAGGTCATCGCCTTGCCGCCGAAATCGCCGCTGCCGGTTTCGAAATCGGGGTCGTTGACGAGCACGATCGCGACCTTGCCTTTCAGGTCGAGGCCCTTGAAGTCGTCCCAGTTGCGTTCCGGTGCGGAGACGCCGTAGCCGACGAAGACGACGGGGGCCTTGTCGATCGACACGGTCTTCTCGCCGTCGAGCGCGGCACGGATCGCGACGTCGTCGCCTTGCTTGAGCGGTTGCGCCTTGCCGGCGACGTCGAACGCGAGTTGCGGCGTGCCGGCGATGTCGGCGCGCAGGAGCGGCACGGGTTGCGTCCACGCGCGCTTGCCGCCTTTGAGTTCGCCGCCCGGCTGCAAGCCGGCGGCTTTCATCTGTTCGATGACGTAGGCGACGGTGCGCTTCTCGCCTTCGGTCGCCGGGCCGCGGCCCTCGAACGCGTCGGAGGACAGCGTCTTGACCTCCTCCGACAGGCGGTGCGGATCGAACTGCGGCGCATCGCTCGCGTGCGCGCATGTGGCGATGGCGAGAAAAATGGCGGCGCTGAGCGGATGTTTCATCGTCGAGCCCTCGGCATGGGTGGGCTCACGAGCCTAGCAGTTCATGCCGGGCAGTTCCGCATGCGCGCGTTGCGCTTTACGCGTCCTTGGCGGCGTCCTGGAAATACGGCACGACCTCGCCCTTGATCTTGAGCGTGATCTGACGGCCGCGGCGATCGCGCGCGCGGCCGGCGGCGACGCGCACCCAGCCTTCGCTCACGCAGTACTCCTCGATGTTGTTGCGTTCCTGTCCGTTGAAGCGGATGCCGACGCCACGCGTTAGGACGGCTTCGTCGTAGTGCGGGCTTTGCGGATCGACGCTGAGGCGATCGGGTGGTGTGTCGGACATGGCGTTTCCTTCGGTCGCGATTCGCGGGCGCGCAGGATACGCGCAACGCGCCCTCGCGCGCGACGCGCGAGCGAGTCAACGCAACTGGCTGTCCTTGCTGCCGCGGCGGTTGTAGCCGCTGAACGCCGCGCTTTCGTCGTGCGCTTGCTGGCAGGCGACGCACAGGCGCACGCCGGGCACCGCTTTGCGTCGCGCGGCGGGAATCGGCGCGTCGCATTCTTCGCAATGCTTGAGGCTCGGCCCCTTGTTCAGGCGGCTGCGTGCGCGCTGCACCGCGTCCGCGACGGTCGCGTCGATCTGATCCTGCACGGCGCCATCGCCTGCCCAACCGGTTGCCACGGTATTCTCCACACCAAGTCGAAGTTCGATCGCAGGATACGCCCGCCAGTGTTTTCGCGCCCGGCGGGCGCCTTTCTCATATGCGTGCAAAATGCCGCTTTCCAAGTTTTTTCGAAATCCAGGGTTGACACCTTCGCGCCAAAACGTAATATGCGCGTCCCACGCGGGAATAGCTCAGTTGGTAGAGCACGACCTTGCCAAGGTCGGGGTCGCGAGTTCGAGTCTCGTTTCCCGCTCCAGATTCACACGAAACCCCGGCGCGCCGGGGTTTCGTTTTTCCGGGGATTGCCGCAAGATCGCACGCTCTTCGCGGAGCATGCGAAGACTCGCCAGGACGGCGCGCGGCGGCTTCCAAGGTGCAACACCGAAATACCGTCACCGGCCTGGTGGCAGAGTGGTCATGCAGCGGACTGCAAATCCGTGAACGCCGGTTCGATTCCGACCCAGGCCTCCATCGACGGTTCCAGAATGCCCGACGGCATCCCGTCAGAAGCAAAAACCCCGCCGATTGCGGGGTTTTTCGTTTCCAGATGCCCGAAAGCATCGTTCGCCCATGGCTCGCAGCGAGCGTCGGCGTGCCGGGAGCGGGGATCGAACCCGCATACCCTTGCGGGTGAGGGATTTTAAGTCCCTTGCGTCTACCAGTTTCGCCATCCCGGCATGGTGCGGCGAGCGCGCAAGTATAGAGGCAGGCGACGCGTTACTTCTGCTCGCGCAGGATCGGCCACGCCGCGAACACGTATTGCAGGCCCGACCAGATCGTCAGCACCGCGGCGACGACGAGCAGCGTCTCGCCGACGTGGAACAGGCGCAGGCCTTCGAGGTCGTGCTGGTAGAGCAGCACGACGATCGCGACGATCTGCATCGCCGTCTTCACCTTGCCGACCGTCGCCACGCGCACGGTCGCGCGCTGGCCAATCTCGGCCATCCATTCGCGCAACGCTGAAATGCTGATTTCGCGGCCGACGATCACCGCGCTCGTCACCGCCATCAGCGGCGTCGGATTGTTCTGCACGAGCAGGAACAGCGTCACCGCGACCATGAGCTTGTCGGCGACCGGATCGAGGAACGCACCGAACGCCGAACCCATGTCGTAGCGCCGCGCGATCCAGCCATCGAGCCAATCGGTCAGCGCCGCAGCGACGAAGACCAGCGCCGCGGTGACGTTGGCGCCGCGGAACGGCAGGTAGAACACGATCACCATCACCGGCAGCAAGGCGATGCGGAACAGCGTCAGCGCGGTGGGAATCGTGATCTTCAACGAATGGCGATTCTATCCATGGAACGTGGCGTAGATGCGTTCTGAGAGTTGCTTGTTGATTCCTTCGACCTGCATGAGTTCCTCGACGCCGGCTTTCGACAGTCCGCCGAGGCCGCCGAAATGCTTGAGCAGCGCCGCGCGGCGCCGCGCGCCGACGCCGGAAATTTCTTCCAGCGTGCTCGTCTCGCGTGCCTTCTCGCGGCGGCCGCGATGGCCGGTGATCGCGAATCGGTGCGCTTCGTCGCGCACCGATTGCACGAGATGCGAAGCCGGCGACTCGGGGCCGGGAAACAACGTCTGGCCGGTCGCCGCGACGATCAGGTTTTCGTCGCCCGCACGGCGCGCCTCGCCCTTGGCGACGCCGACGATCGGCACGCCCTCCACGCCGAGTTCGTTGAGCACGTCGATCGCTTGTTGCAACTGCCCTTGCCCGCCGTCGATGAGCAGCAGATCGGGCAATTTGCCCTCGCCGTCCTGCACGCGCTTGTAGCGGCGCGTAAGCGCCTGGCGCATCGCCGCGTAGTCGTCGCCGGGCGTGATGCCGGTGATGTTGAAGCGGCGGTACTGCGATTTTTCCGGCCCTTCCGGCCCGAACACGACGCACGAGGCGACCGTCGCCTCACCCATCGTGTGGCTGATGTCGAAACACTCGATGCGCTGCGGCGTCTCGTCGAGCCCGAGCAGATCGCGCAAGGCCTCGAAGCGCGCGAGCAAGGTCTGCTTGCTGGCCAGCCGCGCCGCGAGTGACGCCTGCGCGTTGCGTTGCGCGAGATCGAGGAAGCGCGCGCGTTCGTTGCGCACGCTGTGCTTGATGTCGACCGCGTGCCCGCTGCGTTCGGCGAGCGCGGTCGCGAGCGCCTCGCCGTCTTCCGGCGCGTCGCTGACGACGAGTTCGCGCGGCACCGGGCGGTCGAGGTAGTACTGGGCGAGGAACGAGCCGAGGATCGCCGCGATATCGCTGCTGCCCGCGAGCCGCGGGAAGAAATCGCGCGAGCCAAGACTGACGCCGTTGCGGAAGAACAGCACGGTGACGCAGGCGACGCCACCGCCGATCGCGCAGGCGATCACGTCCATGTCGGTGCTCGCACCCTGCACGTAATGACGCGCCTGCACGCGCTTGACCGCGGCGATCTGGTCGCGGATCGCCGCCGCGCGCTCGAAGGCGAGTTCCGCGCTCGCGCGTTCCATCGTCGCGACGAGTTCGCGCATGACCGCTTCCGCCTTGCCGTCGAGGAACATCTCGGCGTGGCGCACGCGTTCGGCGTACGCGGCTTCGTCGATGAGGCCGACGCACGGCGCCGTGCAGCGCTGGATCTGGTATTGCAGGCACGGCCGCGAACGGTTGCGGAAGTAGCTGTCCTCGCAGTTGCGGACGCGAAACAGTTTCTGGATGAGCTCCAGGCTCTCGCGCACCGCGCCCGCGCTCGGGAAGGGGCCGAAATAGCGGCCGCCTTCATTGCGTGCGCCGCGATGGAATTCCAGGCGCGGAAACGTCTCGTACGCGGGCGCGTCCTCGCGCGGGCGCGCATCCGCGCCACGCGAACGCGCGGACGGCTTCGGGCCGGTCAAATGGATATAGGGATAACTCTTGTCGTCGCGCAGGACGATGTTGTAGCGCGGCCGCAGCGACTTGATGAGCTGCGCCTCGAGCAGCAGCGCCTCTGCCTCCGTGCGCGTGACTGTCGTCTCCATGCGCGCGATCTGCGAAATCATCGACGCGATGCGCGGATCCATCTTCGGCTTGAGGAAATAGCTGCCGACGCGCTTTTTCAGGTTGCTCGCCTTGCCGACGTAAAGCAGGCCGCCCTGCGCGTCGAACATGCGGTACACGCCCGGCGCACCCGTCAACGTGCGCACGAAGGTCTTGCCGTCGAATGGAGTGTCGCCCTCGGTCATGCGGTGATCGTCGTCCGCGCGAGCGAGAAAATCCAGCGTTTCCATCGAACGCAGCCGCGTACTCGCTGCGCATCGAGCGGGCTGACCGCGCCGCGACCGCCACGATCGAGAACAGGCGCGCAGATTCACCCCAGACTTCGCCCATCAGGCACGGAGCCGCCCGCCGGTTACGCCCGCGTTTTCGTCCCTGTAACTCATACGCCGGCGATTCCGTCGCGTTGCGCGACAGCATGCGAGCGCTACTGCCTCGTCACTGCTCGCCAAGTGCCTGACGTGACGCAGGAAATCGACTTGACCTCGCACGCGACATCCTGAACGATGGCGCGCAACACCCCGGATGCGGGGTCTATTTGTAGTTAGGGCGCACAGGCGTGGAGAGAATCGATGACATCAGCACAAAAAGCATCCCTAGTCTTCGCTATCGGTTTAGCCGGTTGCCAGCCAGATCGAGGTGATTGGATTGTATTTGGCGCTTCTGAAAGCCCTCAGTTCAATGAGACCTACAGCTACAAGAAGAACTCGATTGAGGCATTTGAAACCAAATCTCATAAGCCTGGCGGAGCGATGATCGTGTCTATTGTTGACAATAGATCGAAGAGTACGAGAGTCCGCTTTTGGCACATTCTGAAAGCAGACTGCACGGCTGGGTACGGGAAAATTGTATCAACGGAAATCGACGGTAAGACTTGGGTGAACACCTATGAGTTCGCACAAGGTGACGGAAGCATTGTTAGCGCCGGAGCAGAGATCTTATGTGATTCCCTCACAAAATGAGGCATCTTCGCAAAAATGAGCAGAGACAGAGAACCTCACAGTCTGGATATCTATGAGCTCTATCTCGTCTTTGATCTGGACTTCGAAACAAATGCCGACCTAGAGAAGAAATTCAACTCGATCATTGCTGGCCACTATTGCTCTGCGCATACTGAACACCTCGACAAAACGATCACCATTCAAGCGCAAACAAGCTCGCTTGCTTGCTTTACGGCCATCAGGCTTACGTTCGGCTCATACATAAAGCACAGCGGCAGGGCCTGAGGAACTGATGTACGCCCTAACAATTCATTCAAGCCGAACCCGCTTCGCGGGTCGGCTTAATTCAGGCGTTAGCCGCCTTGAGGAGTACCGCAGCCGTGCCGAGATGGATCTTCGCTCTTGTCCAGTTCCTGCCGCTCTCGCTTTTCGCGTCATATGCGTTCTGGCATGGAGCACCGGATGACGCACGTTGGCAACAGGCATTCCAGCTCGCTTCGGTCGCGGCCCTTGTCCAACTCGCCATCGTTCTCCCTCAGCCCAGGCCGGCAAGCCGGCTCGTCCTCGCCGCTAACCTGTACCTCCTGCTGGGCGGGCTCGCGTTCTTCGCCCAGCAATGGTGGTTCTTGCGCCTGTACGACTCACTGCGCGAGTCGGCGATCTTCATCATCATGCTGGCCGTCGGCGTTGCCACCACGCTTGTATCGAGGGCTGGCTTTGTCGCAGCCTGCGCGCCTCCAAGGAGAGCCGTGGTTCGGGCTTCCCTGTGGCTTCTTTTCGCCACCGCCGTCGCATTGGCCATATCCGTCGCGTACCGCGGGGATCGGTATCTGGCGGCCGTGTACCCCATCATCGGCCTTGCCATACTGCAACGGCTCTTGGTGCATCGTCTCGGTCGGCAGCACGGGGCGGCGGCTAACAATTCGTCCAAGCCGACGCCACTTCGTGGCGCGGCTTAACTCAGGCGTTAGGCGCCACGAGAAACGTCGATGCTCAAACAACGAAAGCGATCATTCCGGGATTGGTGGCGAGCGCCCATTACCGCTAGCGATCGGCGCTTGGCTGCATTCGTTGGAGGTCTCGGAGGTTTTTGGATCGGCGCGCTCGGTCGCATTGCACTTGGCACAACGCCTGTTTCACTAATGGATGTAGGAGCCTGGGGTCTCGCATTTGCTGCTTGCAGTGCAGCCTTGGGCGTTGCGTTCCCTAAGCCGGTCACGGTTATCCTCTTTCCGTTATCCGTCTTTGGTGTAGGCAGCTAGTCAGGCAATGGTCGTGACAAATTGTCAGGTGGCGCCTAACAACTCATTCAAGCCGAAGCCGCTTCGCGGCTCGGCTTAATTCAGGTGTGAGGCCGCACAGGACACATGGCAACAACTGACCCGATGATGATTGGCTGCGGAGAGCACGGTGAGCGGATCTCCGCCGTTGTTTGTAAGCACATGCTTCAGGGGCAGCCCGCTCCAGCCGGCTTCGTCGAGAACAGCAGCGATCCGAATGATCTCCAGGCGTGGTGCTACCTGTGCGAGGACAAGTTTCAGCAGGAGGGAGACATGACGGATGCCTTTAGAGAGTTCAATGGCATGGCTATCGTCTGTGTCGTCTGCTATGCCGAGGCCAAAGCCCGCCATACAATCCCAGCGGGGCAGTAGCGGTGCACCCGGGCTGCGGCCTAACAATTCATGTATGGACTTCCCTTGCAAGTGACCGAGTAAATCGTTTTTGGGCAAGCGGTGCGGTTGCAGTCGTGTATACGGCCTTTCGGTGAGTCGCAAGGACTCGGGCCAGGATGGAATCCGCCGCAGCGAAGCCACACGTTCAATCGGCCACGCTCGGCCAGAAGTGTTATCGGCTTGCTCGCTGCGGGATCGATTCGCACGCCATCCCCTTTCACGAGGTACGTCAAATGAAACGCGTCACTGGCATCGGCGGAATCTTCTTCAAGGCGAAAGATCCGAAAGCGCTCGGCGCCTGGTACAAGGCGCATTTGGGTATCGATGTGCAGGCCTGGGGCGGCGCGGCATTCCGCTGGAAAAACGCGGACAATCCCGACGGCGCGGGCACGACGGCGTGGAGTCCGTTTGCCGCGGACACGACGTATTTCGCACCGGGCAACGCGTCCTTCATGATCAATTACCGCGTCGACGACCTGCACGCGCTGCTTGCGGCGTTGCGCGCGGAAGGCGTGCAGGTTGAGGACAAGGTCGAAGAATCCGAATACGGAAAATTCGGCTGGATCATCGATCCCGAAGGCAACAAGATCGAACTTTGGCAGCCGCCCGCAGGGCAGTAACGGCGCGACTCAGGCGTCGGCCATGCGACGCGCGCTCACATCGCGTTCTTGCGCGCGCAATCCGGCAATCAACGTGGCAACGCCCTCGCGCGCCAGCATGACGACGCGATCGAAGCCGCTCGCATCGCCGTAGTACGGATCGGGCACTTCGCGATCGCCGAGGAACAACTCGGGTTCGGCGCCGTCGTGCGGGCGCAGCGCGCGCAAGGCGCGCAGGTTGTCGCGATCCATCGCGAACACGCGGTCGAAGCGGCGGAAATCGACGGTGGCAATCTTGCGTGCGCGCAGCGGCAGCAGGTCGTAGCCATGCGCGGCACCTGCCGCGATCGAACGCGCATCGGGCGGCTCGCCAACGTGATAGCCCGCCGTGCCCGCGGAATCGACTTCGATGCCCAAACCCGCTCGCGCGAACTCGGCGCGCGCGACCGCTTCCACGGTCGGCGAGCGGCAGATGTTGCCGAGGCATACGAACAGCAGGCGCGTCATCGCGCGCGCTCCGCGAACAGGCGCTCGACGCGCGCGAGATCTTCGGCGGTATCGACGCCCGCCGGAAACGGCTCGGGCGCGATGCGCACGGCGATCGCGTGGCCGTGTTCGAGCACGCGCAATTGTTCGAGCGATTCGATGCGTTCGAGCGGTGTCGGCGCGAGTCGCGTGAAGCGCTTCAGGAAACCGGCGCGATACGCGTAGATGCCGATATGGCGCAGGAACGGCACGCCATCGGGCAAGGCCGCGCGATCGCGCGCGAACGCATCGCGCGGCCACGGCAGCGGCGCGCGGCTGAAGTAGAGCGCGCGGCCATCGGTGCGGCGCACGAGCTTGACGACGTTCGGATCGAACAATTCTTCGGACGACGCGATCGGCGTCGCCAGCGTCGCCATCGGCGCGTCGTCCTCGACCAGCGCCTGCGCGACCGCGCGGATGCCGCTCGCGGGCGCGAGCGGTTCGTCGCCCTGCAGGTTGACGACGATCGTGTCGTCCGCCCAGCCGAGTTGCGTCGCAACTTCGGCAAGGCGGTCGCTGCCCGAAGCGTGATCGGCGCGCGTCATCGCTACGCGCACGCTGCTGCCGGCGAGCGCCGCTTCGATGCGCGCATCGTCGGTGGCGACGACCACCTCGCGCGCACCCGCGGCGAGCGCGCGCCGCGCGACGTGCAACACCATCGGCTCGCCAGCGATCGGCAGCAGCGGTTTTCCCGGCAGGCGCGTGGAGCCGAAGCGCGCGGGAATGGCGACGACGAATGAAGGTTGTTGCGTATCCAAGGCGGTTTTCCCGACGGTTTGCGCACGACCCGCAAAATCGTAGCGACCCCGTCGCATCGCGACAATGCCGCAACCAGGCCACGATGCGTCTGCGTCGCCTGATCGCGGCGCTGCAATCCCTGCATGCGCATGGCTCCCGGCTTCTCCGGGAAAGAACCGGCCAAGCATGCGAATCGACGCCAATCCCATGTGGCCCAACCGCTTTCCGGCGCAATGACGCACGCTGCGCTCCGCGCATGCCAGCCGCAATAAACCACGCGAACCGCATGAACTCGACGACCGCCGGCACCAAGCCTGCCGAACACACGCCGCTGATGCGCCAGTATTTACGTAGGATTGTTAGACCTGCTTTTTCCGGCGTTTCCCGCATGTTTTTGGTAGCAGCCAAGCCGGAAGCTGCTTCATGGACACCATATGGACACATCCAAGTCCGCTCCAGAGCCGTCGGTAGCCCGCCCGCTGAGCGCGGCATGTGCCCATGGAAATTATGGCTTTGACTCCATATGGCCTTTGAGCCATCATCGGCAATGACTTGGACCGTCCTCCTTCATCCCGACTTCGACACCGAGTTCGCGGACTTGGCTGAAGACCTGCAAGACGAGCTGCTGGCTCACGCAAAGCTGCTGGCAGAGTTCGGCCCAAACCTCGGACGCCCCACGGTGGACACGCTCAAGGCGTCGAAACACGCCAACATGAAGGAACTGCGCTTCGAGTGGGCGAGCGAAGTCTGGCGCGTGGCCTTCGCCTTTGATCCGAAACGTCAGGCGATCCTGCTCACTGCCGGCGACAAGGCCGGCACCAACCAGCGCCGCTTCTACAAGCGATTGATCACCGTGGCCGACACCCGATACGACGACCACCTCGCCACACTGCGCAACACCCGAACCCCTGAGGCTCCCCATGGCAAGAAAACTCGATGACGTGATCTCCGCCCTGCCGGCGAGCCGTCGGAAGCGGATCGAAAAGCGCGCGCAGGAGCTGGCGACGCTGAAGGACTTGCGCTTGGCCGTTGAGAAGACGCAGGTTGAGCTGGCTGCCGAGCTCGGCGTCGGTCAGGACACGATCTCGCGGCTGGAAAAGCGCAGCGACATGCTGCTCTCCACCTTACGGCACTATGTCGAAAGCATGGGTGGAACGCTTGAACTCGTTGCGCGGTTTCCGAACCGGCCGCCGGTGGCTATCGAGCGCCTCGGCACCACAGATATTTCGCGCCGCAAGACGCCACTCGTCGAACGTAGAAATCGCACTGCCGAGTAGCGACTCTACCGGCTGCTACGCATCAACTGGGCGTTGCATCATCAGTGATGTGGATGAGATACCGCTGACTATGGCTTCCCAGCCATCTTCAGATGCCAAGGAAGTCCTCGGCCGTGATTTCCTGCGTTCCTGCTAGCATGTCCCGCGACAGCTCACGCTTGCTTTCGAGAAGTTTGGCCAGTCGCTCTTCGAAGGACTCGAAATCTGCCCCAGTGATGGTCGGATAGTAAACAAACACGTCCTTTCTCTGGCCAATCCGGTAAGCGCGATCAGTTGCTTGATCCTCCTTGGCAGGGTTCCAAGGCCGAGTGAAATGAATCACATGGTTCGCAGCCTGGATGTTCACGCCGAATCCAACTGCAGTCGTCGACAGGACGATCACACCGAAGCCAAGTTCCTCTTGGAATCTGTCGATCAGTCGCTGCCTGGAAACGTCGCTGCCAGCATCGACGGCCGTACTGCCGTTGATGATCTGCGGCACATAGCCAAATCGACTCGTGACGGCACGCTGGATAAGCCGCTGGATGTCCCTGAACTCTGTGAAGACAATGGCTTTCTGTCCGACGCGTCGAATCTCCTCCAACCGGCTCATCAACCAGGCGAGCTTGGGGGATGTACTGAGGTGCTCTGTAATAGGCTTCGATTCGTGATCGCCGGACACGACGGAGAGCGGATTCGCGCAGATCATGCGGAGGCGAGAAAGGAGGGCCAAGATCGGAGCCTGCCTCCCCTCCTCGTCCGATGCGCA
>JAKPAN010000157.1 GCA_029779475.1 Pseudomonadota bacterium
CGCGAGCTGCTCCTTGATGTAGGCCGCGTTCGCGCGTGCCGACAGCTGAGGATCGAAGCGCTGGTCGAAACCGTCGGCGGTCGTCAGACCAAAACGCAGCCCCGTCGCATACATGAACTGCAAGGGTCCCGACGCGCCCGAGCGCGACACCGCGTGCACCTTGCCGCCCGATTCCTTGGCGAGCATGCCGAACAGCAGCGCCTCCGGCAGCCCCGCCTTTTCGTATTCCGGGAACATCTCGTGGCGCAGGTACTGGTAGTTGACGTATGCGGCCATGAGGTTGGGCCGGTACTGCGTGAGCCATTCCTCGATCGCGACCTTGACCGGGTCGTTCATCTGCAGCTCGTGGTTCTTGATGAGCGTGATGCTGCGACCGAGCTCGGGGAACTTTGCGAGCAGCGGCTCGGCTTCGCCCGCCTGCACGTTCGCTTCCGGCGTCTCGACGCTGGTGTCGCCCTCGGCGACTTGGTCGGAACGCGCGCCGACGCCGCTGCGCAACAGCGAATCGAAGCCGGCGACGAAGCGCTGCGCATCGCAGCCGTGCGTTTGCAGGCAGCGCGTCGCGGCATCGCGAAGATCGTCGAGCGCGCCCTTCATTTCCGACTGCGCGCGCTCGGTTTCGCCGCCGCGCGCGAGTTCGAGGCCGTTCGCGTAGCGCTGCGTATCGGCGTCGAGGCGCGAGTACAACTGCGCGACCGCGTCGCCCGGTGCAGCAGGAGACGATGCCGTCGCCGCTTTCTTCGGCGCATTGCCCGCGCAACCGGCGAGCATCGCCGCCGCCACGCACATCGCCCATCGTCCGTTCATCCGCATCGCCATCTCCACGCCTGCATCCACGACAAACGGGGGACGTTACCGGCGCATCAGTGATGCGGCAAGTCCGCGGGTGCGCGCGCGGATCGCCGCTACAATCGTCGTTCCACCATCGACGCAACGCACTGGGGCCCGATCTTGAACGACATCCTGCTCGGCAAGGGCGACGGCAAGGACATCGTCCTGCTGCCGCAATACGCGAACCGCCACGGCATGGTCGCCGGCGCGACCGGCACCGGAAAGTCCGTCTCGCTCATGCTCATGGCCGAAGGTTTTTCGAAACTCGGCGTGCCCGTGTTCCTCGCCGACGTGAAGGGCGATTTCGCCGGACTCTCGCAAGCCGGCGCGATGAGCGACAAGCTCAAGGCGCGCATCGACCAGTTCGGTTTCGCCTGGCAAGCGAGCGCGAATCCCGTCGTGTTCTGGGACATCTACGGCAAGGCCGGCCATCCCGTGCGCACGACGGTGTCAGAAATGGGCCCGACGCTGCTCGCGCGCCTGTTCGAACTCAACGACACGCAGTCCGGCGTGCTCGAAATCGTGTTCAAGGCCGCCGACGACAACGGCCTGCTCCTGCTCGACCTCAAGGACCTGCGCGCGCTGCTCGTTTGGGCGACCGATCACGCCAAGGAGATCTCGCAGCACTACGGCTTGATCGCGCCGGCATCGATCGCGGCGATCCAGCGCGCGCTGCTCTCGCTCGAACAAGCCGGCGGCGATGCGTTCTTCGGCGAACCCGCGCTCGATCTCGCCGACTTCATGCGCCAGGACTTGTCCGGCCGCGGCATCGTCAACATCCTCGCCGCCGACCAGCTCATCCTCAAGCCCAAGCTCTACACGACGTTCCTGCTCTGGATGCTCTCGGAGCTGTTCGAGAAACTGCCTGAAGTCGGCGACCTCGACAAACCCAAGCTCGTGTTCTTCTTCGACGAGGCGCATCTGCTGTTCGACGACGCGCCGGCCGCGCTGCGCCAGCGTGTCGAGCAGGTCGTACGGTTGATCCGCTCGAAGGGCGTCGGCGTGTATTTCTGCTCGCAGAATCCCGACGACGTGCCCGACGTGATCCTCGGCCAGATGGGCAACCGCATCCAGCATGCGCTGCGCGCGTTCACGCCGCGCGACCAGAAGGCCGTCAAGGCTGCGGCGGAAACCTTCGCGCCGAATCCGAAGATCGACGTCGCGCAGGTGATCACGCAGCTCGGCGTCGGCGAAGCGCTCGTCTCGACCTTGCAGCAGGGCGGCGTACCGATGCCGGTCGAGCGCACGATGATCGCCTCGCCCGGCTGCCGCCTCGGCGCGATCACCGAAGAGGAACGCGCCGCAGTGCGCGCGCGTTCGCCGGTCGGCGGCAAGTACGACACGCCGATCGACCGCGAATCCGCGTTCGAGGTGCTCGCCAAACGCGCCGACGACAATGCCGCTGCGACGCCAACGCCGAAAAGCGGCGCGGCGCAAGCCGACGATGGCGGCGGTTGGACGCAAGCCGCCAAGGACATGGTGTTCGGCACCAAGCGCCGCCAAGGCATGATCGAGGCGTTCGCGAAATCCGCGGTGCGCAACGCGGCCGGCCAACTCGGCCGCTCGCTGCTGCGCGGCGTGCTCGGTTCGCTCAAGCGCTGAAACCGGCACGCGCTTTCCTTTTTTCGCGAAGAATCCCGATGAACCAACCCGTGAACACGCACGCGATCGAACCGTTCTGGAATCGCCTGCGCGAGATTTCGCTGTATCCCGCGCATGGCGCGGCGTTGACGACGATCGCTGCACTGTCGGTGTCGGCGCTGGTCGTGCGCTATCTGCCGACCGGGCTGATCCTCGGCTTCATCCTCAACATGATCGTCTGGATCGCGCTCTACAAATACGCGTTCCAGTGCCTGCGCGATTCGGCGAACGGCCGGCTCGAACCGCCCGAGATCGCCTTCGACGTCGACGACGATCTCGGCCGCAAGCAGATTTTCCTGCAGATCTTCTTCATCCTCGTCGCGGTCGCGTTGTTCTTCCTGTTCGGCCCGGCGGCCGCACTCGTCAGCCTGTTCGTGCTCGGCTTCTTCTATCCCGCGGCGACGATGACGCTGGCGATGGACGAGAACCTGCCGAGCGCGCTGAATCCCGCGAAGTGGCTCGCGATCCTCACGCGCTTCGGCTGGCCGTACCTCGCGGTCGCCGCGCTGTGCTTCATCATCTTCCTGAGCCAGGCCTATGCGCAATCGTTCGCGGCGTCGATCCTGCCGAATTTCCTCGCCACGCTCGTTGCGACGTTCGTCTCCGACTACGCGATCGTCGTGACGTTCCACCTGATGGGTTACCTCATCTACCAGTACCACGACGAAGTCGGCTACGAGCCCGTGCAGGCGCCCGCGCCGCTGCGCCGCGTCGCCGCCGATCCCGATCAGGAAACGCTCGACGAAGCCGCGCAGCTCGTGCGCGACGGCGAACCGGAAAAAGCGCGCGAACGCGTCGCGCAGCAGCTGCGCTCGCGCGGCGGCACCGAAGCGCTGCACGCGCAATACCGCAAGCTGCTCGCGCTCGGCGATCATCGCGACGAACTGCTGCGCCATGGCCGCGAATGGATCAGCATCCTGCTCGGACTCGACAAGGATCGCCGCGCCGTCGACGTCGCGCGCGAATGCCTCGATCTCGATCCCGCGTTCCAGCCGAACACGCCCGACGAAGTCTCGCGCATCGCGCAGAAGGCGCTCGATTCCGGCAACACGCAGGTCGCGCTCAAGCTCGTGTCGGGCTTCCACAAGCGTTATCCGAAGCACGCCGACATCCCGAAGAATTACCTGCTCGCCGCCAAGCTCCTCGCCGAGCGCATGGGCAAGGACGCCGAAGCGCGCGCGCTGCTCGACCAGCTCAAGGCGGCGTATCCGGAGCATCCGCTCGCGGGCGAGATCGCCGCATATCGGCAATTCCTCGACAAGCTCGGCGGACAGAAACCGGCGCAAGCCTGATCGCGGCGCAGGCTCGAAAGCTTCGCTCAGGCTTTCGCCTGTTCGCCGATATCCGCCGACAGCAACCGCGCCTTGCCGGCGTCGCCGCTGTCCGGCCATGCCGCAACGATCGCATCGAGCAGGTTTTTCGCATTCGCCGCCTCGCCACGCGCACGCAGGTCGCGCGCGACGCCGAGGCACGCCGCCGGCAATCCCGGCGTCGCCGGCGCGCGTTCGATCCATTGCGCGAGGAATGTCGCCGCGTCCGCGCCGCCGCCGAGCATCGGCCAGCGGCGCAGCATCGCGAACGTCTGCGCGGCGTCGAGCGTCGACGGCGGCAGTCCGGCCTTGAGCGCATCCTCGAAGATGGCCTTCTGCTCGCGCGCCTGCGCCGCCGCACGCGGCGTCAGCGCGAGCACGGCACGCGCGGCCTTCTCGAGATTCGGCGTGCGCGGTTCGAGGCGCGCACAGCGGTAGAGCGCGGCGCATACGTCGAAGTCGTCGGGCTGCGCCTGTGCGAGGGGTTCGAGCAGCGCCCGCGCGGCGGGAATCTGCAAGTGGCCGATGTGTTCGCGCGCTTGCACGAGCGCATGCGCCCGATCCGCCTGCGCATCGGCGACGGTGTCCTCGTCGAGGAATTCGCGCTTCTCCCAATGCAGCGCGCGCACACCGAGCGCGAGCAGCGCGCCGACGACGATGCCGCCCGCATGCGCGTCGAAGCCGACGTGCGCGCCCTTGTTCCAGGCGAGGTTGAGAAGCTCCCAGCCGAGCCAGAATGGCAGCAGCACGAGCGCGGGCGCTTTCACGTAGTCGAAAACGACGAAGAACCACCAGAAGAAGCGCACCTTGCGCAGTCCCCACAGCACGCAGTACGCGCCCATCAGCGACGCGATCGCCCCGGATGCGCCGAGTGCGCTGCCGGTGTCGCCCCAGCGATACGCGACGCTGAGCATCGCGCTGCCGAGTCCGCCGAGCAGATAGACGGCGAGGAACAGGCCGTGGCCGAGCGCCCCTTCGACAAGCAGGCCGAGGAGCGCGAGGAAGATCATGTTGCCGATCAGGTGGCCGACGCCACCATGCAGGAACATCGCGCCGAACATGCGGCGCGGATCGAAGTCCGAGACACGGATCTTCCAGCGTTCGGTGAAAGCGCGATTCCCGAGCGGGTCGAACTCGTCGCGGCGTTCGCGCCATTGCGCGTGGTTCGTCGCATCGGGCGCGATGAGGCGATCGCCGCGCAGTTCGGCGAGGAAGGCGTCGTCCGATTGCAGCGCTTGCGCGGCGAGCGGCTCGTCCGAATCC
>JAKPAN010000002.1 GCA_029779475.1 Pseudomonadota bacterium
ACTACGAGCAATTCATCAAGCCGAGCGAACTCGCCGCCGATCTGCGCGCCACCGGACTCATGCTCGATGACCTTTCCGGCATTGCCTACAACCCGTTGACGCGACGTGCGTGGCTGACCAAGGCAGTCGCCGTGAACTATCTCGTCTGCGCTTCGAAACCCGCATGAGCTTGCCATCGCAGCCGGATGCAGTGCTGTTCGATCTCGACGGCACGCTCATCGATTCCGCGCCTGATCTCGTCGCCGCCGTGCAGGCGCTGTGCGTCGAACTCGGCGCGCCGTTGCCCGACGCCGAAGCCGTGCGCCGCGTTGTGTCCACCGGTGGTCGCGCGATGTTGCGCAAAGGCCTGCCGGGCGCGGACGACGCGATGATCGACCAGTGGCTGCCGCGTTTCCTCGACATCTATTCGGTCGCGATGACTGTGCACACGCGCCTCTACGACGGCATGCGCGACGTGCTCGACGCGCTCGACGCGCGCAATATCCCGTGGGGCATCGTCACCAACAAGCCGGGCTGGCTCGCGCAGCCTTTGCTCGAGCGCATGGATTTTTTCGCGGGCAGCCGCGTGCTCGTCGCTGGCGACACCTTGCCGTTGCGCAAACCCGATCCCGCGCCCGTGCTGCACGCCTGCGCCGCGCTCGGCGTCGCGCCTGCGCTGGCGGTGATGATCGGCGACGACCTGCGTGACGTGCAGTCCGGCCGCGCCGCGGGCAGCGCGACGCTCGTCGCGGGCTGGGGCTATCTCGATGGCGATCCGCAGGCGTGGAACGCCGACGGCATCGTCGCGACGCCACGCGATCTCGTCGCCGTACTCGGGCTCGACGCATGAGCGAGACGGAGTCGAATGCGCCGCTCGCGAGTTTCGAGGCGAAGTGGGTGCAGGCGGTGCCCGAACTCGGCGTCGCGCTGTCGTTCCTCGCGCCCGCGACGCGCGCGGCGCATGGCGCGTTCGTCTGCCTCGTCCACGAACTCGAACACGCCGCGTTCGGCATCCGCGACGCGGAACCGGCGACGCTGAAGCTGCAATGGTGGGCCGAGGAATTCGCGCGCGCCGCGAAAGGTGAGGCGCGTCATCCGCTGACGCAAACGATTGCGATGGCCGCGTCTTTCCCGCTGGTGCCGCTGGCGGCGTGGTACGCCGCGGTCGGCGGCGCGCTCGCGCAGCGCGATGCGGAACCTGCGGCGAATGCCGATGCGTTGTTCGCCGCTTACGAAGTGCTTCACGAACCGCTTGCGCAAATCGAAGCGCAGTTGTTCGCGCTGCTCGACGCGCCGGCGCTCGCGCGTGCCCGCGCCCTCGCGCGCGCGCTGCGCGAGACGGCCTCGCTCGCCGACGCATTGCGCGACGGCCGCCTGCCGTTGCCGCTCGACCTGCTCGCGCGGCATCGCCTCTCGCGCGGCGGACTCACGCAGGCTTCGCCGGAGCAGGTCGCAGCGCTGCGCGAATGGCTCGGCATTCTGCGCGACGCGGCAGCGACGCTCGACGCTGCGCGCATCGGCGCGCCCGCCGCGGCGACGTTGAGCGCCGATCACTGGCGGCTCGCAAAGTCGATGCGCGCCGACGAGCCGCTCGCTGCGCTGCCGCCGCTGCTTGGGCGCATGCCGTTGCGCGTTTCGTTGTCGGCGTGGCGCGCTCGCGGCGCGTAGAATCTCGTTTTTCGACGCGTTTGCAGGCGCGGCTTTCGTGGAGGCGCCGGAACGCGCGATTTCGGGTCATGCGAACTTCCACCATGGCATTCTTGAAAGACCGGATCATCTCCCCAAATTGATTTGAAATGCGCAGCGGCGTCGCTTCGTCGTCGCGACGCAGTTCCTTTTCGGCTCATCGCGAACCATGTCCTCACCCAAACATTCGCCGCGCGCATTGCCCGATGTCGCGCTGGAACTCGATGCCAGCCGTGCCGGCACGCTCGACGCGGTCGGCATGCAGGCGATCGAGATGCCCGTACTCGTCGCCGGCGACGACGGCTACGCGCAGCGTGCGGGCGCGCGCGTGGACGCTTTCGTCGATCTCGCCAAGGCCGACGCACGCGGCATCCACATGTCGCGCTTGTACCTGCATCTGGATCGGCATCTTTCGGCGGAACCGTTGTCGCCCGCGAGCCTGCGTCGCCTGCTGCGCGACTTCCTCGAATCGCATGCGGAACTGTCGACGCGCGCGAGCGTGCGCATCCGTTTCGAGCATCTCGTGCGCCGCGCCGCGCTCGCCAGCGCGCACACCGGCTGGCGCGCGTATCCGGTCGAAATCGCCGCGCGCATGACGCGCGAGCGTTTCGAGACGGAAGTTTCATTCGATGTGCAGTATTCGAGCACATGCCCGGCGTCGGCTGCGCTTTCGCGACAGCTCATCCAGGAACGTTTCTCGACGGATTTCCCGGCCGGCGCGAAGCTTGAGCGCTCCGAAATCCTCGCCTGGCTCGGAAGCAGCGATGGCATCGTTGCCACGCCGCACAGCCAGCGCAGCACGGCGAACGTGCGCTTGCGTCTCTCCGACAACGCACCGTTCGTGATCGAAGCGTGGATCGACGCCGTCGAACGCGCCCTGCAAACGCCGGTGCAAACCGCAGTCAAGCGCGAGGACGAGCAGGCCTTTGCGCTCGCCAATGGCCAGAACCTCATGTTCTGCGAGGACGCCGCGCGGCGCATCCGCAGTGCACTCGATGCCGATTCGCGCATCGTCGATTTCCACGTCCGCGCCGCGCACCACGAAAGTCTGCATCCGCATGACGCGGTTGCGGTAGCGACGAAGGGCGTTGTGGGCGGCTACGCCGAGCGCGCGTAGGCTGGGTGGCCGAAGGTCGACCCGAAAATTTCAGGAAGATCGCGATATCCAAGCTGGCCGCGCAATGCGCGGCCAGCCTACACGGCGTTACGCAACGCAGGCACGACGAGCAGATCGCCAAAGCGTTTGCGCACGGCCGCTTCGATGCCGGGCGCGTCAAGCCCTTCGTGCGCGAGCAATTCCTCGCGGCTCGCGTGTTCGAGGAAGGTGTCGGACAGGCCGAGTTGCAGCAGCGGCGTGGCGATGCCTTCGGCATGCAGGAATTCGGCGACGGCGCTGCCGGCGCCGCCCATGATCGCGTTGTCCTCGATCGTCACGAACGCGGCGTGCGATTTGGCGAGTTCGCGCAGCAGCGCTTCGTCGAGCGGCTTGACGAATCGCATGTCGACGAGCGTCGCGTCGAGCGCGTCGGCGGCCTTCGCTGCGGGCGCAACCATCGCGCCGAAGGCGAGCAGGGCGATGCCACGGCCGTGGCGGCGCGTCAGCGCCTTGCCGATCGGCAGCGCGACGAGTTCCTTCGTGATCGCCGCACCCGTGCCGCTGCCGCGCGGATAACGCACCGCGGCCGGGCCGTCGTGCAGGAAACCCGTGGTCAGCATCTTGCGGCATTCGTCCTCGTCGGACGGCGCCATCACGAGCATGTTCGGGATGCAGCGCAGGTAACTGAGGTCGAAACTGCCCGCATGCGTCGCGCCATCGGGACCGACGACACCGGCGCGGTCGATCGCGAACAGCACGTCGAGGTTTTGCAACGCGACGTCGTGGATGAGCTGGTCGTAGGCGCGTTGCAGGAAGGTCGAGTAGATCGCGACGACAGGTTTCGCGCCTTCGCAGGCCATGCCCGCGGCGAGCGTGACCGCGTGCTGCTCGGCGATGGCGACGTCGAAGTAGCGCTGCGGAAATTCCTGCGAAAAACGCACCAAACCGGAACCTTCGCGCATTGCCGGCGTGATGCCGTAAAGGCGCGCGTCGGTCGCAGCCATGTCGCAGAGCCAATCGCCGAAGATTTCGGTATAGGTCGGCTTTGACGGCGCGGCTTTCTTGACGACGCCCGCCTGCGGATCGAACGGGCCGACCGCGTGGTATTCGATCTGCTGCGCTTCCGCGGGCGCGTAGCCCTTGCCCTTGGTCGTGACGACGTGCAGCAGCTGCGGGCCCTTGAGTTCCTTGAGCGTGCGCAATGTCGAAACGAGTTGCGGGATGTCGTGGCCGTCGATCGGGCCGGTGTAGTGGAAGCCGAGTTCCTCGAACAGCGTCGACGGCACGAACATGCCCTTGGCGTGTTCTTCCCAGCGCTTGGCCGCGCGCCAGAGCAGGCCGCCGCGCTTCATCATTTTCTTGCCGCGCTCGCGGATCTTGTTGAGCGTGCGGCTCGCCATGAGGCGCGCGAGCATCTTGGTCAGCGCGCCGACGTTCTCGCTGATCGACATCTGGTTGTCGTTGAGGACGACGAGGATGTCCGGCTCGACGTCGCCGCCATGGTTCAGCGCTTCGAAGGCCATGCCTGCGGTCATCGCGCCATCGCCGATCACGGCGACGACCTTGCGATGGTCGCCTTTGCGCTGCGCGGCGATCGCCATGCCGAGCGCGGCGGAGATCGACGTGGACGAATGGCCGACGCCGAACGTGTCGTACTCGCTCTCGTCGCGCTTCGGGAACGGTGCGACGCCGTCCTTCTTCTTGACCGTCGTGATGCGGTCGCGGCGGCCGGTCAGGATCTTGTGCGGATAACCCTGGTGGCCGACGTCCCAGACGAGACGGTCATTCGGCGTGTCGTACAGCCAGTGCAGCGCGACGGTGAGTTCGATCACGCCGAGGTTGGCGCCGAAATGGCCGCCCGAAGTCGCCACCGATTCGATCAGGTATTCGCGCAGTTCGCGCGCGATTTCGCCGAGTTCGGACTCGGGAAATTGGCGCAGATCGGCAGGCGAGCCGATGCGGGACAGGCGCGGATAACGTGCGGGGTCGATCATGGTTCGGGCAGCGGGGAATACGACCTCGTATTGTCGGCTGCGGCAGTGCAACGGGCAAGCCGTGGTGTGGCTTGTTCGAGGCGGATCAGGGTGTTAAGCGTGGTTCTTCATCGATCGAACGCGTGAACGCCGCTGTCCACGGACATTGCCGGAAGGTAGGCGCCGCCGGAGATTCCCTAGCGGTCGCGTTCGATCAGCGTCAAACCGATCAGCCGCGACACGATCAGCGCGAGGTACATGACGCCGACGAAGATTTCCAGGCAGGCGAGTGCGCGCGCGAACGGCACGAGCGGCGTGACGTCGCCGATGCCCGTGCTCGACAGCAGCACGAAGCTCAGGAACAGCAATTCCGTCCAGGTGCGCGGTGCGTCCGCGTTCGCCGCCGCGCTGAAACTGTGTGGCAGCGCCCACTGGCAGACCATGAACACGTAGGCAAACGCCCATGCGAGCAACGTGAACGTCGCGCCCGCGGCATAGAGTTCGTCGGTCGTCGCGCGGCGGTCGGCGAGCATGTAGCCGACCAGCTTGTACGCCGCGTAGAAATAGAAGAACGCCTCGCAGGCGGCCGACCACGGCAGCAGGAACGAAAGGTGCGCGAAATCCGCGAGCGCGCCGAGCACGAGCGCGAGCAACGCGACCGCACTCGCGAACCACCAACGCCCCGACGCGCGTCGCACCATGCGCACCGCGAGCACCAGCACGAGCACGCCGAACGCGCCAACCAACGTGTTGCCGCCTGCGCGGTTTTCGAGGAACGGATACAGCAGCAGGCCGGCGAGCTGCGCGAACAGCAGGATGGCGCACGGATGCCGCAGCACTTGCGCAAGCAAGCGCAAGCGGGCGATCGGCAGCGAACCGGCCGATGCTGGCGCAGGACTAGCTTTGTCGTCGATCACGCGGCAGGTGACTGACCAGGAATTCCATCTGGTCGGCGAGGATGTTGCGGTTGGACAGGATCAGGTGTTCGACCCAACTCGGGCGGTACGGAATCGCGAGCAGCGGCATGCCGGCCTGTTGCGGCGTGCGGTTGCCTTTCTTGACGTTGCACGACCAGCAGGCCGTGACGACGTTGACCCAGATGTCGCGGCCGCCTTTCGAGACGGGAATGACGTGATCGCGCGTGAGTTCGCCGCGGCTGAAATGATTGCCGCAGTAGAGGCAGAGCATGCGATCGCGTGCGAACAGTGCAACGTTCGTGAGCGCGGGGGCGGGGTCTACCGCGCGTGCGCGCGCATGGCCGGTGCTGGCGATGATCGGATGGAGGACGAGCGTGCTGCGCAGCCCGCTGCGCTGGTTGTGGCCGCCGTGGATGGTCAGGCAAGGCTCGCCGAGCGTCCACGCGACCGCGCCGCGCACGTAGAGGCAGGCCGCGTCCTGCCAGCTCATCCAGTCGAGGATGCGCCCACTGGCGTCGAGCGACAGCATGCGCGTGCTGTGGATGTCGCCGAAACGCCGGACTTCCGCAAGCATGTGACCTCCGTTCTCGAATCCGAATCGGTGGATCACCCGTCTCCGGGCCGCGCGCAGCATAGAACAAAATCATGACAGCGCGCTTGACGGCGGATGACGATCGAGGTGCGGAAACCTCTTGGTGCGGCGCGATCAACCGAACTGCGCGTCGCTCATCTCCATCAGGGTCGCCGCGCCGCTGCGGATCGCGGCGAGGTGGGTCTGCGTGCGCGGCAGGATGCGTGCGAAGTAGAAGCGTGCGGTGAGGCGCTTGGCCTGCTTGAAGTCGGCGCCATGCGCGGACGCATCCGCAGCGGCGACGGCGCGTGCCCAGAAGTAGGCGAGCGAAACGTAGCCGCTGTAGAAGAGATAGTCGTAGGCGGCTGCGCTCATTTCTTCGAGGTTCGCGGCGGCGCGCGCGCCGATCTCCTGCGTGAGCGCGCCCCATTCCTTCGCGGCGGCGCCGAGCGGGCCGACGAATTCGGCGAGGCTCGCGTCATTCGCATGCTGCGCGCAGAACGCACCGATTTCCGCGAGGAAATGCTTCAGCCCCGCGCCCTTGAGTTGCATGATCTTGCGGCCGAGCAGATCGTTGGCCTGGATCTGCGTGGTGCCTTCGTACAGCGTCGTGATGCGCGCGTCGCGCGCGTACTGCTCCATGCCGTTCTCGGCGATGAAGCCGTGGCCGCCGAAGATCTGGATCGCGTCGTAGGTGCATTCGATGCCGGCTTCGGTGAGCAGTCCCTTGACGATCGGCGTGAGGAACGAGACGAGCGCTTCGGCGCGTTCGCGCTCTGCGGCATCGGCGGAATGCTTGCGGATGTCTTCCTGCGTGTAGGCGTACAACCCGAGCAGGCGACCGCCTTCGGCGAATGCCTTCTGCGTGAGCAGCATGCGGCGCACGTCGGAATGCACGAGGATCGGGTCGGCGGGTTTATCCGGGAATTTCGCGCCGGACAGCGAACGCATCTGCAGACGCTCGCGGGCATAGGCGAGCGCGTTCTGGTACGCGCGTTCGGTCAGTCCCAAGCCTTGCAGGCCGACGGCGAGGCGCGCGGTATTCATCATCGTGAACATCGCGGCGAGTCCCTTGTTCGGCTCGCCGATCAGCCAGCCTTGTGCGCCGTCGAAGTTCATGACGCAAGTGACCGAGCCGTGGATGCCCATCTTGTGTTCGATCGAGCCGCACATTGCGGCATTGCGTTCGCCGGGTTTGCCGTCCTTGCCGACCTTGAATTTCGGCACGAGGAACAGCGAGATGCCTTTCACGCCCGCGGGCGCGTCGGGCAGGCGCGCGAGCACGAGGTGCAGGATGTTGTCGACGAAATCGTGCTCGCCGGCGGTGATGAAGATCTTCGTGCCGCTGACGTTGAAGCTGCCGTCCGCGTTCGGCTCCGCGCGCGTCTTGAGCAAGCCGAGGTCGGTGCCGCAATGCGGTTCGGTCAGGCACATCGTGCCGGTCCACTGCCCGGACACGAGCGGTTTGAGGAACACTTCGCGCTGCCAGTCCTCGCCGTGGTGTTCCAGCGCGGACGCCGCGCCGTGCGAGAGCATCGGGTAGTTGCCCCATGACAGGTTGGCCGCGTCGATCATTTCCTTGAGTGCGGCACCGAGCGTTTCCGGCAGGCCTTGTCCGCCGAATTGCTCGTCGGCGGTGAGGCCGATCCAGCCGCCTTCGACGTAGCGCGCGAACGCTTCCTTGAAACCCTTCGGCGTGCGCACGCTGTGCGTCGCCGCGTCGAACGCGCATCCTTCGGCGTCGCCGCTCTGGTTGATTGGAGCGAGTACCTGTTCGGCGAATTTCGCGGCCTCCTCGAGCACCGCGTCGATGACTTCGCCGGTCGCGGTTTCGCAACCGGGCAGGCGCGCGTACAGCGCGTCGACATCGAGGACATCGTGGAGCGCGAAGCGCAGGTCGGCGAGCGGTGCGGTATAGCGGTTCATGGCGGATTCCTGCGCGATGCGCCGCCGCGGCAGCGCGGATAAGTGCGGACGATTCGACGCTTCAGCGCCAGATGCCGGAGAGGCCTGGCGTCGGCGACAAGTGGCTCGACGCGCTGAATTTGAAATCGTTGTCGGGGTCGGTCGTGCGGATCGTGCCCTTGAGCGTGTAGGCGACGTCGCCGCCCAGCTGGATGCCGGCCGCGGGCGCGAGCGAGGTTTCGACGACATCGCTGTTGCTGGCGACGACGTCGATGTCGGGCACGAACTTCAGTTGTCCCGCATCCGTGCCGTTGACGGTGAGCGCGGCGTCGAAGCCGGCGTAGTGCATCGCGAACGTGCTGTAGTTCTGGATGCGCAACGTGACGCGCCAGTGGCCGTCGGGCTGCACGGCAATCTGCTGGATGCTCGCCGTCGACGGATGCACCTTGCGTGTCGGGCCGCTGCCGCAGGCCGAGAGCGTGGCGGAAAGAAGGGCGAAAAGGACGAGTCGGCGCGGGAACATGCAGGCCTCGAACGATCGTTTGAAAGAAGCGCTAGCGTAACCAAATGCAGGTGCGACGCATAGGCGAGCGTTAGGCCACATTCCGCATCGCCGCCCATTGCGACGATGCGGTTTCCACGAAGATCAAAACTCGAACTTGATCCCCTGCGCCAGCGGCAACGCATCCGAATAGTTGATCGTGTTGGTCTGGCGGCGCATATAGGCGCGCCACGCGTCGGAGCCGGATTCGCGGCCGCCGCCGGTTTCCTTCTCGCCGCCGAACGCGCCGCCGATCTCGGCGCCGCTGGTGCCGATGTTGACGTTGGCGATGCCGCAGTCGCTGCCGGCCGCGCCGAGGAAGGCTTCGGCCGCCTTCAGGTTTTGCGTGAAGATCGACGACGACAGGCCCTGCGGCACCGCGTTCTGCTGCGCGATCGCCTCGTCGAGCGACTTGAACTTCATCACGTAGAGGATTGGTGCGAAGGTTTCGGTCTGCACGACTTCGTCGGAATTCTTGAGGCCCGTGACGATCGTCGGCAGCACGAAGTTGCCCTTGCCCTCGATCGCGGCGCCGCCAGTCTCGACCTTGCCGCCGCTGGCCTTCGCCCTCTCGATCGCGCCGAGATACGCGTTCACCGCGTCGCGGCTGTTGAGCGGGCCCATGAGGTTTTTCGCGTCGGTCGGATCGCCGATCTTCTTCTCGACCTGCTGGTACGCGCCGACC
>JAKPAN010000006.1 GCA_029779475.1 Pseudomonadota bacterium
GACCTCGCAGGAAAACGCCCAGTACTCGACTTATCCGGATGAGGACTGCTACACGATCATCGGCAACAAAGGCTCGCTCGCGGTGCCGACGATGCGGCTCAAGTATTACCGCGAAGAGAAGGATCGTTCGTGGTATAAGCCTTTCGTCTGCGAGACGCTCGCGGTCGAGCGCAAGGACCCGCTCGCCGAACAGATCGCGCATTTTGCCGCCGTCATTCGCGGCGAAGCCGAGCCGCTCGTTTCGGCGCGCGACGGCCTGCAGAACCTGCGCGTCACTGAGGCCGTCGTCGAAGCGGCAAGGACCGGAGGCGTGATCCAGACGGCGGCATAGCGACCGCTGCTGTCAACGTCCACCGCAAAGGCGCGAAGAAAAATGAAAGGTTTCGCAAAGAAAGCTTCCTTTGCGTTGTCTTTGCGCCTTTGCGGTGGACGTTAACGGCCTTGTCCGCCCTCAGAACGCCGCGAGCAGCGCGTATTCGGCTTCGCGCAGCAGCGGCATGGCGCGCGCGACGGCGCTTTCGGCCGTCTCGTTGCCCATCGGCAGGCTGACGCTGATCGAGCCCGCAAGATCGCCGCTGCGCGTATGGATGAGGACCGCGATGCCGCGCACGCGTTGCGTCAGCTGCTGCTCGACGAGTGCGTACCCCTGCCTGCGCGCGGCGTCGATGTGGGCGCGCACGGCGTCCTCGGTCGTCGCCGTATAAGGCGTATAGGGCGCGAACTTGCGGCCGGCGAGCCAGCGATCGACTTCCTCGGGCGTGCGGCTAGAAAGCATCGCAATGCCCGCCGCCGAGAGGTTGGCAGGAACGCGCGCGCCGAGGACGAAGCCGACGTTCTGAACGAGATTCGAGCCATCGCGGGCGACAAAGACCACATCGTCTTCGTCAAGTACGGCAAAATATGTTGCACCCCCGAGAACGACGCTGATTCGCTGCAGATAGGGCTGAACCGCGCGCGGCAATTTTGCCGAATCGAAGTACGACCAACCGAGACGCAGTACGCGCGGCGTCAGCCAGAACATCTTTCCGTCGCTTTCAAGATAGCCCAGGTCCTCGAGCGTGCGCAGGTAACGGCGCGTCGCCGTGCGGGTGATGCCGGTGCGTCGCGCCGCGGTTGAAGCCGAAAGGCGTGGATGCGTATCATTGAAGGCCTCGATGATGCGCAGGCCTTTGTCGAGGCCGGCGATCCAGTCTCGACGGTTGAGTTCGGTATTGGCGGTTCCCATGCAGGCTCCGGATTTGCGCGATTAGTGTTCCGACATGCGCGATTTACGCGCAAATATGCGAGCAAGTCAAGGACGCCGCAGCCTGCAGGTCTTAGTATTCG
>JAKPAN010000012.1 GCA_029779475.1 Pseudomonadota bacterium
AGAATCGCCATGCCGTGTGTCAGCGTTTCGCCGAAGCGTTCTTCCTCGGTTTTCAGCGCCTCGGCGACGCGGTCTTTCGCGGCGCGCAGCTCGGGGTAGGCCTCGCCCATCTGCTGGTCGAGATCAGCCACAAGTTTGTGGAAGAACGGCTTGGTCTGGCCCAGCTTGTAGCCATGACGCAGCGCGCGGCGGATGATGCGGCGGAGCACGTAGCCGCGGCCTTCGTTCGACGGCAGCACACCGTCGACGATGAGGAACGAACACGCACGGATGTGGTCGGCGATCACGCGCAACGATTTGTTTTCGAGATCGCTCGTGTTCGTGAGACGCGCGGCTTCCTGGATGAGCCGCTGGAACAGGTCGATCTCGTAGTTCGAATGCACGTGCTGCAGCACGGCCGCGAGGCGTTCGAGGCCCATGCCCGTATCGACGCATGGCGCCGGCAATTTCGACAACGTGCCGTCGGCGGCACGGTCGAACTGCATGAAGACGAGATTCCAGATTTCGATGTAGCGGTCGCCGTCCTCGTCCGGCGATCCAGGCGGGCCGCCGGCGATGTCGGCGCCGTGGTCGTAGAAGATTTCCGTGCAGGGCCCGCACGGGCCGGTGTCGGCCATCTGCCAGAAATTGTCCGACGCGAACGGCGCGCCCTTGTTGTCGCCGATGCGCACGATGCGCGCGGCGGGCACACCGATATCCTTGTTCCAGATGTCGAACGCTTCGTCGTCGGTGTGGTAAACCGTGACCCAGAGGCGCTCCTTGTCGAGCTTGAGCACGCCGGTCAGGAATTCCCAGGCCCACTGGATTGCTTCGCGCTTGAAGTAGTCGCCGAACGACCAGTTGCCGAGCATTTCGAAGAACGTGTGGTGGCGCGCGGTGTAGCCGACCGAATCGAGGTCGTTGTGCTTGCCGCCCGCGCGCAGGCAGCGCTGCACGTCCGCCGCGCGCACGAACTTGAGCTTCTCGCTGCCGAGGAACACGTTCTTGAATTGCACCATGCCGGAGTTCGTGAACAGCAGCGTCGGATCGTTCGACGGCACCAGCGAACTCGACGGCACGATCGTGTGGCCTTTCGAGCGGAAGAACTCAAGGAACGCGGAACGGATTTCGGAAGTTTTCATGCGGCGGAATCGAGTGGGAATCGGATAGGCGAAAGACGGGCACGACGAAGGTGCGGCCCGGAAGTCGAGGGATCAACCGATATCCCCGTCCGGATCGCTGGTTTCGGCGCGCGTGACGGCGCGTACTGTCGCCGCATCGAAGCCGCGGCGCAAGAGAAATGCGGCGTCCTTCGCGCGTGCGGCGGCGGCATTGGCGGCTTTGGCGTGGCCGTGGCGACGCAGTTGCGCGGCAGCGCTGGCGACCCAGTCGGCGTCGAGCGCGGCGATCGCTTCGCCGATCGCCGCGTCGGCCAATCCGTGCGATTTCAGCTCGGCGCGGATGCGCATCGGGCCGTAGCCCTGCCCCGCACGATGCCGCGCGACGCTCGCCGCGAAGCGCTCGTCGCTCTGGTAGTGCTGTTCGCGCAGGCGCTCGATGGCGTCGTCGGATTCTTCGGCCGAGTGGCCGCGACGTGCGAGTTTGGCACCGAGTTCGCGCTTTGAATGCTCGCGCCGGCTCAGCAGCGACAGCGCATCGTCGTAGCCGGAGCGTGGGCGCGGTTCGGCTCGCGCATCACCGCGCGACTTGCCAGATCCGGCGCGCATCCTCGCCATGCCGACCGGCTCAGCGATACGGCCGGATTTGCGCGCGTTCCTGTTCGCGATCCCAGGCGCGCAGCTCGTCGCGCACGTGCGCGATGCGCTGGCGGCCGAGCGCGTTGCGGCCTTCGTCGAGGACTTGCGCGTCGAGCAGCTCGGCCAGGCGCTGCGCGGTCGGCAGCAGCATTTCCCACGCGTCGAGCGCGGGCAGCGGGCCGGGCAGTGTCATGAACAGCGTGACGCCGGGCGTGGTCGTCTCGTCGAGCCGCGCCATGTCGAAATTGCCGGGCTTGACCATGTTGGCCATGCTGAACACCGGGCCGTCGACCTTCTTGCCCAGCACGAGGCGATGGAAGATGCCCATGTCGCCGAATTCGAGCCCGGCCTTCTCCGCGGCGACGACGATGTCGGAACCGCGCAGCTCGTCGCCCGCACGCGCCGCGACGAACAGCGTGACGATGCGTTCGATCGGCCGATCCGGTCGCGAGCCAACCGTCGAGCGCAACTGCGGCGTGCGCGCGTCGATGAGCGGTGCGTCGTCACCGGCCAGCGGCATGTTGAATTCGGCTTGCGCGGGTTCGGCGGACAGGTCGTCGCCGGTGGCGGCAAACGTGTCGCCGAACGTCGGCTCGATGCGTGCGCCATCGCGCTCGACCGGACGCTGCGCGCGGCGCTCGCCCTGCTCTGGCCGTTTCGGACGGCCGAACACGTAGATGAGTACGAGCACGACGATGCCCGCGAGGAACAGCGGGACGCCGATTGCCGGATTCCAACCCATGTCGATGACTCCGTGACCGCGGTTCAGGCCGCTCCGGCCAGTTTAGCCGCTTCTTCCAGATCCACTTGCACGATGCGCGACACGCCAGGCTCGCGCATGGTCACGCCGCAGAGCTGCTTGGCGGCTTCCATCGTGCCCTTGTTGTGACTGACGAAGATGAACTGCACGTGCGCGCTCATCTCCGACACCATCGCCGAGAAGCGGCCGACGTTGGCTTCGTCGAGCGGCGCGTCGACTTCGTCGAGCAGGCAGAACGGCGCGGGATTGAGGCGGAAGATCGAGAACACGAGCGCGACCGCGGTCATCGCCTTCTCGCCGCCGGAGAGCAGCGAAATCGACGTCACGCGCTTGCCCGGCGGCCGCGCCATGATCGACACGCCGGTCGACAGCAGATCGTCTCCAGTGAGTTCGAGATACGCATGTCCGCCGCCGAACAGGCGCGGGAACAATTCCTGCACGCCCGCGTTGACGCGATCGAAGGTTTCCTTGAAACGCGCGCGCGTTTCCTTGTCGATCTTCTTGATCGCGCCTTCGAGCGTTTCCAGCGCCTCGGCGAGATCGCCCAGTTGCGAGTCGAGATACGTCTTGCGTTGAGATTGTTCCTCGTACTCGCTGATCGCGGCGAGGTTGACCGGCTCGAGGCGGCGGATCTTCTGGTCGAGATCGGCGAGGTCGCCCTGCCAACGGCCGGAATCGGCTTCCTCGGGCAGCGTCGCGATCAAGGCTTCGAACTCGAAGCCCGCCTCGACGATCGCCTCGGCAAAGGTCTGTGCGCGCAAGCGGTGTTCCTGCTCGCGCAGGCGCAATTGCGCGACACGTTCGCGCTGTTCGGTCAGGCCCTGCTCGAAGCCGTGGCGTGCCTGTTCGAGGCGGCGCAGTTCGGCGTCGTGTTCCTGCATGGCCTGACGCGCCTCGACCATGCGCTTGTCGACGACGAGACGCTGGTTGAGATGCAGCTGGCGTTCGTCTTCGAGCCCGGCGAGCGGATCGTTCGAAGATTCGAGTTGCGCGGCGATTTCCGTGCGGCGCGAATCGAGCTGCGCGAACTGGCCCTGCATGCGCGACAACGATTGTTCGAGCGCGCCGACCGTGGTGCGCCGCGACTCGATCGACAGCGCGAGCTGGTGTGCCGAATCGTGCGCTTCGCGCGCGTTCATGCGCGCTTCCTCGCGCGCCTCGAGCAGCTTGCGGCGTTCGCCGTCGAGTTCGTGGCGGCGGCGCTCGAGGTCGCTCATGTGTTCGATCGCGCTTTCCAGCCGCTTGCGCGATTCGCGTGCCTGCTCGCCGTCGGCGTCAAGCTTGGTGACGACCTCCTCCAACTCTTGCGCGACACGCGCGAGACGCTCGTTCGCGCTGTCCATGCGGCCGCGATGGCTTTGCAACTGGCCTGAGACTTCGGCGAGGCGGCGATGCGCGGTGTAGAGATCGCGCTGCGCTTCCTCGCGTGCATGGTCGGCGTCGAGGCGCTGCTGCTTGCCGGTTTCGAGCGCTTCACCGTGCAGATCGATTTCGTTTTCGAGCGCTTGCAGGCGCGCGGTCGCCTCGCGGATCTCGCGCTCGCGCGCGAGCACGCCCACCTGCGCGCCCGCGCCGCGCTGCACGCGCGCGAAGCCGAAGCCGAACCATTCGCCGTCGCGCGTGACGATCGATTCGCCCGGCGCGAGAGTGGCGGCGTGCGAACGCGCCGCGTCGAGCGAGTCGCTCGTGCGTACGCGCGCGAGCAGCGCGCGTGCCGCCGCGGGGCCGCGCACGTGCTGCGCGAGCGAGCCGGCTGGCGCGTCGAAATCCGCGCCTTCGGCCATGAGCACGACGTCGGCGGATTCGAGCGATGCGAAATCGCCGGCATGCGCGTGCGGCGCGTCGAGCAGCACGGCGTCGAGCCAGCCGTCGAGCACGGTTTCGACCGCGCGTTCCCAGCCCGCGTCGACCTGCAAGGTTTCGCCGAGGCGACGCGCCTGGCCGAGACCGAGCGAATCCAGCCATGCCTTCGCCGCACCGCCTTCGCCGAGCGCGGCGTGCTGCAAGGCTTCGAGCGAACCGAGCCGGCCGCGCAGGTTTTCGAGTTCGCTGCGTTTGGATGACAGTGCGGTTTGCGCCGCGCGTTCGGCTTCGAGCGCTGCTTCCGCGGCGCGACGGCGTTCGTCGAGCGCCGCAGTGTGCTGTTCGACGTGCTCGCGCAACGTCATGTGTTCTTCGTCGAGCTTGTCCAGCGCTTGGGCGAGTTCGTCGAGGTTTGCGGCCGAACGTTCCGCTTCGAGCGCGTTGCGACGCTGGTCGGCGGCGAGCGTCTGCTTGTCGAGGTAGTCCAGGCGCGTGCGCTCGACCTCGGCCGCCTGCCCCGCTACCGACGTCGACTGCGTATGCGCGTCCCATTGCGATTGCCATTCGGCGAGCTTCGATTCGGCCGTGCGCAGCGCTTCCGTGGCGGCTTCGTCGGCGTCGCGCAAGGTTTCCAGACGCGGCTCGGCTTCGGCGAGATGCGTCGCCGCTTCCTCGTGGCGTTGGCGATCGGCGGCGATGTGTTCGGCGAGTTCGGCATGCGCGCGCTCGGTTTCGACGCGCGCGCGTTCGAGCTGTTCGCCGAGCTGCTTGCGGTGCTGGATCTGCTGCTCGATGCGCGCGATTTCGGCGCCGACCTGGTAGACCTCGGCCTGCACCGCATTGACGTGTTCGGCGACGGCGGCATGTTTCTCGCGGCCCTGTTCGAGCGCGAGTTCGGTATGGCGTTGCTCGGCGAGGCGTTCCTCGATCGCGAGCTCGGCCTTGCGCAGCGCGCTGGAATGGCCGTCGAGTTCGGACTGCGCGGCGCGCAATTGCAGCGCCTTGACCTCGGCTTCCTTCTGCTTCTGCTCGGCCTTGAGTTTCTGCCAGCGCTCGGCGGTGCGCGCCTGGCGATTGAGATGTTCGAGCTGCTTGTCGACTTCGTCGCGCACGTCGCGCACGCGGTCGAGATTCTCGCGCGTCGCCTTGATGCGGCTCTCGGTTTCCTTGCGGCGTTCCTTGTACTTGGAAATGCCGGCGGCTTCTTCGAGATGGTTGCGCAGTTGTTCCGGGTCGGCCTCGACGATCTCGGAAATCATGCCCTGTTCGATGATCGAGTAGCTGCGCGGGCCCAGGCCGGTGCCGAGGAAGATGTCGGTGATGTCGCGGCGGCGGCAGCGCACGCCGTTGAGGAAATACTGCGACTGGCCGTCGCGGCTGACGATGCGCTTGACCGAAATTTCGTTGTAGCTCGCGTACTCGCCCGCGATCGCGCCGTCGGAGTTGTCGAACAGCAGTTCGACCATCGCGCTGCCGACCGGCTTGCGTCCGGTCGAACCGGAGAAGATCACGTCGGTGAGCGCGTCGCCGCGCAAGCGGCTCGCCGCGCTTTCGCCCATGACCCAGCGGATCGCGTCGATGATGTTGGACTTGCCGCAGCCGTTCGGCCCGACCACGCCGGTCATGTTCGTCGGCAAGTGCAGCACCGTCGGATCGACGAAGGACTTGAAGCCGGCCAGTTTGATCGTAGTCAGACGCATGCAGCGGTGTCCTCGGGGCGCGGGCGCGATTCGCCCGGCCTATCTGTCGTTTGTCTCAACCTTCGCCCGGCGCGCGCGCGTCGATCGCGAGCGCGTGGATGTCGGTCTGCATCATCTCGCCGAGCGCCGCGTAGACGGCGCGATGGCGCGCCAGCGGCGCGAGTCCGTCGAACGCCGTGCTGACGATGCGCACGCGGAAATGGCCGCGGCCGTCGCGCGCGCCGGCATGGCCGACGTGGCGATGGCTTTCGTCCTCGACATCGAGCTCGAGCGGCGCAAGCACGGCGAGGCGCTCGCGGATCGCGGCGACGCGCGCCTCGCTCACGGCAGCACGCGCCGGAACGGGCGCACGCTTACGCTCGCGTAGACGCCGGCTTCGATGTACGGATCGGCGTCCGCCCAGGCCTGCGCGGCGCCGAGATCGGCGAACTCGGCGACGATGAGGCTGCCGCTGAAACCGGCCGGACCGGGATCGTTCGCATCGATCGCCGGAAACGGGCCGGCGAGCACCAGCCGGCCTTCGTCGCGCAAGGCTTCCAGGCGCGCGAGATGCGCGGGCCGAGCCGCGGCGCGTTTGGCGAGCGAGTCCGGCACATCGGTGCCGACGATGGCGTAGAGCATGGAGAATCTTCCTTGGCGGCCGATCATGTTAACCGATGCGCCGCACGCTCCGCCGCGGCCCGCGACGATCTTTGACGCGCGCCAAAGATTGCGCCGGCGCGCGTTTGCGCTTACGCTACGCGCGTACTGATCGGTCGGACCCATCGTTTGCGGCGATGGCTCTCGCTCCAGAAACCGATCCCGTCTTGATGAATTGTTTTTGTCGCCGGGTTTTCCGACCCGGTTCGTCAGTCGTTGTGGACGCCCGCGCCGGGCTTCGAATCGGCGCCGCGATGCCGCAACCGGCCATCACCGGTGTTGACCCGCGTCGTGAGGCGCCGGGCGTCATGGGACGAGCATGAACCAGACCGTCCAACCGTCCACCGAGCCAGCCGCCTCGTCGTTCGCGACGCCGCCGCAACAACAGGAAATCCCGCTCGCACTCGTGCGCGGCCAGCCCGTGCTCGAGATTCCGCAGGATTTGTACATCCCGCCGGACGCGCTCGAAGTCATCCTCGAGGCGTTCGAGGGCCCGCTCGACCTGCTGCTCTACCTGATCCGCCGCCAGAACCTCGACATCCTCGATATCCCGATCGCCGAAATCACGCGGCAATACGTCGACTACATCGAGATGATGCGCGAGATGAAGCTCGAACTCGCGGCCGAATACCTGGTCATGGCCGCGATCCTCGCCGAGATCAAGTCGCGCCTGCTGCTGCCTCGGCCGCCGGCCGAGGAAGGCGCCGAAGTCGACCCGCGCGCCGAACTCGTGCGCCGCCTGCAGGAATACGAACGTTTCAAGAAAGCCGCCGAGGACATCGACGCGCTGCCGCGCCAGGAGCGCGATTTCGCGCTGGCGCACGTCGTCGTCGACGACCGCAACGTCGTGCGCCTGCCGCCGCCGGTCGACCTGCGCGAAATGCTGCTCGCGCTCAAGGACGTCATGAAGCGCGCCGAACTGCACGGCCACCATGCGATCCGCCGCGAGACGCTCAACGTGCGCAGCCGCATGAGCGACGTGCTCGCCGCGCTCGGCGACGGCAGCTTCCACCGCTTCGAGAGCCTGTTCGACGCGAGCGAAGGCCGCCTCGGCGTCGTCGTCACCTTCCTGGCGATGCTGGAGCTCGCCAAGGAAATGCTCGTCGAGATCGTGCAGGAAGTTTCGCTCGCGCCGATCTACGTCAAATCGCTGGCCACGGCGGAAGGCGCGGTGGAAAGCGAAGAAACCGCCGACGCGGCGAACGACGACGCCAGCCTGTCCGCCTGACCGCCATCACGAAAGCGGCCGCGCGCCGCACCCTTCCAAGCCCACACATTCGATGGAACAAACCCAAATCAAACGCATCGTCGAGGCAGCCCTGCTCGCAGCCTCGCACCCGCTGACGCTGCCGCAGCTGTCGGCGCTGTTCGACGAATTCGAGATGCTGCCGCCGGAAACGCTGGCCAAGGCGATCGAATCGCTGCAGGAAGACTGCGCCGAACGCGGCGTCGAACTCGTCGAAGTCGCTTCCGGTTTCCGCTACCAGGTGCGCCAGGACGTGCAAGCCTTCGTCGGCAAGCTCTGGGCGGAGAAGCCGTCGCGCTACTCGCGCGCCCTGCTCGAGACGCTCGCGCTCATCGCCTACCGCCAGCCGATCACGCGCGCCGAGATCGAATCGATCCGCGGCGTCGCCGTCTCCTCGCACATCGTGCGCACGCTCGAGGATCGCGACTGGGTGCGCGTCGTCGGCCATCGCGACCTGCCCGGCAAGCCCGCCCTGCTCGGCACGACGCGCCAGTTCCTCGATTACTTCAACCTGAAGTCGCTCGACGAACTGCCGGCGCTCAGCGAGATCCACGACCTCGAGGAAATCGAGCAGCAGTTCGCCTTCGACAACGGCCTGCCGATCGCGACCGCGCCGATCGCCGCCGACGAGGACGATGCCGAATCCGCCGCGGATGACGCTACGCCGGAAGAAGCCGCATCGAACGAAGCGGCCGGCGAAAACCGCCTCGCCGCCACGCAGGAAACCCACGAATCCCACGACGCCGGCGAGATCGCCGGCGCCTCCGAACACGAAGCGCCGCGCGAAGACGCGGACGCCGGCAACGCCCCGGAAACCACCGCATGACCACACCCAACCGTTCCATCCTCAAACTCAAGCGAGACAACGATGCTCCGGCCGTCGAGGAGCGCCTGCACAAGGTGCTCGCCAACGCCGGACTCGGTTCGCGGCGCATGCTCGAAACGCGCATCGAAGCCGGCGACGTCCAACTCAACGGCGCCGCCGCGACGATTGGCCAGAGCGTGCGCACCGGCGACCGCGTCGAGATGGACGGCAAGCGTTTCGTCGTCGTCGCCGACAACGCCGAACACGCGCAGGTGCTGCTCTACAACAAGCCCGACGGCGTCGTCGCCACGCGCGAGGATCCGGAAGGCCGCGCCACCGTGTTCGAGCAGTTGCCGCAGATCAAGGGCGCGCGCTGGATCGCGGTCGGCCGCCTCGACATCAACACGACCGGCCTGCTCCTGCTCACCACCGACGGCGAACTTGCCAACGCGCTCATGCATCCGCGCTCGGAAATCGAACGCGAATACATCTGCCGCGTCCACGGCGAGGTGCCCGACGAAGTCATCGAACGCCTGCGCAGCGGCGTCGAACTCGAAGACGGCCCCGCGCATTTCGACGACATCGGCGTGATCAGCCGCGGCGCGAGCCATTCGTGGTTCCGCGTCGTCATCCGCGAAGGCCGCAACCGCGAAGTGCGCCGCATGTGGGAATCGCAAGGCCTCATGGTCAGCCGTCTCAAGCGCATCCGCTACGGCACGGTCGAACTCCCGCGCGGTTTGCTGCGCGGCCAGTCGACGGAGCTCGATGCCGCGCAGGTCACGCAGTTGCGCGAACGCAGCGGCATCCCGAAGCCGGAGCCGCGCCTGACGCTGGCGCCGGTCATCGGCCAGCGCCGTGCCGCGCCCGCGGAATTCCGTCCCTCGACCGGTCAGCAGGCCTGGACGGGCACGCGCGGCGAGGAAGCACGCGAATTCGCGGCCTTCGATCGCAGCAGCGCGCGCGACGACGCGTGGCGCGCGCCGGGCAACAAGGCACGCAAGCCGCGCGGCAACAATCCGCGCAAGGGCGGCGGCAACGGCCCGCAGAAGAATCGCTCGCAGGCGCCGTGGCAGGATCGCGGCGCACCCGCCGGTCAGCGCGGGCCGAAGCGCCAAGGCGGACAAGGCCAGGGCCAGCGCCAGGGCGGCCCGCGTCAGGATCGCAATGCGCAGCAGCAACGTCCGTTTGCCGCCGAACCGGGACTGAGCCCCGCCGTGCTGCGCAGCTGGTTCCCGGAATCGGCCGGACAGCCCGGCCGCAAGCGTCGCGGCATCCAGCCCGGTGCGGAAGTCACGTTCCAGGACGGCCAGTTCCAGGCGCGCCAGCGCGACGACCGTCACGGCAACCGCGCCGTGCCGAACCCGCAGCCGCGCGGCAACGCATACGGCAATTCACGCCGCGATGCGACGCCGGGACAGCGCACGCCCTATGGCGGCTCGCCGGGCAATTCGATCCACGACGACAACCGCGGCAATCGCGCGCCAGGCAATCGTGGCCCCGGCAACCGCGGTTCCGGCAATCGTGCGCCGGGCAGCTCTGCGCCGGGCAACAACCGTGGCCGCAACAATCGCGGTCCGCGACCGCGCTGAATGATTCCGGCCTCGCGCCACGACGCTCCTGAAATCGTCGGGCACGCGGGGTTTCTCCAGCGCTGAAAACCCCAAAAAAAAAACGGCGGGAAATCCCGCCGTTTTTTGTGCATTGAACGCCGCGTCAGTCGAGCTTGAGCGCCTTCTTGTCGCCGGAGCGACGCTTCTGTTCCTTGGCGTCGAATTCGGACTCGCAGCTGCCGCGCACGACCATCTTGCAGTCGAGATATTCGCTGATCTCGACGAGCGCGGCGCCGATCGCCTTGCCGGCCGGCGTATTTTCCTCGTGGCCGAGATTGCCGCCGAAACCGCCGCGATACAGGCCGACGCTCATGCCGCCGCCCGAGCTGCGGCCTTCAATCGCGCGCGAGAATTCGATGTCGCCGGTCGACGAGTTGACCACGCGCACATCGACGCGGATGTAGGCCTCGCTCTTCTTGCCGCCGAGCGAAATGCCGCGGAAGCTCAGGCCGCCGCCGGTGCTCGCGGTGTTTTCTTCGTAGCTGGTGACCGTGCCGAAAACGAGGTAGTCGGCGCCGGTGACCTGGCCCATCTTCGCGCCCGTGCCCTGGCGCACGCGGCCCGACGCGGCGAGGTTTTGTTCTTCGAGGACTTTTTCGAGCTTGTTGCGCTCGACGACGCGGAAATGCCCGCTGCTCGACAGTTCGTTGGACAGCATGCCCGACAGTTCCCAGCCCACGCCGCCGCGCCACCAGCCGGCAGACGATTCGTTCTTGAACTCGGCCACGCCGATCGACGGCTTTTCGGCGAATGCGCAGGTGCTCGCGGCGAAACCAGCCACGGCCAGCGCGACAGCAAGGTACGACTTCTTCATCTGATCTCTCCCCACTCCGATTGATTGAATCCCGATGCCCATCCGGCAGCGACATTTCGGCGCTGGTTGATGCGGCGCTTCCCGGCTCCGCCACATCGCTGCGACGACGTGCGGCAGTCTAGCAGGTGCGTTTTGCGTCCGGTTCGGACTTGTTCCGCGTCGGTACCCGGAACTGCTTCACACCCATCTCGCCGGGAATAACGCTGTTTGGCGAAAAAAAACGCCATCCCGGTGGCCCGGATGCTGGGGTCGCCCGGATCGGGATGGCGTGGGGAAAAACAGGGTCAGAAGCCGCCGTCGAAACCGTCGTAGAAGATGCGATCCGGATCGCCGATCAGGCGCAGCAGGGCGAAGTCGGGCTGGGTCGCGCCCGGCCGCAGGGCGGAGCCGCCGGCAAGGATGTTTCCGGACGGTTCGATCGCGACCGCGTAGGCGCCATCGTCGAGCGTGGAGACCTGCACGGCTTTGGAGCCGCCGTCGCCGAAGCCGGTGTCGATCGCGCCGTTGGCGAGCCACCGGCCGACGAAGAAATCCTCGTGCGGCGAGCCGGTCGCGCTGCTCGTGGTGAAACCCGCGGCGACGAGCTTGCCGTTGCCCTGCAGCGCGAGCGCGGCCGGCGTGTCGTAGGTCGCGGGGCCGCTGATCTTGATCGTCGAGCGCCCGTTGTTGCCGAACGAGGTATCGAGCACGCCGTTCGCGCTGAAGCGCATGACCGTCATGCCGCGGTCGCCGCCCTGGCCGAGCGCGACGATCTTGCCGTCGGCCGCGATGCGCGCCGAATACAGCAGCGACATGCCGGTGCGCACGCCGCCCGTGTTGGCGTCGGCGAGGATCACGCGGCCGCCGCTGCCGAACGTGGTGTCGACGCTGCCGTTCGCGGCAACGCGCGCGAGGAAGGCGCAGTTGCGGCCGAAGGTGTAGCCGCCGACGACGATGCGGCCATCCGCACCCGGATTTCCTGCTTGGTCGAGTGCGATCGTGGCGAGCACGTCGCCCGCGGCGCCGAAGAACGGATCGAGGATGACGACGCCGTCGCCGTCGCCGAAGGTGGTGTCGATCTGGCCGTCGGCGGTGAAGCGCGCCAGCGCGACCTGGCTGTAGTTGAAGCCGTCGTGGAACACGGGCGTGGTGCCCGCGACGACGATGCGGCCGTCTTTCTGCACCGCCATCGCGTAGCCGTTGTCGTGGAAATTCACGCCGGCGATGTCCAGGCGCACGTAACCCTTGCGCGTCGAGCCGATGTCGGTTTCGCCGAACGTGGTGTCGAGCGAACCGTCGGCGCGCAGCTTGACGACGCCGAAATCGGCGTGCGAGGAAGTCGACAGGCTGCCCGCGACCAGGACGCCGTTGTCGGCCATCACGCGCACGGTGCGCGCCTCGTCCGAGGCACTGTCGACATCGATCTGCACGAGGCCACCGCTGCCGAAACTGGAATCGAGCGTACCGTTGGGCAGATAGCGTGCGATCGCCATGTTCTCGCTGCTGCCGGTCGCGTGCGCGTTCGCGCCGACGACCTTGCCCACGGCGACGAAACGCCCGTCGCGCATCGGCGCGACCGCGTAGACTTGCTCGTTGCTGCCGAAGAAATCGTTGGTCAGGTAGCCGCTGCCCCCGAACGACCCGTCGAGGTCGCCCGGATGCGCCGCGTGCGCCATGCCCGTGGTGCACGCGGCCAATGCCGTGACCACCAACCGATACGCGAAGCGGCGACCCTTTGTATAGTTGTCCATCTCTGGCTCTCCCGTGGAATGTCCGGCCTTGCCTCGCGGCGCGCCGGGTGCGTTTGAATTCCAGAACGGAGCGGCGAGGGATTTCCTATCAGCGCCTCTTCGACGAGGGGAATCGAAGGCCATGGCGGAAGCCCATTCCAAATCCGACGACCGCGCGCAGGCGGAACTGACGCGCCTGCTGCATGCGTGGAGCGACGGCGATCGCGGCGCCGGCGACCAGCTCACCGAACTCGTCTACGCGCAGGTGCGCGCGATCGCGGGCAAGCATCTGCGCCAGTACCGCAATCATTTGACGTTGCAGCCGACCGAGCTCGCCAACGAGTTGTTCCTGCGCCTGATCGGCAGCGACATCAACTGGCAGGACCGGCGCCATTTCTACGGCGTGGTCAGCGTCGCGATGCGCCGCCTGCTCGTCGACGCGGCACGCGCGCATTCAAGCGATCGCCGCGGCGGCGGACTCGTCCACGTCACGCTGTCGGCCGCGAACGAAGCCGCCGATGCGGAAGAATCCGGCGACGCCGCCGCGCTGGAAGAAGGCTTGCAGGCGCTGCGTGCGCTCGATGCGCGCAAGTGCGAAATCATCGAGCTCAACTACCTGCTCGGCCTCAAGCGCGAGGAAATCGCCGAAGTCGTCGGCGTGTCGGTGCCGACCGTGGATCGCGAACTGCGCTTCGCGCGCGCCTGGCTGCGACAGAGGCTCGCCTCGTGAACGCCGACGCGCGCTGGCAGCGCCTGCAGGAATTGTTCGACACGCTCGTCGCCCTGCCCGCCGGCGAACGCATACGCTGGCTCGAAGCGAACGAGCCCGATCAGCAACTGCGCCGCGAAGCGCTCGACCTGATCGGTTCCGACGACAGCGGCGAGCAAGGCATCACCCGCCGCCTGCGCGGCGCCGCCGCGCAGGCGGTCGACCACAGCCCCGGCGGCCTCGTGCTCGGCCCGTACCGCCTCGGCGAGGAAATCGGCAGCGGCGGCATGGGTTCGGTGTTCCTGGCCGAACGCGTGGACGACACGTTTGACCAGCGCGTCGCGGTCAAGCTGTTGCGCGGCGTGCCCACGCGCGAGTCGACCGAACGCTTCCGCCGCGAACGGCAGATCCTCGCCGACCTCAGCCATCCGCACATCGCGCGCCTCATCGACGGCGGCAACACCGGCGACGGCCAGCCGTACCTCGTCATGGAATTCGTCGAAGGCGTGCCGATCGACGCGTTCTGCCGCGAGCACGCGCTAACGCTGCGCCAGCGCCTGCAATTGCTGCTCAAGGTCTGCGCGGCCGTGCAGTACGCGCACCAGCGCCTGATCATCCATCGCGACATCAAGCCCGCGAACGTGCTCGTGCGCGCCGACGGCGAGCCGGTGCTGCTCGACTTCGGCATCGCCAAGCTGCTCGCCGATACCGGCGACGCCGCGCAGCAAACAGGTTTGCGCTGGTTCACGCCGGCCTACGCCAGCCCGGAGCAGCGCAAGGGCGAGCCCGTGAGCACCGCGACCGATGTGCATGGTCTTGGCCTGCTGCTGCACGAACTCGTCGCCGAGGTACAGCCGCAGCGCGACGCAAACGGCCGCCTGCCGCCGCCGAGCCGCGCGGCGAACCAGACCACGCGCCCGCGCGTGCCGACTGAAATCGACCTCATCGCCGCGCGCGCCACGCACGAGGAACCGGAGCGTCGCTACGCCTCCGCCGCCGCGCTCGCCGAAGACATCCAGCGTTTCCTGCGCGGCCGTCCGATCCACGCCGCGCCGGACAGCGTCGGTTATCGCATCTCCAAGTTCGTCCATCGCCATCGACTCGCGACCGCGGCGATGTTCGTCGCGATCCTGCTCGCCGGCGCGTTCACCTGGCGCCTCGCCTACGAGCGCGACCGCGCGTTGCGCGCGGAGGCCGAAGCGCGCGAACAATCGGCGACGGCGCAGAGCGTGGTCGACTATCTCGTCTCGCTGTTCAAATCCGCGTCGCCCGACGAAGCCGGCACCAAGCCGATCTCGCCGCGCGACCTCGTCGATCGCGGTCGCCGCGAAATCGACACGCGCCTCGCCGACGCGCCGGCGCAGCGCGCGCGACTGCTCGGCGCGCTCGGCCGCATCTATCTCGAACTCGGCCTGCCCGAAGATGCCGCGTCGAGCCTCGGCGAAGCCGCCGACCTCGAACGCGACCACGGCACGCCGCGCCAGCGCGCGGCGTATCTCGGCGACCAGGGCCTCTCGCTCAATCTCGCCGAACGCCCCGGCGACGCGGTGCCCGTGCTCGAAACCGCGTTGAGCGTGCTCGGCACGCCCAACGCGAAAGACGCCACGCTCGCCAGCGACATCCTGACCACGCTCGGCCTCGCGCAAGCACGCAGCGGCGATCCGACCGCCGGCGCGGCGAGCATCCGCCGCGGCATGCAGTACGTCGCCGATGGCAGCATCCCGCAGGCAAAATGCCTCTACGCGCTCGCCGAAGCGGACATGCGCGCCGGCCATCTCGACGTCGCCGAACAAGGCGCTTTGCGCAGCCTGGACATCATGCGCAAGCAGTTACCCGATGATGCCGAGGAAGTGTTGCAGGCCAAAGGCTTCCTCAGCCAAGTCTACGAACAGCAAAGCCGTTACGCCGACGGCGAAAAGCTGCTGCGCGAAATGCTCGACGTGCGCCTGCGCACGCTCGATCCCGGCAGCGCGTGGGCGATGACCGCGCGCAACAACCTCGCGCAGGCGATCCAGTTGCAAGGCCGCATCGTCGAAGCGACCGCGCTGCTGCGCGAGAACGTCGAACGCATGCGCGCGAACCGCCAGCAGGATTCGGCGTCGTACCTCATCAGCCTCAACAACCTGGCCAGCCTGCTCGAACAAGCCGGCGACTATCTCGCCGCGCTCGCGATGTTCCGCGAAGTGCAGGAGCAGACCGCGAAGGACGATCCGCTCGGCAACAATCCGCGCACGCTGCTGTTCCGGCAGAACCTGGGCCGCAGCCTGATGCTCAACGGCCAGCTCGACGCGGCGCACGCGATCTTCGCCAAGGCGATCGAAGGCAGTACCGATTCGCTCGACCTCAACATCGAACGCGGCCGCCGTCTCGCGCATCTCGCAGAATGGGCACGCCGCAGCGGCCAGTTGCCCGAAGCGCTCGCCTACGCCGACCAGGCGCGCACGGCGTTTCTCGCGATCATGCCGCCCACGCACGCGCGCCTCGGCTCGGTCGCGCGCACGCGAGGCCTGATCCTGCGCGATGCGAAACGCCTCGACCAGGCCGAAATCGAACTGCGCCAAGCCGATGCGATCCTGTCCAAGGGCCTCGGCGAACACGCCAACGCGACGCTCGACACCGAACTGCAACTCGCCAAACTGCTCTACGCACGCGGCAACGTCGAAGAGGCGCGCCGCATCAACGAACGGATCGGCCCCTTGCTCGACACCCGCTTCGTCGAAACCTCCGAAGTGCGCAGCGATCATGCCGAACTGAGCCGGCGCCTCGCCGCGGCTACACCGGGTTGACGATGTCCGCGTAGGCCGGATGCCGTGCGATCCAGACCTGCGCATACGAACACGCCGGCACGACGCGCAGGTTCTCGCGCCGCGCCGTGTCGAACGCGGCCTGCATGAGCGCGGCGGCGATGCCGCGTCCGCCGACGGCCTCGGGCACGCCGGTGTGCGTGATCGTCATCACTGCGCCCTGCATGCGGTATTCGAGGACGCAGGTCACGCCGTCGACGACGGCGCGGAAACGATGCTCGGCGGCATCGTGCAACACTTCGATGTCCATGCGTTCACTCCTGCTCGTGCAATGGACGCAACGATACGCGTTTTGCGCAGCGGCGCGCATGAATCCGCGCTGCTGCAATCGGCAGCGAACCCGGAGTACGCTGCGTCTTTCCATGCCGCACGGAGCCGTCATGTCCACGACACTCGCCGCGCGCACCACCGCCACGATCATCCCGAGCCTGCGCTATCGCGACGCGCACGCCGCCATCGAGTGGCTGTGCCGCACCTTCGGCTTCGAGAAACACGTCGTCTACGCTGACGGTGATGTCGTCCATCATGCGCAGCTCGTGTTCGGCAACGGCATGGTCATGCTCGGCTCGGTCGCCAACGACAGCGCTTTCGGAAAACACATCGCGCAGCCGGACGACATCGGCGGTCGCGAGACGCAATGCGCCTACGTCGTCGTCGCCGACTGCGCCGCACACTACGCGCACGCCAAGGCCGCCGGCGCAGTCATCATCGACGAGTACGAGGAGAAGGACTACGGCGGCGCCGGCTATTCCTGCCGCGATCCGGAAGGCCATCTGTGGTCGTTCGGCAGCTACGACCCATGGGCGGCGCACGACGCGTCATGAGCACACACGATCTTTTTGCGCCGCGTACGGCGACGCGCATCCGCGTCGGCATCGGCGGCTGGACGTACGCGCCGTGGCGCGACAATTTCTATCCGCACAAGCTCGTGCAGCGTCGCGAACTCGAATACGCGAGCCGCCAGCTGACCTCGATCGAGGTCAACGGCACCTACTACGGCGCGCAGAAACCGGCGACCTACGCGAAGTGGCGCGCGGAAACGCCGGACGGCTTCGTGTTCTCGCTGAAGGCGCCACGCCACGTCACCGAACGCGCACGCCTCGCTGACGCGGGCGGCGCGATCGACGCCTTCGTGCGCGGCGGGCTCGCCGAACTCGGCGATCGCCTCGGCCCGATCAATTGGCAATTCGCGAAAGGCCGGCCGTTCGAGCGCGACGACTTCGCCGCGTTCCTCGATCGCCTGCCGGCGACGCTCGACGGCGCGCCGCTGCGCCACGTCGTCGAAGTGCGCGACGCGAGTTTCCTCTGCGGCGCCTTCCTCGACCTCGTGCGCGCGAGAGGCGTCGCCACGGTGTTCACCGACTCGAAGGAATATCCCTCGTTCGCCGACCTCGGCGCCGACTTCGTCTACGCGCGGCTCATGGGATCGCAAGCCGGGATCGACACCGGTTACGAGCCCGCCGCGCTCGACGCGTGGGCGCAACGCGCACGCACGTGGGCCGACGGCGGCGATCCGCCGGATCTGCCGCACGTCTGCCCGGCGAATCCGTCGAACGCGCCGCGCGATGTCTACGTCTACTTCATCAGCGCGGCGAAGGAACGCAATCCGGCGGCAGCGATGGCGCTGATCGAACGGCTGCGCTGAACGTCGCCGCGCGCGCACGCTCGGCACACCGGGTTTCGACTCAGATCGACTGCCAGACATGCCGCGCCAATGCGGCTTCGAGCGTGTCGCGTAAACCATCGTCGAGAGCGAATGGCACGTCGTCGACGCACACGATCGGTTGCACGGCGCGCGCGCTGTTGGTGAAGAACGCGCTGCGGAACCCCGCAAGTTCCACTCGCTCGACGCGACGCACGACCATCGGTACGCCGCAGCGCTCCAAGCCGTCCTGCAGGAGCTGCATCGAAATGCCGCGCAACATCGGCGCCTTCGGCCAAACGATCCGTTCGCCGTCGAAGAAACCGACGTTCCAGACCGTGCCTTCCGAGATCGCGCCGTCGGCGGTCACGAACAACGCATCGTCGAATCCGTGCTGCTGCGCGATGCGGCGCTGATGGAACAAACCAAACGTTCCGACGTGTTTGATGTGCGGCGCCTCGCGGTCGTAACGCTGGCTGCGTACGCGCAGCGGCGAAGTCGGCATGGATCGCACGGGCGATGCGCCAACGAGCACGTCGGGCGTCGCCGGCCGCGACGGACGGTCCCGATCGAAGCCGCGCGAAAACACGTTGACGCGCAAGGACAGCGCACCTGTGCCGCCCGCGATGCGACGCATCCAGCCGCGCACGGCGTCGAGATCGAGATCGTGGCCGAACAGCTCGCGCGTTGCGCCCTGCAAGCGATCGAGATGCAGGTCCAATCCCTGCGCCGCGCCGTCGCGCACCTGCATCGAGGTGAAGTGGCCGTAGTTCGTGACGACGAGGCAACGCCAATCGTCGAGCGCAGCCGGCTCGCCGTTGACCTCGATGCGCTGGAAGCGTTCGTCGTGCATGCGGCGATTGTCCGGGGACGGCGGGCACGGCGGCAACTTACGCCCATCACGGCGCGCTATCGCACAAAATCTTTTTGCGAATGCCGCCGCACGCTACGATCGCCCGCCGCCCGTCACGCGAAATCCTTCATGCGCAACCTGTCCGCCGCCGCCAAGGCGCAGTGGCAAATCCATCTCTGCGTGCTGCTGTGGGGATTCACCGCGATCCTCGGCAAGCTGATTTCGCTCGCCGCGCTGCCGATGGTGTGGTGGCGCATGCTCATCGTCGTCGCCGCGCTCGCGCTGCTGCCGCGCACGTGGCGCGGATTGCGCACGATCCCGCCGCGGCTGGCGATGGCGTATGCAGGCATCGGCATGCTCGTCGCGCTGCACTGGCTCACGTTCTACGGCTCGATCAAACTCGCCAACGCCTCGGTCGGCGCGACCTGCATCGCGATGGCGACGCCAATGACGGCGTTGCTCGAGCCGTGGCTCGCACGGAGACGCTTCTCGTGGCGCGAACTCGCGCTCGGCATCGCGACGCTGCCCGGTGTCGCGCTCGTCGTCGGCGGCGTACCGGGCGACATGCGGCTCGGGCTCGCCGTCGGCGCGGTGTCGGCGCTGCTCGTCGCATTGTTCGGTTCGCTCAACAAGCGCCTCGTCGAGCACGCGGACGCGCTCGCCGTTACCGCGCTCGAACTCGGCGCAGGCGCGTTGACGCTGGCCGCGATCGCGCCGCTGCTGCCGCTGCTGTTCCCGCCGCTCGCGGCGGACGTGTTCGCCCTGCCGGGCTTGCGCGACGCGGCGCTGCTGCTCGCGCTCGGCCTCGCCTGCACGTTGCTGCCGTTCACGCTGTCGCTGGTCGCACTGCGCCACATGAGCGCGTTCGCCGCACAACTGGCGACGAATCTGGAACCCGTCTACGCGATCCTGCTCGCCGCGCTGTTGCTCGGCGAGCAGCACGAACTCACGCCGGCGTTCTACGCGGGCGCCGCGATGATCCTGCTGGCGGTGTTCCTGCATCCGCTGCTGACGCGGCGGCGGCGCATCGAACACGCGGAAATCCTCGGCACGGCCGAAGCGAAACAGATCGCGGATTGACGGCGCAAGTCAGCGCGCTTACGAGCGGCGACTTCATGAGATTCTCCCGAGGACTTCGCCAAGGGCGAAACACGTCGCCGCGCGCATGCGCCGCCGCGGTGCCTCAGCGCGCGGCGCTCTTGCGCGAACCAGCGCCGCCCTTCGGCGACGGGCCGGCCGACGGCTGCGGGTCGAGGTTGTTGAGCAACGCACGCAGGTCGACCGAAATCGTCTTGCCGTTGCCGGTCAGGTCGAGCGCACCCATCGCCTTGCGCGACAGCGCGGCGCGATCGACGAACACTTCGCGATCGGGCTGCGGCGGACGCGTTGCGCTGCACAGCTCGCGCTTGAAGCGCAGCGTCGTCGTACCCGGACGCTGCCACGGATGGCCCGGCGACAGGCGCTCGACCATGACGCTTTCCAGTTTGACGACGACGGTGTCGTCGCCGATTTCCATGCAACGGCCGATGCCGATGTCGTAGGTCATCTCAACCTCGCTTTTGCAGTGACGGATGGCCGATCCGGCGGAGGCCAGCGCATGGGGCGCAAGGGGGATCAAGCGGATCGGAACACGCCATTGTGCGCCGCACGACGTAAGCAAAGCGTTATGCGCTCCGCCATATCACTTTAACAAAATTATGTAACTGTTTGATATTTAATTAACTTTATCGAAGAAATCATTTCTCGCAAACCCTCGGAAAACCGCTCATTTGCGCCGAAATGCGATGCGCCAGCGCAGCCGGTTGCTTCATCCAGCTGAAGTGGTCGGCCGCCGTGCCGAGGTCGCGGGATCCGTGGACGACCACCTCGCGAGACGCGTGCGGCATCTTGCCGAGCAGCCACTCCAGCGACGCCGCGGGTCCGAGCCAATCGTCGGAGAGACGATGCGCGAACACCGGCACGCTCGACGCGGCGAGCGCGCGTTCGAAGTCGAAATCCACGCCGCTTGCGCGATAACGGCCGCTGTGCCCGGAGCGCGCCCAATCGCCGATGACGCCGCGTGCCTCGCGTCCGCCGAAACCGATCTGCCGACCCGGCACGTGGCCGAAGATCGCGCCGAGCACCGGCGCAAGCAAGTAGGCCGCGAGCACGCCCCAGCGATGCCGGAACATCCGCCAATACGGCGCGCCGCTCGCGACGAGGACGAGGCCTGCGTAGCGCGCAGGCTGGCGCGCGCAGGCAAGCGAAGCGATCTGGCCGCCGAGGCTGTGGCCGCCGACCCACAATCTCGCTTGCGGATGCGCGTTTGCGATCGTCGCGACGCTCGCTTCGAGGTCGTCCAGCAGTTCTCGATAACCCCAGTCGCAGCGCCATCCGGCACGACGATCGCTCGACCCCATGCCGCGCCACTCGTGCAGCGCGACGTGGATGCCGCCTGCGGCAAGCGCCTGCGCGAACGGAACGTAATGACGCGCGGCGACACCCATTGCGGGCAGCCAGAGCAGGAGGTCGCCGCCCATGGTTGTGGCACCGACTTCGAGCAGATCGGCGGCTGCGCCATCCGCCGCGACGACGCGGCGTGCGCGCACATTATCCGGCGGCGCGTTCAACGCGTCTGGTCCGCGACGCGCAGGCGTGAAGGCAATGCCGTCGTCGCGCTCTCCCCGAATGCATGCCAGCGGCAGCGGTCGAAGACGACGACACGCGCGCCCGCGCGATGCAACTTGGCCCACGCCGCGACGACAGGCGACGACGACGGCGGCAACGTTACGTCGAGCGCGTCGCCATCGAACACGATGCGCAGCGCATCGCCGGCACGCACCGCGAGTTCGTCGCCTCGCTTCGCGCGCAACGGCACACGGGCCGTCGCACGCAAGATCGCGTCGCGCGTGGCGACGACGACGAGCACATCATGCGGCGCGCGCAAAGCCGACACCGCATCGATGACGATGCGCAGATGCGCGTTGTCGCGCGCGATTTCCGATGTCGCCACGGCCGTCGCGACAAAACATTCGGGCTTGCGCGCGATCGCGAGCAGGCGACCGCGGCTCAGCGCGAGCTGGCTCGTGTAGCAAGCCATCGCTGCAGACTTCTTCGCCTGGAATCGCGGCGAAGAGATCGAGCCGCTTTCGCCCGCGCCATGGATCGCATAGGCGAGCTGCGCGCAGGCGTGGCGCGCGCGCAACAGCGCGAGTTCGATCGCGATGTGCAGCGCGCTGTGATCGGGATGGCGGTCGTCGAGCGAAGGCAACGCGAGATGCGTCGGCTCGAACGCGGCGATCTCGGAGACAAGCGTGTCGATGAGCCCGTCGCCGCGCATCAGTTCCCCGGTCAAACCTTGGTCGGGCCGGCCGAGGAAACGCGATTCGATGAGGCCGTCGCCGAGAATCCGAAGCGCCTGCGCCGCTTCGCCGCGCCGCCGTTCGCCCCAACGTTGGCGTTCCTTCGCACCGATATGCCAGCGCTTTTCGATCCAGCGCTGCGGCCAGGGATTGTTGTCGCCATCGGTGGCGAACACGACGCGAACGGCCGCGCCCGCGGCCAGCGCGGACTGGATGAGTTCGCCGCAGGCCAGCGTTTCGTCGTCGGGATGCGGCGCGACGACAAGCAGGCGATCGTGTTGCGCGAAGCGAATATCCGGCGACGACGGTCGCATCCGGTGAAAATCTCGAGAAGATGGTGCAACAGCATAACGCAACCGATCTGCAAACCCGGTGCGCCGCAACCTGAGTGACGCCTGCTTGCCGATTCGTGCTTGCGTCGAGGCCGCGCACCTGCACGAGGCCGCCGCGTGATCACATTCCCGGCAGCGCAGTCAGCCGTGTGCGCAATTCGTCGAGTCGCAAATCCGCGCTCGCACCCGGCGATACGCGCGCGGCGAGACTCGATTCCGGAGTCCTGCCCTCGCCCGCACTCGCCGCGGTTTCGGCGGCTTTTCGATACGCTTCGCGGAACGGAACCCCGGCGGCAGCTTGTTCGATGGCGACATCGGTCGCGTACATCGACGGCTCGATCGCGGCGCGCATCGCCGGCGCGTTCCATTCCATCCTAGCGAGCAGATTCGGCAGCAGCGCGAGCGCGTCGAGGCCGCGATGGAAACCGTGGAAGATCGCGCCCTTCGAGAACTGCAAGTCGCGCTGGTAGCCGGACGGCAGCGACAGCAGGTGTTCGATCTCGCTGCGCGCGGCAGCGACGCTCGCGTAGCTCGCGCGCATGAGTTCGACCACATCCGGGTTGCGCTTGTTCGGCATAATCGAACTGCCCGTCGTGTATTCCGACGGCAGTTGCACGAAACCGTATTCGGCGGTCGTGAACAGCGACAGATCCCAGGCAAGACGGCGCAGATCGAGCAGCGCGGTGCCGAGTGCGTCGAGCGCGCCGATCTCGAACTTGCCGCGCGAAAGCTGCGCATAGACCGGGTTCGCCTGCAGGCGTGCGAAGCCGAGTTCGCGCGTCGTGTGCGCACGATCGAGCGGCAGGTTCACGCCATACCCCGCCGCGGTGCCGAGCGGATTCGCGTCGATCCACACCAGCGTGTCGCTTGCGCGCTTCGCATCGTCGATGAACGCTTCCGCGAAACCGGCAAACCACAACCCCGTCGACGACACGACCGCGCGTTGCAGATGTGTGTAGCCCGGCAGCGGCAGCGCTTCGCGCGCGGCGCGGTCAAGGCAGACCTCGGCAACGGCGCGGCAAATGCCGAACAACTCGTGCAGCTTCGCCTTCAGCCACAAACGCGTCGCGACGAGGATCTGGTCGTTGCGGCTGCGACCGGTATGTACCTTGCGGCCGGCGTCGCCGAGCCGCTCGGTCAGGCGCGCTTCGATCGCCGAATGGCCGTCTTCGTATTTCTCGTCGAGCACGAAGCGGCCGGCACGGAAATCCTCGGCGAGCATGTCGAGTTCGCGCGCGATCGCGTCGCGCTCGCTCGCCGTCACGATGCCGATGTTGGCGAGGCCGCCGACATGTGCCTTGCTCGCCTCGATGTCGTGCAGGAAGAACTCGCGGTCTAGGATCACGTCGTCGCCGGCGAGGAAACGCATGATGCGCTCGTCGGTGCGGACGCCTTTCTTTTGCCAGAGAAGGTCAGTCATGCCGGTTTCCTCACCATGCGTGTTTCGACGAGCCGCGCGATCGCGGCGTCGGGTGTCAGTTCGATGCGCTCGCCGCTCGCGCGGCGCTTGAGCTCGACGGTTCCGGCGGCAAGTCCGCGCGGTCCGACGACGACCTGCCACGGCAGGCCGATCAAATCCATGTTCGCGAATTTTGCGCCGGCCCGCACATCGGTGTCGTCGTGCAGGACGGAAAAACCTTTCGCTTCGAGCCGCGCGACGATGTGCGTGCAGGCGGACGCGGTGGCTTCGTCGCCGGATTTCGCGTCGACGACGCCGACGTCGAACGGCGCGACCGCATCCGGCCAGACGATGCCGCCCTCGTCGTGGCTGGCTTCGATGATCGCGCCGACCAGACGCGACACGCCGATGCCATACGAGCCGCCATGCAGCTTGCGCGCGGAGCCATCCGGCATCGTCACGACGGCGCGCATCGGATCGGAGTACTTCGTGCCGAAATAGAAAATCTGCCCGACTTCGATGCCGCGCGTGCGCAGTCGATCGGCCTCGGGCACTTCCGCATCGAAGCGCGCGGCGTCATGCACGTCTGAAGTCGCGGCATACAACGACGTCCAGTCGCGGATGATCGACTCGAGGTCGCCGTCGTAGTCGACGTTGGCGGCCGGGATCGGCAAGTCGAGTACGCGACGGTTGCAATACACGTCCGACTCGCCGGTGTCGGCGAGCACGATGAACTCGTGCGAGAGATCGCCGCCGATCGGGCCGGTTTCGGCGCGCATCGGGATCGCGCGGATGCCCATGCGCGCAAACGTGCGCAGATACGCGACGAACATGCGCTGGTACGAGCGGCGCGCACCGGCTTCGTCGAGGTCGAACGAATAGCCGTCCTTCATGAGGAATTCGCGACCGCGCATCACGCCGAAACGCGGTCGCTGCTCGTCGCGGAATTTCCACTGGATCTGATAGAGGTTGCGTGGCAAGTCGCGCCATGAGGCGACGCCGGCGCGCACGATTTCCGTGACCATTTCCTCGTTGGTCGGCCCGTACAGCAGTTCGCGTTCATGGCGGTCGCGGATGCGCAGCATTTCGGGGCCATAAGCGTCGTAGCGGCCGCTCTCGCGCCACAAGTCGGCGAGCTGCAGCGTCGGCATCAGGATTTCGAGGGCACCCGCTCGATCCATTTCCTCGCGCACGATGCGTTCGATGTTCTCGAGCACGCGCAGGCCGAGCGGCAGCCACGCGTAGATGCCAGCCGCCTCCTGACGGATCAGGCCGGCGCGCAGCATCAGGCGATGCGAGGCGATCTGCGCCTCGGCGGGATTGTCCTTCAGCGTGGGCAGGAAATAGCGCGAAAGGCGCATGGCGGAATCCTCGGCGAACGATGGGCGGTGGCGAAACGTGGCGTGCGTTCGCGTATCACGGTCGCGGGATCGCCGCCATCTCGTCGAAGCCGAACGCGAGATTGAGGTTCTGCATCGCCTGCGTCGCCGCGCCCTTGAGCAGGTTGTCGATCGTCGCGACGACAACGACGCGCTTGCCGCCCGGGGCCACCGCAAAGCCGCCGATCTCGACGTGATGCTTTCCGGCGATCGCGCTGACCCACGGCGCTTCGTCGACGATGCGTACGAGCGACTCCTGCGAATAGACCTTGCGATATAGAGCGATCACCTCGTCACGCTTCATCGCCTGCTGCAACCACAGGTTCACCGTCATCGTGATGCCGCGAAAATGCGGCGCGACGTGCGGCATGAACTCGACCGGCAGGCCGAGCTGGCGCGTGACCTCGCGCTCATGCACGTGGTCGACGAGCGCATACGGCATCAAGTTGTCGCGCAGTTTCTCAGGATCGTTCTTGTCCGACGGCGTCGTGCCCGCGCCGGAATAGCCGGACACGCCGAAGCAAACCGGCGGCGCCGCGAGGTGATCCTTCAGCGGCGCGATCGCAAGCTGCATCGCGGTCGCGTAGCAGCCGGGATTGCTGATCCGTTTCTGGCCCGCGTAACGCGTGCGCGTGAGTTCGGGCAAGCCGTAGTACCAACCATCGTCGAAACGATGGTCGGCCGAAAGATCGACGAGGATCGTGTCTGGATTCACTGCGTCGATCGCCGCGACGATCGCGTCGCTCTTGCCGTTCGGCAATGCCAGCACGACGGCATCGGCGCGCTTCTCCGCAACGGCTTCGTGCGCAAGATTCTCGTAGCGCAGCTCGCCCGCGTACTCGACGACGTGATCGTGCACGCGCTGGCCATCGAGCTCGCGCGAGGACACGAACGCGAGTTCGAGTTGCGGATGCCGCGCGACGAGACGGATCAGCTCCGCTCCGGTGTGGCCGCGTGCGCCGACGATGCCGATTGTTTTCTTCTCTGCCATCACTTCAATCCGTCAGCGTGGGTTCGCGATCGCGGCAATGCGCGACGCAGCGTTCGATGTCGGCGAAACCGTCGATGCCGTACCAGTACGTTTTCCAGCGCGTTTCCTTGAGGCTGCCGTCGCATTCAGCGTCGTAGAACGCGTTGATCACGTTGCCGCGGCGGGAACGCCAGAACAACTGTGGATTGTCGGCGCGCATGACCAGCCACGCCGCGCGGCCGAGGCCTTCGCCTTGCGCGTCTTCGGCGACCGCGAACTTGTCGAGATACGCAAAGCCTTCCTCGTGCGTGAGGATCAGTGCAGCGCGGTAGTTCTCGCTGACGTAGGCCTTGTACAGCTTCGTCTGCTCGAAATAGTCCGGAACGAGCTTGCGTCCGAAGCCGGCTTCGATCAGCGCGCGCAGGCGATCGAGGTCGATCGTATCCCACGACGCATGCACGTCGACGCGCTCGCCGCGGCGCACCAGCGTGCCCGAACCCTTGTGCGTGAACAATTCCTTGGCGAGTTCGTCGGGCTTGGTGATCGACACCGATGATGACAGCGGCAGATGGTCGAGCAATTCCTTGATCTGCTCGATCTTCACGCGCATGCCGCCGTTGATCCACGGCTGCGCGATCAGGTGTTCGTATTCGGTGCTGAGGTTGATCGAATCGATGATCTTGCCATTCTCGTCGAGCAAGCCGCCGGTGCCGGTGAGGAAGATGATCTTGTAGGGCTTGAGCACGCGCACGAGTTCGTTCGCGGCAAAGTCGGCGTTGATGTTGACGATCTGGCCGCTCGCGGTTTCGCCGAGTGACGCGATGACCGGGATCGAGCCGGCGCGAAGCGACGCCTCGATCGGTGCGAGGTTCACGCGCGACACGCGGCCGACGAGACCGAGCGTCGGCTGGTCGATGAACTCGGCTTCGAACACGCCCGAAAGCACCGAGGTCGCGCGCGCATCGACTTCCTGCAGCGCCTCGACGAGATTGAGGTTCTGCGACTGGAACACGCGGCGCACGATCGCCAGCGTTTCCGGCGACGTCACGCGCAAACCGTTGACGGTCTGCTTGACGATGCCGGCCGCAGCGATTTCCTCGTCAAGCTGCGGGCCGGCGCCGTGCACGACGATCGGCGTCAAGCCGACCTGCTGGAGGAACGCGAGCGAGGACGTCAGCGCATCGAGATCGTCGCGCAGAACGGCGCCACCGACCTTGACCACGGCGAAGCGCTTCGCGTCGAGCTGCGAAAAACGCTTGAGGTATTGATCGATCTCGCGCGCGCTGGCCATGCTCGAAAGCAGGCGCACGATGGTCTGGCGAAGTTGCAAATGCGTTTCCGCGTTCATCGGGAATGACCGCCCTGGAGAATCCGCCGGATGCTCTCGGCGTAGCGTTGCAATTGTTCGAGCGCGACCCATTCGTCGGCCGTGTGCGCCTGCGCGATATCGCCGGGGCCGTAGACGAAGGCGGTGTAGCCGGCCTGCGAGAACAACGATGCCTCGGTCCAGAAATCGACGGCGTTTCCGATGGAAATATCGAGTGCGTCGGCGACGTCGCGCGCGGCGAGCCGACGTGCTTCTGCTTGCGCCACATCACCGGATGGCAACGACGGGCCGCGGAAGGTTTCCGCGAACTCGGCAGGTTCTACCTCGGCGAATCCGCGAAATGTCGCGAGCAGATCGTCGATGTCCATCGACGGTAGCGGCCGGAAACCAAAACGAAGCTCCGCCGCCGGCGCGATCATGTTCGCCTTGATGCCGCCATCGATACGGCCGATGTTGAAGCGCAAACCGGTCAGACCGCCGAAGCGCGCATGCGCCAACGAATCGACGTGGTCGAGCGCGCGTCCGCTCCAGCGCACTGCCTGATGCAATGCGCTGTCGCTCGCCTTCTGTTCGCCGGATGCGTGGCCCGCGCGGCCT
>JAKPAN010000018.1 GCA_029779475.1 Pseudomonadota bacterium
CGCGCGCCATCTCGATCGCGACTACGCGCATGCGGACGGTACGCAGAACCAGCTCGCGCACTGGGCCAAGCTCGGCTTCCTCACCGGCTTGCCCGCGACGGACGTTCCACGCGACGCGGACTGGCACGATGCGGCGCAGCCGCTCGACGCGCGCGCCCGCGCCTACCTCGACGTCAACTGCTCGCATTGCCACAGCCCGACCGGCCCGGCCAACACGACCGCGCTCGACCTGCGCAGCGCGAACGCCGACCTGCGCCGCCTCGGCGAATGCAAGCCGCCGGTCGCGGCCGGCCGCGGTACCGGCGATCGCCTGTTCGACATCGTGCCGGGCAAGCCCGACGAATCGATCTTGCTGTACCGCATGACGTCGAGCGAACCGGGCGTGATGATGCCGGAGATGGGACGCAACACGACGCATCAGGAAGGCGTCGAGCTGATCCGCGCATGGATCGCCTCGATGCAGGGCACCTGCGACGCTTGATCGATCCACGAGAGAGCCAACCCGCGCGCTTCGGGGGACGAAACGCATGGGCGACACCAACAACGGCGCCGGACACGCATCCCGCACCGAAACGAGGAAGGGGACACCATGAAGCAGATCCGCACCACGCCGCTCGCCCTGCACGTTAGCGCCGCGCTCATCGCCGGTGCGACCGGCCTTCTCGCCAGCGCCGGCGCATTCGCCGCGACCGACGACGCCGACGCGCCGCAGACGTCCACGCAGGAGCAGCAGCCGTCACCTGCGCAGGACGCCGCACCCGACGCGAGCGCCGCGCAGCAACTCGGCAACATCACCGTTACCGCGCAGAGCCGCACGCAGCAGGTGCAGGACGTGCCGATCGCGATCCAGGTCGTCACCGCGACGCAGATCGACAAGCTCGCCGCGACCGACCTGTCGAAGATGGACAAATACATCCCCGGCCTCAGCGTCGACGGCGACCAGGCGACGCAGCCCTATTTCGGCCTGCGCGGCATCTCCACCGGCGACTTCGGCATCGGCACCGATGCGCCGGTCGGCGTCTACGAGAACGGCGTCTACATGGGCAAGACCGGCGCCGCGCTGATGATGTTCAACGATATCGACCACATCGAAGTGCTCAAGGGCCCGCAAGGCACGCTGTTCGGCCGCAATAGCGCCGCCGGCGCAGTTTCCGTGGCGACCGTCGCGCCCGGCGACGCGTTCGAGGCGCAGGCGCGCACGCGTCTGGGCAACTACGGGCAACGCTACCTCGACGGCGTGCTCAACATTCCGCTCGCGAAGGACGTCGCGATCCGCATGAGCTTTGTCGACAACCAGAGCGACGGCTGGCTCAAGGACGCCGCGACCGGTGCGCCCTACGAAAAGGCCGGGGATTGGGGGCTGCGCACGCAATTGCAGTGGAACGCGCCCGCCGACACCACGGTCAACCTGACTTGGGAACACGAACACCTCGATCAGCCGGCGCGCCCGGCGATCGGCATCACGCGCCTGCCCGACCGGCCTGCGCTGCCGCCGACCACGCCCGACGAAAGCACCTGGCTCGACCCGCGCCACGCGCCCGTGCTCAACGACGCGGTCGGCGCACGCGAGACGCGCGCGTTCGACGCCTACACGCTGCGCGTCGCGCATCCGTTTTCGTTCGGTGATTTCACCTCGCTGACATCGCTGCAGCGCTATCACACGCTCAATCGCGAAGATCAGGACGGCACCAATCGCCGCTATCTCTATCTCGACGACGCCAACATCGAACAGCACAAGACCTGGTCGCAGGAATTCAAGCTCGCGGGCAAGACCGACCTTGCCAACTGGGTCGGCGGTGTGAGCTGGTACAAGGACGAAGGCGAGCAGACCAGCCAGATCAACCTGTTCACCGACAGCATCGACACGCTGCTGAACAATCTCGGCATCGCGCCGGGCGGCCTGTACGGGCCGATCACGCAAGGCCTCAACGCTGCGGGCTTCCAGTATTCACTGCTGGGCGATCCGTGGCAGGAGAACATGCACAACCGCAACATCGCCAAGGCTTCGGCGATCTACGGCGACGTGATCTGGCATCTCACCGACCGTCTCAACCTCACGACGGGCGTGCGCTTCACGCGCGACGAGCGCACCTTCAGCTGGTACACGCCGCCACGCATCGCGACGCAGCTCGACCAGACGCTCGCCGACCTGCAGGTGTTCGGCCTGCTCGACGCGCTCGGCATTCCGATCGAGACGTTCCAGCAGAACATCTACTTCACCGAGCCATCGACGCTGAACCATCCCGTGCAGCTCAAGCGCAGCTGGAACGACACCAGCCCGCGCATCGTGCTCGACTACAAGCTCACGCCGGACACGATGCTCTACGCATCCGCGGCGAAGGGCTACCAAGCCGGCGGTTTCAATTCGCTCGAAGTGGCGTCGGTGTATCGCCCGCAGGAAGTGCGCAACTACGAGGCCGGCATCAAGAGCTGGCTGCCCGACTACAAGCTGATGCTCAATGCGTCGGTTTATCACTACACCTACTCGAACCTGCCCAACCTCACGCTGGTTTCGAGCGGCGGGGGCACGGGCAACGATCTGCCGCAATACCAGATCATCCCGAGCGATCAGGAAGCCGACGGCATCGAGTTCGAAGCGCGCTGGCAGGCGACCGAAAGCCTGCGCCTCACGGCCGCCGCGGCGTACATCAACCAGAGCTACAAGAACTACGTGACCTCCGACGGCCGCGACCTCTCCGGCCAGGCGACCGGCCTGCCGTTGTGGTCGGGCATGATCGGCGCCGACTACGTGTTCCATGGCATCGTCGGCGGCGACCTCGACTTCACGCTGCAAGGCGGGTTCACCGGCAAGTCGCGCTGCAATGCCGATTCGGCGCTGCAAGGCAACTGCATCACGCGCACGATCTTCAAGACCGGCGGCACGCAGACGCGCGCCGATTTCCGCGTCGGCTGGTCGTCGGCCAATGCGCCGTGGAGCTTTGCGCTGTTCGTCAACAACCTGTTCGACCAGCGTTACGTCGGCGGCATCAACAACATCAGTACCGGCGTGCTCGGCACGACCAGCGCCAGCATCGGCGCGCCGCGGATGTATGGCATCGAAGCGGCGGTGAGGTTCTAGCTGTCATCGGCTTGCGGCAGAATGCGAGGTCACCCCAGCCGTGGCCTCGCATTCCATGAACCGCCTCCCTGCTCCGCGTCATCTCGCCGTCCTCGTCTGTGCCGCGATGCTCGCGGCTTGCGCGACCGCGCCTTCTTCGAAACATGTCGCCGACGGCACGCGCGCGACGCTCGCCGTCATCGAAACGACCGACCTCCACTCGAACATCCGCAGCTTCGACTACTACCAGGACAAGGACGATCCGACGCTCGGCCTCGAACGCGCCGCGACGCTGGTCAAACAAGCACGCAAGCAATACGACAACAGCCTGCTGTTCGACGCCGGCGACACGATCCAGGGCACCGCGCTCGCCGACTACCAGGCGCTGGTCAAGCCGGTCGGCTGCGACGAGGAACTCGCGATCTATCGCGCGATGGATTCGCTCAACTACGACGGCGGCACCGTCGGCAACCACGAATTCAACTACGGCCTGCCGTTCCTCGCCCAGGTCACGAGCGATGCGATGAACGTCGACGGCGTGACGGCGCGGCATTGCGATGGCCCGCACTACCCGCTCGTGTTGTCCAACGTCTACAGCAAGCGCGACGACCAGCCGATCTATCCGCCGTATGCCGTGCTCGAACGCACGCTCAAGGTGCAAGTCGACGGCAAGACCATCGACGCGCCGATCCGCATCGGCATCATCGGCTTCACGCCGCCGCCGATCATGATGTGGGACAAACGCAACCTCGAAGGCAAGGTCTACACCAAGGGCCTCGTCGAAGCCGCGCGCGAATACCTGCCGAAACTGCGCGCGCAGAACGTCGACTTCACCATCGCGATCTCGCACGGCGGCATCGACCGCTCGCAATACACGCCGGACATGGAAAACGCGAACCTCTACCTCGCGCAGGAACCCGGCATCGACGTGCTCCTGCTCGGTCATTCGCACACCGCGTTCCCGGAAGGCGCGAGCGCCGGCAAGAAGCGTTTCGCCGACATCGACGGCGTCGACGACGAGCGCGGCTTCATCCACGGCAAGCCCACCGTCATGGGCAACTTCTGGGGCAAGAGCGTCGGCCTCATCGAACTCGGCCTCGTCCGCGAAGGCAGCCACTGGAAAATCGATCCTGCCGCGACGCATTCGGAAGTGCGCGACATCAAAAATGCCGATGGCAGCTACGTCGCGCCCGATGCCGACATCGCAAAGCTCGTCGAACCCGTGCACGAAGCGACGCGACGCTACGTCGCTACGCAGATCGGGGATTCCGACTACGCGATGACGACCTATTTCGCCGACGTCGGCGACGTCACAGCGCTGCAGCCTGTCAACGCCGCACAGGCCGACTACGCGCGCCGCATCATCGAAAAGGAATTGCCGCAGTACAAGAATCTGCCCGTGCTGTCCGCTGCGGCGCCGTTCAAGGGCGGCTTCGGCGGTCCGACCGACTACACCGACATTCCCGCCGGCCCGCTCGCGATCCGCAACGCCGCCGACCTGTACCTGTACCCGAACACGTTGACCGCGGTGAAGATCGACGGCGCGCTGCTCAAGGGCTGGCTCGAACGTTCGGCCGAGCGCTTCAACCGCATCGACCCGGCAAAAAAAGAACCGCAGGATCTCATCAACCGCCATTTCTCCGGCTACAACTTCGACGTGATCCAGAACGGGCTCACCTACATGATCGACGTGACACAGGCGAAGGGCTCGCGCATCACCGACTTGCGCTACAACGGCAAGCCGGTCGACTCGAAACAGGAATTCATCGTCGTCACCAACAACTACCGCGCCAGCGGCGGCGGCAAGTTCCCGGGCATCGACGGCAGCAACATCGTGCTGTCCGCGCCGGACGGCAATCGTGAAGTGCTCATCGACTGGGTGCGCGAACACAAGCACCTCGTGCGCGCGCAGGACGGCGCGAACCGCAACTGGCATTTCGCGCCGGTGAAAACGGCCGGCCCGGTGACGTTCACGTCCGCGAGCGGCAAGCTCGACCTCGCCAAGGCGGACGGCATCACCCACGTCCGCCTGCTCAAGGACAACGGCGACGGCACCTCGACCTACGCGGTCGATCTCGCCGCGCCTTCCCGCTGATCCGCACTTTTCGCCAAGGAGCCACGCCATGACCCGTTTGCCGCTTGCCGCCGCCATCGCACTCCTCGTCGCCGCCTGCGCTCCGAACGCGACGCGGCCGCCCGAGAAAAACGTCGCCGCATCGACGCAAGCCGCGAGCGCGGACGCGCAATTCGCCGATCTTTCCAAGCGCTGGCTCGACGGCACTTTCGCGGCGAGTCCGGTGTCGGCGACGCAGACCGGCGACCATCGCCACGACGCCGAACTCGACGACTTCAGCGCCGACGGTCGCGCGCATTCGCTCGCGTTCGCGCACGCGGTCCTTGCCGACGTCGACAAGATCGACGCCGCGAAACTCTCGCGCGAAAACCAGGTCGATGTCGCGATCCTGCGCAACCAGCTGCGTTCGGACATCTGGAACGCGGAAACCTCGCAGGATTGGGCGTGGAACCCGCTCGTCTACAGCGGCATCGCCGGCAATGCGCTGTTCTCGCTGATGGCGCGTGATTTCGCGCCGCTGCCCGATCGCCTGCGCGCGGCCACGTCACGCATGGAAAAGCTGCCGACGCTGTACGCGCAGATGCACGCCAACCTCGATCCCGCGCGCGTGCCGAAGATTTACGCGGAAACCGCCTTGAAGCAGAACAAGGGCGTCCTCAGCATCGTCGACGAACAGATCGCGCCGCACGCGAAGGAATTGCCGGACGCCGAGCGCCAGCGCCTTGAAGCGGCGATCGCGAACCTGCGCAAGGCCGTCGACGAGAACCAGCAATGGCTCGACCACACCCTCGTGCCAAACGCGAAAGGCGACTTCCGCATTGGCGCTGAACGCTACGATGCCAAGCTCGCGTTCTCGCTCAATTCCACGCTGAGCCGGCAGCAGATCCGCGAGCGCGCACAGAAGGCGCTCGCCGAGACGCGCGCGCAGATGTACGAGATCGCGCGCGGCGTGCTCAAGGGCAGGAAGAAAGCGCCGGCGCTGCCCGAGCATCCGACCAACAGGCAGCAGCAAGCGGCGATCCAGGCCGCGCTCGACATCGCCTATGCCGACCATCCCGCACGCGACAAGGTCGTCGCGACCGCGCAGGCGCAGCTCGCCAAGGCGACCGACTTCGTGCGCGCGCACGACCTCGTCGGCATGCCCGACGCGCCGGTGCAGGTCATCACGATGCCCGAGTACGCGCGCGGCGTCGCGCTCGCGTACTGCGATTCGCCCGGCCCGCTCGACAAGGGCCTCGACACGTTCTACGCGGTGTCGCCGATTCCGGACGACTGGACGAAGAAACAGGTCGAATCGTTCCTGCGCGAATACAACACGCGCTCGATCGCCGAACTCACGGTGCACGAGGCGATGCCTGGCCACTACTTGCAACTGTGGCATTCCAACAAGTATCCGTCGGTGCTGCGCGCGGTGCTCGGCTCAGGCTCGTTCATCGAAGGCTGGGCGGTGTATGCCGAACAACTCATGGTCGAACAGGGTTTCCTCGATCACGATCCGCTCTTCGAACTCGTGCACCTGAAGTGGAACCTGCGCGTGATCGCCAACGCGCTGCTCGACCAGGGCGTGCACGTCGACGGCATGACGCGCGAACAGGCGATGCACCTGATGACCGTGGAGACGTTCCAGGAAGAACGCGAGGCCGCCGCGAAATGGGTGCGCGCGCAGCTCACGTCGGCGCAGTTGCCGACCTACTTCGTCGGCTGGCAGGAACATCTCGACCTGCGCCGCGAGGCCGAGCAGCATTGGGGCAGCGATTTCTCGGTCAAGCGCTACAACAACACCGTGCTCTCGTTCGGCTCACCACCGGTGCGTTACGTGCGCGAGTTGATGTTCGACCAGCCGATCGAATAAGGCACGGGACACCGGAAGTGAGAAACGAAAGGGCTTGCCCCTGCTCGTTTCTCACTTCCCGCGCGTTACTTCACGTAGATGGTGATCTTCTTCGACACGATCGGCGGATCGAACTGCACATGCCGCGCATCGCCAAGATCGAGCTGCAAGGTGTGCTTGCCGGGCGTCAGGTGCAGCGTGTCTTCGGTCTGCGCCTTGCCATAGTGCTTGTGGTTGTCGTCGGCCGGGATCGGGCGATCCAGCGGCGGCAATTTGTCGGCGTCGATGAGCAGGTGGTGATGGCCCGAATCGGGCGTCGCGTCGCCAGCCGGCTTGAGCGCGATGCCTTCGATACCGAACACGACCTTCACGTCGCGGCCGACTTTCGCGCCATTCTTCGGCGAGACGATGAAGACGCGCGCGCCTTTCGGCGCCGCCACCGGCGTCAGCGAAGCCGAGACCGCGGGCGACGTGTCGTGCGTATCGTGGGCGCGGATAACCGCCTTGTTCTGCGCCTGATCGACCGGCGTCTGCGCAACCGCGGTCGAAGCGAGAAGCGCACCGATCAACGCCACGTAGGAAAGTTTTCGCATCTGCCGTCTCCGTTCGCCTGAGGGACGGGCATCATAGCGCCGCGTATCCGCACTGCATTGTGAACGCGGCCGCGCGCCCCCAATTGGAATCGCGACCCGCAGACGAATGATGGCCCCGTGAGCGACAACGACCGCACTGACGACAAACGCAACGGCGAGAAGCGCACGTCGGATACCTGGACCGTGATCCGCCGCCTCTGGCCGGAGGTGTGGCGCTATCGCGGCCGCGTTGGTATCGCGCTGTTGCTGCTCGTCGCCGGCAAACTCGCGACGATCGGCGTGCCGCTCGTGCTCAAGCGCCTGGTCGACGCGCTCGACGTCACGCCGCGTCCGCTGCTCGTGCCTGTCGCGCTGCTGCTCGCCTACGGCGCGTTGCGCCTGGGCATGTCCGCGTTCCAGGAACTGCGCACGATCGTCTTCGCGCGCGTGCTCGCGCGGACGTCGCGCAACATCACGCTGCGCGCGTTCGAGCACCTGCACAAGCTCAGCCTGCGTTTCCATCTCGACCGCCGCACCGGGGGCGTCGCGCGCGACGTCGAGCGCGGCATGACGGCGACCTCCGACCTGCTCGACTGGACGATCTACACGATCCTGCCGACGCTGCTCGAAGTGACGCTGGTCTGCGCCATCCTCGTTTCGCGTTTCGACTGGACGTTCGCGGCGATCACGCTCGGCACGCTCGTCGCCTACATCGCCTTCACGTTCTCGATCACCGAGTGGCGCCTGCGCTACTACCGCGCCGCGAACGCCGCGGACACCGAAGCCAACGAACGCGCGGTCGACTCGCTGCTCAACTATGAGACGGTCAAGTATTTCGGCAACGAGGCGCACGAATACGCGCGTTACGACAACGCGCTGGTCAAGTACGAGGAAGCCACCGTCAAGAGCATGAAGACGCTCGCCGTGCTCAACGTCGGCCAGGCCGGCATCGTCGCGGTCGGGCTCGCGCTGCTGCTGTGGCGCGCCGCGCAGGGCGTGATCGCGGGCACGATGACGATCGGCGACTTCGTGCTCGTCAACGCATTCCTCATCCAGCTCGCGGTGCCGCTCAACTACCTCGGCATGGTCTACCGCGAGGTGAAACAGGCGCTGGTCAACATCGAGCGCCTGTTCGCGCTGCTCGCCGAAGGCCGCGACGTCGAGGACAAGCCGGATGCGCCGCCGCTCGACGTGCGCGGCGGCGAAGTGCGCTTCGAACACGTCGACTTCGGCTACCAGCCAGAGCGCAAGATCCTCGACGACGTGAGCCTGCGCATTCCGCCCGGCCACACGCTCGCCGTGGTCGGCACGACCGGTGCCGGCAAATCGACGCTCGCGCGGCTGCTGTTCCGCTTCTACGACGTCACCAGCGGCCGCATCACGATCGACGGCCAGGACATCCGCGACGTGACGCAGCAATCGCTGCGCGCGGCGATCGGCATCGTTCCGCAGGACACCGTGCTGTTCAACGACACGATCTACTACAACATCGCCTACGGCCGTCCCGGCGCGAGCCGCGAGGAGGTCGTCGCCGCCGCGCGCGCCGCGCACATCCACGACTTCATCGAATCGCTGCCGAACGGCTACGACACCAACGTCGGCGAACGCGGCCTCAAACTGTCCGGCGGCGAAAAGCAGCGCGTGGCCATCGCGCGCACCCTGCTCAAGCGGCCGTCGATCCTCGTGTTCGACGAAGCGACCAGCGCGCTCGACACCCGCACCGAGAAAACCATCCAGCACGAGCTCGCCGAGATCGCGCGCGGGCGCAGCACGCTGGTCATCGCGCACCGGCTGTCGACAATCGTGCACGCCGACGAAATCGTCGTCCTCGAACACGGTCGCATCGTCGAACGCGGCTCGCATGAAGTGCTGCTCGCCCTGCACGGCCGCTATGCACAATTGTGGACAATGCAGCAACGTGCGCGCCGCGATGACGCCAGCGCACCGGAAGAGACGGTCGAAGCCTGACAGCCAGCGTCAATTTCGGCGCCGCCGGCGCGCGATCCCGGTGCGCCCGGCGCGGTATGCTTCTTGCTTGAAAAGCAACCGATCTTTCGCGGGAAGCACCGTTTTGAGCCGACACCACCATACCCTTTGCCTCCTCGGCGGCAGCGCCGACGAAACCGCCCTGCTGGGCCGCCTGCTCGGCTCGCGCGCCGATGCCGGCTGGCAACTCGGCGACGCCGCCAATGCCGACGTGCTCTGTGTCGACGTCGACTCGGTCTACGGTCACATGGACTGGCTCAAGGCGCAGTCCAGCGGCCGGCCCGTCGTCGCGCTGTCGTCCACCGATCCGCACGGCGCGGAATACCATCTGCGCAAACCGCTCGGCAGCGCCGCCTTGTTCGGCCTGCTCGACCAGATCGCGACGCGATTGCCGAAGTCCGCCGCATCCGGCGTTCGCAGCGCGACGCCAACTCCGGCGGCGGCCGAGATTCCCGCGAACCGCCCCGTGCCCGCGACACCTGCACCTGCGCCAGCGCCGCCTGTCGCCGCCGCGGAACCGGTGGCGATCGAACGCAAGCCGCAAACGTTGCTCGACCTCATCGACACGCCGAATTCGAATCGCGTGCGCCTGCGCGCCGACGGCCTGCAGACGCTCGTCCTTGACGGCACCGAACACGTCGCCCATGCGCAGGACACGACGCTCAAGGCGTTGACGAGCTGGTGCACGCGAACGCTCGACGGCGTCGCCATCGAACCGCTCGACGCGGCCGCATTCGCGACGGCGACGCGCGAACTCGCTTCGCTTCCGTACGCACGCCTGTCGTGGCTCGCGCATCTGGTTGGCAGCGATGGCCAGCTCGAAGCCGATCTCGATCCCGGCAGCCGCTACAAGCTCGCGCGCTGGCCGCAGAGCGAGCGTGAATTCCCGAGGCATTTCCGCATCGCGACCGCAATGATGAAGGCGCCTGCGACGCTCGACGAAATCGTCGCGGCGAGCGGCGCGTCCGCAGAAGACGTCGCCAATTTCATCAACGCGTATCGCTCCAGTGGACACGTCGAAGTCGAGTCGGCGGCGAAAACCGCGCCCGTCGAACAACGTCGCGGCGGCCTGTTCGGAAGAAAGTGAAAATTGTCGAAGAATAGTGTTGACGAAACGCCCCGCCCTCACTATTCTCTCGCGCTCCCTTTCGGGGCCATAGCTCAGCTGGGAGAGCGCTTGCATGGCATGCAAGAGGTCGCCGGTTCGATCCCGGCTGGCTCCACCAGAAAGTTTTTTCGGTTTCCAGCGTCCCCATCGTCTAGAGGCCTAGGACACCGCCCTTTCACG
>JAKPAN010000025.1 GCA_029779475.1 Pseudomonadota bacterium
GTTCGCGAGTCACCTTCAAGTCTTGGCAGCCGCGATCACAGCCGTGATTGTCTGGTAGTTCTGGTTGGTCTGCGCGGCGATGTCGCGCTTGCTCCTTGGCTCAGATCGCCGCGAGCATCGCCTCCGCGCCGCTGACGCGGAATTCGCCGGGCGCTTCGACGGCCAGGACTTTCACGATGCCATCGTCGGCATACAGCGCGAAGCGTTTGCCGCGCACGCCCATGCCGTATTTCGTCGCATCCATTTCCAGGCCGAGCGCGCGTACGAAGTCGGCGTTGCCGTCGGCGAGCATGAGCAGGCCTGCGGGCACGTTTTGCGCTTGCGCCCATGCCTTGAGCACGAAGGCGTCGTTGACGGCGAGGCAGGCGACGTCGATACCGCGCTCTTGGAACGCGGCGAAGTGTTCGACGTAGCCGGGCAGGTGACGCTCGGAGCACGTCGGCGTGAACGCGCCGGGCACGCAGAACAGCACGACCTTGCGGCCGTTGAACAATTCGCCCGTCGAAGCCGGCCGCGGCACGTCGCCGATGACGGTGAGGGTGGCTTCGGGCAGGCGGTCGCCGACTTGAAGGGTCATCGTGGTGTTCTCGTGGATTGGGCTTCGCATCATACGGCGCGCGCCTCTTGAAACGCTTTCTCGCGAACGCATCTTGCTGCCATCGCGGCGCGTCGCGCTGCATTCGAATGCGGAGTACGGAACATGATCGTGACCCAATATCGCCCGTGGTACATACAGGGCACGCCCGCGGCGCGCCAAGCCGCCCATCGCTTTTTCGGCGCGGCCGCGCATGATGGCGAGCCGACCTGGACGCCGCGCGTCGACGTGCGCGAGGAAACCGAGCGTTTCGTCATCAGCGCCGACCTGCCGGGCGTCGACCTGTCGACGGTCGACGTGCAGATGGAAAAGAACGTGCTGACGCTCAAGGGCGAGCGCAAGGCGGACACGCTGCCGGAAGGCGCCAAGCTCGCGCGCGGCGAGCGCCGCCATGGCGTGTTCGACCGTCGCTTCGTGCTGCCTGACAGTGCCGACGCGGAAGGCATCGTCGCCAACGGCCGCAACGGCGTGCTCGACATCGTGATCCCGAAGAAGGCGCAGAGCGCGCCGCGGCGCATCGCGATCAACGCCTGACGCAGCACTTTGGTACGCTGGCGTTTGTCCGCGTGCCGCACAAAAACGCCATGCCCGCGGTAGCGATACCGCGGGCATGGCCGTTATGAAATGTCGTTGCTCTTGTTGAAAAATGCGGCCACGGATGACCGCTGCTGGATTTGCCCGAAGTGGTTTCTCGCCGGGCTATCATCCTTGCAAAATGCAGCGATCACGGACGATGGCACAAGTAGCGAGGTGAAGATGGAATTCAAGGATTACTACGACACGCTCGGCGTGAAGACCGACGCGACCGACGCCGAGATCAAGTCGGCGTATCGGCGTCTGGCGCGCAAATATCATCCGGACGTGAGCAAGGAGAGCGGCGCGGAAGAGAAGTTCAAGTCGGTCAACGAAGCCTACGAGGCGTTGCGCGAGCCGGAACGCCGGCGCGCTTACGACCAGCTTCGCGCCGGCGGCTATCGAGGCGGCGACGAATTCCGCGGCCCTCCGCCGAACTGGCATCACTCGCAGGACGCCGGCGACGGCGACGCGGATTTCAGCGACTTCTTCGAATCGCTGTTCGGCCGTGGCGCCGGCGGCCCGCAGCAGCGCCGCGCGGGCCCGCGACGCGGGCGCGACGTGCACGCGCAGGTCGCGATCGACATGGCGACGGCGTATCGCGGCGGCAGCGAGCGCATCAGCCTCGACGACGGCCATCGCGAACGCACGCTCGAAGTGAAGATTCCGGCGGGCATCCTGCCGGGCCAGCAGATCCGTCTTGCCGGACAAGGCGGCCCCGGCGCGCAAGGCGGTCCGGCGGGCGACCTCATCCTCGAAGTCGGCGTGCGCGAGGACGCTCGTTTCACGCTCGATGGCCGCAACGTGCTGAGCACGCTCGCGGTGTCGCCGTGGGAGGCCGCGCTCGGCGCGACGGTGACGGTGGCCACGCTTGGCGGCAATGTCGAATTGCGAGTGCCGGCAGGTTCGGACAGCGGCCGAAAGATGCGCCTGCGTGGGCGCGGCTGGCCGGGCAAGACGGTGGGCGACCAGATCGTTACGCTCGCGATCCACGCGCCGAAGGCGGAGACGAGCGAACAGCGCGAAGGGTATGAGGCGTTGGCGAAGGCATTTGCGGACTACGATCCGCGCGCTTGAACTTTGCCGGATCACGTCGATCCGGTAGCAAGTCCGGGAGCCGCGCGTCCAGCGCGCCTTGCGTCGCGCATCGCATCGAGGCGACGAAGTCGTCGGCGATCAACGCAATCGCCGACGCAAGTCCGTTCCGTGTTTCAGGGCAGGCTGCGCGATCGCGGGATCGCGACCATGCCCGCTCAGCCCGGCAGGTATTCCTTGATGACGCGCGTGAGTTCGGCGTCGTCGATCGGCTTGGTCACGTAGGCTTTCGCGCCTTGGCGCATGCCCCACACGCGGTCGGTGTCCTGATCCTTGGTCGTGACGAGCACGATCGGGATGTGGCTCGTCTTCGGATCCTTCGAGATCGTGCGCGTCGCCTGGAAACCGTTGAGGTTCGGCATGACCACGTCCATGAGGATGAGGTCGGGCAGCTCGCGCTTGGCGGCTTCCACGCCGGCCGCGCCGTCTTCGGCGGTGACGACCTCGTGGCCGAGCTTCTCGACCGCGCGCTTCATGCCGACGAGTTGGGAAGGCGAATCGTCGATGATCAGTACTCTGGACATAGGTGCTGCTTTTCCCCTGTGGAAGGAGTCATTCTAGACACGGTTTCCCGCTGGCGCCAAGCCCGCTCAGGCGACGCGCACGACCGTCCGGCCGAGCGATCGGCCGTCGATGAGCGTCGCGAATGCGCCGGGCAGGGCAGCGAGGTCGATTTCGCGTTGCGCGATCGTCTGCAGGTGCGCGGGTTTCCACGCGCCGGCAAGGCGTTCCCAAATCTGGTCGCGAATGGCGCGCGCGGTGCCCGCGGAGGCGACGCCGAGGATCGACAGGCCGCGGATGATGAAGGGCATCACCGTCGTCGCCAGTTCGATGCTGGCCGCGTTGCCGCAGGTCGCGATGTTGCCGTAGGGCTTGATGACGCGCGTGAGGCCGGCCAGCGTGTCGCCGCCGACGTTGTCGATCGCACCGGCCCAGCGCGCGGTTTCCATCGGCCGCTGGCCCCAGTACAGGCCTTCGCGTGCGATGCACTGTTTTGCGCCGAGGCCGATCAGGTAATCGAACTGCTCGACCTTGCCAGTGATCGCGTGCGCCTCGAAGCCCGCGCGCGTGAGGATGTCGATGGCGAGCGAACCGACGCCGCCGGTCGCGCCGGTGACGACGACCGGGCCCATGTCGGGCGTTTGTCCATTGCGCTCCATTTGCCACAGCGCGAGCGCGGCCGTGAAACCAGCCGTGCCGAGCTGCATCGACTCGCGCAGCGACAAGCCCGCCGGCAGCGGAATCGTCCATTTCGATTCGAGCCGCGCGTACTGCGCGAAACCGCCGTCGCGCGTTTCCGACAAGCCGCAGCCAGTGCAGAGCACTTCGTCGCCTTCCTTGAACGCGGGGTCGCTCGATGCCGCCACGTAGCCGGCGACGTCGATGCCGCCGTTGAGCGGATATTGGCGCAGGATCTTGCCCTTGCCGGTTCCGGCGAGCGCGTCCTTGTAGTTGATCGACGAGTACGCAACCTTGACCAGCACCTCGCCGGGCGAGAGATCGTCGACGCGCATCTCCTCGATGCCGGCGCGATGCGTGCCGTTGTCGTTGTGGATGCGGAAGGCTTGAAACGTTTGTGCGGTCATGTTCGTTTTCCCGTCGCTTCGCGGTCGGTCTTTTCCCAATTTTCCACGTCTCCGCGCACGATCGCGAACAGCGGATGCGCTTCGGGTGTGTGTATCGCTTGCAACGCATCTGCACGCGCCGGATCGCGTATCGCGAGCTTGGCCATCAGGTGCGCCCATTCGTAGCGCAACTGTCCATCGGTGACCTTGAGCTTGCCACGAGTCCTGCCGGGATCGATTTTGCCGGCATCGAAGGCGTAACCACGCTCGCTCGCTTCGCGCTGGACGGCGGCCAGATACGTGGCGACCGAGTCGACCGGCCGCGCGCTCGCGCGAAAGCGATCGAGCTGCGGATGACGCATGTAGCCCTTGGTCTTGCCGAGCAACACGGCCTGTGCGAGCAGCGTCTCCCGCCACAGCGCGACGAGGCCGCGCGCGTCGAGGTACTTTGGATGCAGGCTCCAGATGCGCACGGCCGCAGAACTGGAGCCGGAACGATCAATTCATCTTGTGGATGGCGCGCTTGTCCACTGCGAGCGCAGCCTCATGCACGGCTTCCGACAGCGTCGGGTGCGCGTGGATGATGCGCGCAAGATCCTCGGACGAGCCCTTGAACGCCATCGCGACGACGCATTCGGCGACGAGCTCGGAGACTTCCGCGCCGATCAGGTGCACGCCGAGGATGCGGTCGGTTTCGGCGTGCGCGATCATTTTCACGAAGCCGGCGGGTTCGTTCATGGCGACGGCGCGGCCGATCGCGGCGAACGGGAAGTTGCCGGTTTTGTACGGGATGTTCTCGGCCTTGCATTGCTGTTCGGTCTTGCCGACCCAGGCGATTTCCGGTTCGGTGTAGATGACCCACGGGATCGTGTCGTAGTCGACGTGGCCAGCCTTGCCGGCGATGAATTCGGCAACGGCGATGCCTTCCTCGAAACCCTTGTGCGCGAGCATCGGACCGCGCACGCAATCGCCGACCGCCCACACGCCGTCGACACCGGTCCAGCAATGTTCGTCGACGACGACGCGGCCGCGCTCGTCAAGTTTGACGCCGGTACCGTCGCCGAGCAGGCCGTCGGTGAACGCGCGGCGACCAACCGCGACGAGCAACTTGTCGACGACGAGCTGCTTCTCGCCGTCCTTGCCGGCGTAGGTGAGGTGGACTTCGTCGCCCTTGACCTCGGCCTTGGACAGCTTGGCGCCGAGTTCGATCTTGAGGCCTTGCTTGGTGAGTTCCTTGAGCGCGGCCTTGGCGACCTCCGCATCGGCGGCGCCGAGGAAATCGGGCATCGCTTCGATGACGGTCACGTCGCTGCCGAGACGGCGCCACACGCTGCCGAGTTCGAGGCCGATGACGCCCGCGCCGATCACGCCGAAGCGCTTGGGCACGCTGTCGAAGGCGAGCGCGCCGGCGTTGTCGACGATGCGCTTGCCGTCGAACTTCGCGAACGGCAGTTCGATCGGCGCGGACCCTGTCGCGATGATGATGTTGGTGCCGGCGATCGTCTGCTTGGCGCCGTCGGGCGCCGTGATTTCGACCTGGCGATCCTTGAGCAGTTTGCCCTTGCCGAGGAACGACGCGATCTTGTTGCCCTTGAACAGCATCGCCACGCCGCCGGTGAACTGTTTGACGATCTTGTCCTTGCGGCCGACCATCGTCTTGACGTCGATCGCCGCGTCCTTGGCGGTGATGCCATGCACGCCGAAGTGCTGGGTGAGGTTCCAGAACTGCTTGGACGAGTCGAGCAGCGCCTTCGACGGAATGCAGCCGACATTGAGGCAGGTGCCGCCGAGTGCGGCCTTGCCGTCCGCGCCGGCCCAGGCGTCGACGCACGCGGTCTTGAGGCCGAGCTGCGCGGCGCGGATCGCGGCGTGATAGCCGGCGGGGCCGCCGCCGATGACGATGACGTCGAAGTTGTCGCTCATGGTTTTCCTGTCCTGATTCCGAAACGGTCGCAGTGCTGCGCTTCGTCATTCCGGCTTTTCGCCGGAACGACGAGTCATGAATTACATCCCGAGCAGCATGCGCTGCGGATTCTCGAGCTGGTTCTTGATGTCGACGAGGAACAGCACCGCGTCCTTGCCGTCGATGATGCGGTGGTCGTAGCTGATCGCGACGTACATCATCGGCGCGGCGACGACCTGGCCGTTTTCGACGACGGCGCGTTCCTTGATCGTGTGCATGCCGAGGATCGCGCTCTGCGGCGGGTTGACGATCGGCGTCGAGAACAGCGAGCCGAACGTGCCGCCGTTGGTGATCGTGAACGTGCCGCCTTGCAGGTCGTCGAGCGTGAGGCCGCCTTCGCGCGCCTTCTTCGCGTAGTTCGCGATCGCCTTCTCGATGTCGGCGAAGCTCATGTTCTGCGCGTCGCGCAGCACTGGCGTGACCAGGCCCTTGTCGGTCGATACCGCGACCGAGATGTCCTGGTAGCCGTGGTAGATGATGTCGTTGCCGTCCACCGAGGAATTGACGATCGGATGGCGCTTGAGCGCCTCGCACGCGGCCTTGACGAAGAAGCTCATGAAGCCGAGCTTGATGCCGTTGGCCTTCTCGAACTGCTCGCCGAGTTCCTTGCGCATCGCCGCGACCTTGGCGAGGTTGATCTCGTTGAACGAGGTCAGCATCGCGATCGAGTTCTTCGACTGCATGAGGCGTTCGGCGATCTTCGAACGCATGCGCGTCATCGCGACGCGCTCTTCCGGACGCGAACCCGGCGTCGGCTTGGCGGCGGCAGGCGCCGGCGTCGCCGCGGGCGAACCCGAGCGCATGAAGTTGACGAGGTCTTCCTTGGTCACGCGATTGTCGCGGCCGGTGCCGGCGACCTGCGACGGATCGATCTTGTTCTCGGTGGCGACGCGCTGGCCGGCGGGCGAGAGATCGGCGGACTTCGATGCAGCCGGCGCGGGCGCGGCGGCGGGCTTGGCGGCTTCGGCCTTCGGCGCTTCCGCTTTCGCTGCGGGCGCGGCGGCGACGGCGCCTTCCTCGAGGATCGCGAGCACCTGCTGGCTCGTCACCGTCGCGCCGGTGTCGAACTTGATCTCCTTGAGCACGCCGTCGGCCGGCGCGGGGACTTCGAGCACGACCTTGTCGGTCTCGAGGTCGACGAGATTCTCGTCGCGGCGAACCGCGTCGCCCGGCTTCTTGTGCCAGGTCGCGATCGTGGCGTCGGAGACGGACTCGGGGAGAACGGGAACCTTGACTTCAATCGACATGGCGTAGTCCTTGGAGATTTTGAGTTCCCCTCGCGTCGGGAGGGGAAGGTTGTCGCTGTTATTCGGAAACGTTTTCGTTGCCGGCCGGCCCGACCAGCGCCGCCTCGACCAGCGCCGCCTGCTCGGCGATGTGCGTCGACAGGTGGCCGCACGCCGGCGCGGGCGAGCGCGAACGGCCCGCGTACGTGAGCGTCGTGCCCGCGGGCGCGACGGTCTGCAGGTGATGGCGGATCTGATACCACGCGCCCTGGTTCATCGGCTCTTCCTGGCACCAGATCACGTCCTTGAGCGCGGCGTACTTGCGCAGTTCGGCGGCGACCTCGGCGCGCGGGAACGGATAGAGCTGTTCGACGCGGACGATGGCGACGTCGTTGATGCCGCGCTTGCCGGCTTCCTCGACGAGGTCGTAGTAGACCTTGCCCGAGCACAGCACGACGCGCGACACCTTCTGGCCGCCCTTCGCGGTGCTGTCCGGGATCATCAGCTGGAAGCCGCCGTTGGCGAGTTCGTCGAGCGTCGACACCGCGAGCTTGTGGCGCAGCAGCGACTTCGGCGTCATCACGATGAGCGGCTTGCGGCAGTCGCGCAGCATCTGGCGGCGCAACAGGTGGAACATCTGCGCGGGCGTCGTCGGCACGACGACCTGCATGTTGTCGAGTGCGCACAGTTGCAGGTAGCGCTCCAGGCGCGCGGACGAATGTTCCGGACCCTGGCCTTCGTAACCGTGCGGCAGCAGCAGGACGAGGCCGGAGAGGCGATCCCACTTCGCTTCGCCCGAGGAAATGAACTGGTCGATGACAACCTGCGCGCCGTTGGCGAAGTCGCCGAACTGGCCTTCCCACAGCACGAGCGTGTTCGGCTCGGACGTCGAATAACCGTATTCGTAGGCCATCACCGCTTCTTCGCTGAGCAGCGAATCGATGATGGTCACGTTGGCGCCTTCGCGCACGTTCGCGAGCGGCACGTAGTCGCCGCCGCTGTTCTGGTCGTGCAGCACCGCATGGCGATGGAAGAACGTGCCGCGACCGGAATCCTGGCCGACGAGGCGCAGGTTGCAGTCATCTGCGAGCAACGACGCGTAGGCGAGGTTTTCGGCGAAGCCCCAGTCCATCGGCTGTTCGCCGGCGGCCATCTTGAGGCGGTCTTCGTAGATCTTGGCAACGCGCGGATGCAGCACGACGCCGCTCGGCAGCGTGAGGATCTTTTGGTTGAGCGCGGCGAGTTCGTCTTTCTGCACGCCGGTGATGACGGGCTGCTGCAACAGCGCGCCGATGTGACGCGTCCAGTCGACGGCGAAATCGTCCTTGAAATCCGGATCGAGATCGGCGATCGGCTTGCCCGCTTCGAGCTTGGCGCGATACGCGTCCATCAGCTTCTGCAGGTCGCCGTCGGCGATCACGCCTTCGGCGACGAGCTTCTTCGCGTACAGCTCGCGCTCGGTCGGCCGTGCGCGGATGATCTGGTACATCAGCGGCTGCGTCGCGGACGGCTCGTCGGCCTCGTTGTGGCCGTGGCGGCGATAGCAGACCAGGTCGATGACGACGTCGCGCTTGAACTTCTGGCGGAAATCGAAGGCGAGGCGCGTGACGAACACGACGGCGTCCGGATCGTCGCCGTTCACGTGGAACACCGGTGCGTTGACCATCTTGGCAACGTCGGTGCAGTACAGCGTCGAGCGCGCGTCGTGCGGATTCGAGGTCGTGAAGCCGACCTGGTTGTTGATGACGATGTGGATCGAGCCGCCGACGCAGAAACCGCGCGCCTGCGACATGTTGAGCAGCTCCATGTTGACGCCCTGGCCCGCGAAGGCGGCGTCGCCGTGGATGAGGATCGGCACGACCTGCTCGCGCTGCTCGTCGTGGCGATGCGTCTGGCGCGCGCGCACCGAGCCGCAGACGACCGGATTGACGATTTCCAGATGCGAGGGGTTGAACGCCAGTGCGAGATGCACGGTGCGGCCCGGCGTCTTCACGTTGGCCGAGAAACCCATGTGGTACTTCACGTCGCCCGAATGCGCCGGGTCGTCGGGATGGTCGAACTTGCCGTCGAACTCGGCGAAGAGTTTTTCCGGCGACTTGCCGAGCACGTTGACGAGCACGTTGAGGCGGCCGCGATGCGCCATGCCGACGACCATGTCGCGCATGCCGTCGGCGCCGCCGCGGCGCACGAGTTCGTCGAGCATCGGAATCAGGCTGTCGCCGCCTTCGAGCGAGAAGCGCTTCTGGCCGACGTACTTGGTGTGCAGGTAGCGCTCGAGGCCGTCGGCCTGGACGAGCTTTTCGAGCACGCGCTTCTTGTCATCGGAAGTCAGGCCGTAATTGCCGCCCGCGCGTTCGAGCTGTTCGTGCACCCATTGGCGCTGCTCGACGTCGGAAATATGCATGAACTCGGCGCCGATGCTGCCGGCGTAGGTCTTGCGCAGCAGGGCGACGAGGTCGCGCAGCTTGAGCTTCTGCGGACCGGCGAGCGAACCGGTGTTGAATTCGGTGTCGAGGTCGGCATTGGACAGGCCGTGGAATTCCGGCTGCAGATCCGGCGCGCCGGGACGCGGCAGCAGGCCGATCGCTTCCAGATCGGACGAGGGGAACGCGTGTCCCATGTCGAGCGGATCGAGACGCGCCGCGAGGTGGCCGCGCGAGCGGTAGGCGGTGACGAGCTTGAGCACCGCCGCCTGCTTCTGCGACAGGCCGCTGTCGGCGACGGACGCGATCGCCGCGCCGCGCGGCTGGCGCTGCGCGGCTTCGATGCGCGCGATCGCCGCCGCGTGCGAGGCGTCGCGGCTGCCGCGCGCCTGCATCTGGTTGAAGTAGTCGCGCCAGACGGCTTCGACCGAATTCGGATCGGCCAGCCATTGTTCGTAGAGGTCGTCGATGTACGCGGCGTTGCCGCCGGAAATCGCCGAGGTGGCCTGGAATCGCTCGAACAGGTTCTGCGGTGTGGGATTTGCGCTCACGCTGGCTGCCTTTCTTGCAGACGAAAAAGCGCGCCCGGGTGCGCGCCTCGAACCGTTCGCCGCTGCCGCGCGGATCGCGGGCAGGGCAACAGCGGGATTATAACGTCTCGACGGCGCGTTGTTGCGGACGCACAACCATCATTTGGTCGATGGTTCAGATCGCAAGGACGCGCAAGTCCGCGCTCGGCAGCGAGCGTTCCCAGATTTCGTCGAACGCGGCGACGAGTTGCTTGTGCCGGCCCGGCGCGAACGTGCCGCCTTCGCCTTCCATGCGGCTCGCCAGAGGACGCAGGAAATAGCCGCCGCGGTCGTCGACGAGGAATGCGGATGGCTCGGCGAGATCGCGTTCTTCGACGGGTACGCGCAGTTCGATCGCGCTCGGCAACTGCTGCGCGAGGCGGATCAACGCGTGGCCGTCCGCGATCGCCTTGCGCGGCTCCTGCACGAGGATGCGCACGCGCGCATGCCGGCCCGACAGCGCGATGCGCTTGACCGCCTCGACGACGGCCGGCGTGTCGAGCAGGCCGGCGTCGAGGTCGCGCGTTTGCAATGCGATCGCGTGGCGCGCGCTGGCGAGCAGGGCGAGCGTCGCCGCCAACGCTTGTGCGCGATCCCCGGCTTGCAGCGCGCGCGATTCGGGCCGTTCCGGCAAGGGCGGCGGAGGCGGTGCGGGCAGCGGCGTCAACGCGAGCCGCATCACGCGATGCGGAATGTCGCAGTCGAGGTAGTCGTCGCCTTCCGCGACGAAGCCGGCCTTTTCGTAGAACGCGATCGCATGGGTCTGCGCGTGCAATTCCACCTCGGGCCAGCCGAGGGCGCGCGCTTGTTCGACGAGCGTGCGCAGGAGCGCATCGCCGACACCGCGTCCGCGCCAGTCGCGCAGCACGGCCATGCGGCCGATCGTGTGTTTGGGCGTGAGCCGCGCCGTGCCGATGGCGGTGCCGTCCGCGGCGCGCGCAACGACGTGGCGCGACAGCGGATCGAGCGCGTCGACCTCTTCCTCGATTGGCACGCGTTGTTCGACGACGAAAACCTGTTCGCGGATCGCGCGCAGCGTGTCGCCGTCGCTGTCCCAGTTCGCGGATTCGACGTGGAAATCGTCGCGGATCATGTCTTTTTCGCGCGCAACAGCGTGAAATGCCCGGCAGCGACGAGCTGGCGCAGCACGGCGAGATCGGGCGCGCCGTTCACGTCGGCGAGCGCGATTTCGTCGTACGTGCCGACGAGTCGCGCCAGCGCGTGCGAACACGCGTATGCGTCGCCGGCGACGAACAGCGTCGCGCCGCGGCCTTCGCGCAGCCACGCTACGCGCGACCACGGGTTGCGCCGCACATGCGCGCCGCGCTCGCGCGCCTGCGTGAAGGCGGTTTCGCTCGGCACGCGCGGCGGTGGCGCGGCGAACTGCGCGCTGCGATAGCGCGTGATGAAACGGCCGAACCACGTACGAAGCATCGACGTGGAAACGCTTCCCGGGCAGCCAGCGACGTTTCGTTCGCGCTTTTCACCTTTTTCGTTTCCGCCAACCGCCGCATCGAACCGTATCCACGGCATCGCCCGCATCACGCGTTCGATCGCCGCGTCGTCGATCTCGCCGTCGCCGCGCGCGGGCGTGAGATCGGCGTCGGACAGGCGCGCCTCCTCGGGCAAGGATTCCGCCAGCGTCTCGGCGAAATCGACGAACAATTCCGCCTGCGACGGCGCACGCATGCCGATCGAATACGTCATGCACGGCCCGACCGCGACGCCGTGATGCGGCACGCCGGGTGGCAGGTACAGCATGTCGCCGGGTTCGAGCAGCCAGTCGTGCGTGGGCGTGAAATCGCGCAGCAGCTTCAATTCCGCGTCGTGGCGGAAAGCCTTCGGCGCATCCGGGCGTTCATCGATCTGCCAGCGACGCCGGCCGAGTCCTTGCAGCAAAAATACGTCGTACTGATCGACGTGCGCGCCGACCGAGCCGCCGTCTTCGGCGTAGGAAATCATCACGTCGTCGACGCGCCAGCTCGGCAAAAAGCGGAAATGCGCGAGCAGCGCGGCGACGTCTGCGTCCCACTTGTCGACGTCCTGCACGAGCAGCGTCCAGTGCGTCTTCGGCAAGGTCGCGAAGTCCGCTTCCGCGAACGGGCCGGTGCGCAGCGTCCAGCGATCGCGTTTCGGCTCATGGATCGCGATGCGCGACAGCGCGAGCTCCTCGCAAGCAAGCCCCGCGAGATCGTCCGGCGCGACGGGATTGCCGAAACCCGCGAACGCGCCGCGAATCAGCAGAGGGCGTTTCTGCCAGTAGTCGTGCAGGAATCGCGCGGGCGGCATGCCGAGCGGCTGGCCGGGGCGGGCGCGGATTTCGATGGGAGCAAAATTGTTGGAGGTCGTCATGGGCCGGCGTTTTGACGCAGTTTTGGCGTATCCGAGCGCTGCCGTCGAAGGCGGACACGGAACATCAATCGCGAAGATAACCTGCTTCGCGCTGGCCGCGGATGGCCATGACGAAGATCGTGTCGATTTCGGCAATGAAGCGGTATAGCGCAAGATAGCCGCGGGTTTCGCGACCGATCACGAGTTCGCGTCGTCCATCTCCAGCGAGCCGACCCATATGCGGATTGCCGCCAAGCACATCGATGGCGATGAGAATGTCCGCGACGCGGGCGCCGGAATCTACGCAATCGTGGTCGCGCAGGTGCGCGACGATGCGTTCGAGATCGCGAAGCGCGGCATCGGACATATCGATGCGCGCCATGTTCAACGCTTCAACTTGCGTGCGATCGGACGTTTCGCTGGCTTGCCTTCGGCGAGTTCGAGCAGGTATTTGCGCGCCTCGTCCCATGGAATGCTCTTGCCGGTGCGAAGGAATTCGGCGTAGCGCGCTTCGCCGAGCGCATGGAATTCCGTGCGGCGTTCCTCTTCCTCGGTCTTCGCGGCAATGGCCTCCACGATGAAGCTGTGCGACGTCGTGCCCGCGCGCTCTGCCGCGCGCGCAACGCGGGCCTTGAGTTCGTCGGACAGGCGGATCGTGGTGGTGGACATGGGTATCTCAGGCAATGTCCGAGAAGCGTAGCACGAATGTGCTACATGCTGGTTCGAGACTGAGAGAGCAGGCTACGATTTCGTTGCGCGGACAGCGGCGCCCGTATTCCTGCAACTGCGGAACGAGCAAAGGTCTTAGTGCTCGATTTGCGTCAGAGGCTTGCGGCGAGTTGAGGCGCCAGGCCGACGTAAGTGGCCGGTGTCAGATCGAGCAACCGCTGCTTGGCATCCGCCGGCAGTTCGAGTTGGCCGACGAATTCGCGCAACGCGTCGCGCGTGATGCCCTGGCCGCGCGTGAGCGCCTTGAGCTGTTCATAGGGTTCGGGCAGGCCGTAGCGGCGCATCACGGTCTGCACGGCTTCGGCGAGGACTTCCCAGCTGGCGTCGAGATCGGCGGCGAGGCGCTCGGGATTTGCGCTGAGTTTGCCCAGGCCGCGCGCGAGCGCGTCGAGGGCGATCTGCGTATGGCCGAATGCGGTGCCGAGCGCGCGCAGCACGGTCGAGTCGGTGAGGTCGCGCTGCCAGCGGCTGATCGGCAATTTCGCGCTGAAATGCTCGAACAGCGCGTTGGCGATGCCGAAATTGCCTTCCGCGTTCTCGAAATCGATCGGGTTGACCTTGTGCGGCATCGTCGACGAGCCGACTTCACCGGCTTTGAGCGTCTGCCGGAAATAACCGAGTGAGATGTAGCCCCAGACGTCGCGCGCGAAGTCGACGAGGATCGTGTTCGCGCGCCGCGTCGCGTCGCCGATTTCGGCGATGCAATCGTGCGGCTCGATCTGCGTCGTGTACGGATTCCAGACGAGGCCGAGCGATTCGACGAAGCGCTTCGAAAACGCGGGCCAATCGACTTCCGGATAGGCGACGACGTGCGCGTTGTAGTTGCCGACCGCGCCGTTGATCTTGCCGGTGAGTTCGACGGCAGCGATCTGCTTGCGCTGGCGTTCGAGGCGCGCAATCACGTTCGCGATTTCCTTGCCGAGCGTGGTCGGCGAGGCGGTCTGGCCGTGTGTGCGCGAGAGCATCGGCAGTGCGGCGTGTTCGTGCGCGAGCGAGCGCAGCTTCGCGATCACGCCGTCGAGTGACGGCAGCAGCACAGCTTCGCGCGCGTCGTGCAGCATGAGCGCGTAGGCGAGGTTGTTGATGTCCTCGGACGTGCAGGCGAAGTGGATGAATTCCTTGGCCGCGCCGAGTTCCTTGTCGTTGGCGATCTTTTCCTTGATGAAGTATTCGACGGCTTTCACGTCGTGGTTCGTGGTGCGTTCGATCGCCTTGATGCGCTCGCCGTCGGCTTCGGAAAAATCGTCCGCGATCGCGAGCAGCGCGTCGCGCGCGGATGCGGACAGCGGGGCGACTTCCACGACCTTTGCCTCGTCGGCGAGCGCGAGCAGCCAGCGCACTTCGACGAGCACGCGGCGTTGCATGAGGCCGAGTTCGCTGAAGATCGGGCGCAGCGCGGCGGTTTTTGCGGCGTAGCGGCCGTCCAGCGGAGAGAGGGCGGTGAGGCTGGCGCTCATGGAGGGTTCCTGGCTCATGCGTGGTGCGGGTGGACGAGGAGAGTCTGGATGCGCGGGCCTTGCATCGTGCGCACGGTGAGGTCGAAGCCGTCGAAGGCGAGCGTTTCGCCTTCATCGGGCAAGCGTTGCAGGCGATCGACGATGAGGCCGCCGACCGAGTTCACGTCGGCGGGCGCGGCGATGTCGCGGTCGAGCATGCGTTCGAGGCGGTAGATCGGCGTGCCGCCGGCGATCGTGAAGTCGGCGCCCGGCTTGCGCGGCGCCGCGCCGCGGCCGTGCGCGACTTCGTCCTCGATGTCGCCGACGAGCACTTCGATGAGGTCTTCGAGCGTGAAGAAGCCGGCCACGCGCCCGGATTCCTCGATGCCGAGCGCGAGATGGGTGTCGCCCGCGCGGAAGCGCTTGAGCACGTCGAGCAGCGGTGTCGCGAGCGGCAGCAGGATCGGCGGGCGCAAGAAGCGCGAAGGGTCGGACGCGTCTTCCCCCTGCGCCATGGCGCGCAGGACGTCCTTCATGTGCAGCACGCCGCGCACTTCGCCATCGGTGCCGAACCATGGATAGCGGCTGTAGCGCGAACGCCCGAATTCGGCGAGCACGGCGGGCAGATCCATGCCGTCGCGCAGGTACGCAAGCTGGTCGCGCGTGCGCAGCACGTCGCCCACGACGAGCTCGGGCAGGTCGAGCGCGTGCTGCATCATCGAGTATTCCTCGCCGCTGCGGCTGGCGCGCTTGGCGTGGACGATGAGCTTGAGTTCCTCGCGCGTGTAGTGCGCTTCTTCGCCGTGGCCGGCGGCGCCCAGGCCGAACAGGCGCAGCATCGCGTTCGCGCTCGTGTTGAGCAGCCAGATCGCGGGATACATGAGCCAGTAGAACGCGTACAGCGGCGCCGCCGTCCACAGCGACATCGGCGCGGGCTTGCGGATCGCCAGCGACTTCGGCGCGAGTTCGCCGAGCACGATGTGCAGGTACGAAATCAGCGTGAAGGCGATGGCGAGCGCGATCGCCTTCGTGGCCTCTTCGCTGATGCCCAGGCGCAGGCAGACCGGTTCGATCAGGTGCGCGAACGCGGGCTCGCCGATCCAGCCCAGCGCGAGCGAAGCCAGTGTGATGCCGAGCTGGCAGGCGGACAGATAGGCGTCCAGATGGCCATGCACGCGCCCGAGCACGCGGCCGCGCCAGCCGTGCGACGCGGCGAGCGTCGCGGCCTGCGTCTGGCGCAGCTTGACGAGGGCGAATTCGGCTGCGACGAAGAAGCCGTTGAGCAAGACCAGCAGCAGCGCCGCGGCGACGTAGGCGAAGTTGGAAAGCATTGCCGCGAAGGCAGCGGGGGAACGGGGGATTCTAGCATTCGACGGCGCCGGGCCTGCCGGTGTTGTCATTTGGAGCCGCTATAATTCCGCGCTTTCCATTCCCGTGAGCATAGGCAAGTCATGAGTCAATACCGGATCGAACGCGACAGCATGGGCGAACTCAAGGTGCCCGCCGATGCGCTGTACGGCGCGCAGACGCAGCGTGCCGTCGACAACTTCCCGATTTCCGGCCTGACCATGCCGCGCGAATTCATCCGCGCGCTCGGCCTCATCAAGTCGGCCGCCGCGCAGGCGAACGCCGACCTCGGCCACCTCAAGAAGACGTCGGCGAAGGCGATCCGCAAGGCCGCCGAGCGCGTCGCCAAGGGCGAGTTCGACGCGCAGTTCCCGATCGACGTGTTCCAGACCGGCTCGGGCACGTCGAGCAACATGAATGCGAACGAGGTCATCGCGCATCTGTGCGCGGCGGCGGGAACGAAGGTGCATCCGAACGACGACGTCAACAACGGCCAGTCGTCCAACGACGTGATCCCCACCGCGATCCAGCTCAGTGCCGCGCTCACCGTCAGCGAGAAATTGCTGCCCGCGCTCGCGCACCTGAAGAAGACCGTCGACGCGCGCGCCAAGGAACTCAAGAAGGTCGCCAAGACCGGCCGCACCCACCTCATGGACGCGATGCCGGTGACGTTCGGCCAGGAACTCGGTGGCTGGTCGGCACAGATCCGCTCGAACATCGCGCGCCTCGAATCGGCGCTGACGCGCGTGCGCAAGCTGCCGCAGGGCGGCACCGCGGTCGGCACCGGCATCAACGCCGACGCCAAGCTCGGCCCGGCGGTCTGCGCGGAACTCACGAAGATGACCGGCGTGAAGTTCGAGTCGGCCGATGATTATTTCGAAGGCATCAGCTCGCAGGACGCAGCGGTGGAACTGTCAGGCCAGCTCAAGACGCTCGCCGTCACGCTGACCAAGATTTCCAACGACCTGCGCTGGATGAACTCCGGTCCGCTCGCGGGCCTGGGCGAAATCGAACTGCCGGCGCTGCAACCGGGCTCTTCGATCATGCCGGGCAAGGTCAATCCGGTGATTCCGGAAGCGATGGCCATGGTCTGCGCGCAGGTCATCGGCAATGACACGACGATTACGATCGCGGGCCAGAGCGGCAACTTCCAGCTCAACGTCATGCTGCCGGTGATCGCGCTGAACCTGTTGCAGTCGGTCGAGCTGCTCGCCAACGCGTCGCGCCTGCTCGCCGACAAGGCGATCGCCGGCTTCAAGGTGCGCGAGGACAAGATCAAGGAAGCGCTCGACAAGAACCCGATCCTGGTCACCGCGCTCAACGCGGTCATCGGCTACGACAAGGGCGCGGCGACCGCGAAGAAAGCCTACAAGGAAGGCCGCCCGATTCTCGACGTGGCGCTGGAAACGACGGGTCTGTCTCGCGCGGAGTTGCAGAAATTGCTCGATCCGGCGGCGCTGGCCAAGGGTGGCATCCACGGCGGCTCGGCAGGCGGTTGAAGCGCTGCATGATGTGAACAACGGCACATGTGCGGGACACCGCCATTGTCGGGATAATGCACGGTTGTCCTGTGTCGTGGGCGAAGCGGATGTGGCCGGCTCGGCCGCTTCCGCAGAGCCAGTCGGCACGGTTTGTGGTCGAAGCGATGGTTTTTCCTCGCCGCGGGAATGTCCCGCGCGTCGCGGCCGTCGCGTCTCGAAGGATTCATTCGGAAGGTATTGACGTCATGTTGAAGAAATTCGCCCTCGCGGCCGCCTTGGTCGCGACCTCCGCACTCGCGCAGGAAAACACCGATATCAGCGGTGCCAACTTCCAGAGCGGCAAGGCCGACGCGGCGCTGGCCACGCTCGGCCGCAAGGCCGCGGCCGCCGGTTCGCGCCTGGTCATCACCGCGCCGAAGGAATGGCACGCGAAGATCGCCGCCAAGGTCCACGCGGGCGGCAAGGCCGACCTCGTGCTGCGCGACGGCTTCTACGAAAGCGTGCTCGTCCGCGTCGAGGACAAGTCAGCCGCCGCTGCGGCACCCGCCGCCGAGCCGGACCGCGCGCGCGCGGAAGCGCAGCGCAACCGCGCCGAAGTCGAAAAGGCCAAGGCCGAAACCGAAGCCGCCAAGGCGCAGGCTGAAGCCGCGAAGGCGGAGGCCGAAAAGGCCAAGGCCGAAGCCGAAGCCGCCAAGGCCACCGCAGAAAAGGCGAGCGCCGAAGCCGCCGCCGCCAAGGCGCGCGCGGACGCGGAACGCGCCGCCGCCGAGAAGGCGCGCGCGGAGAGCGAACGCGCCGCTGCCGCCGCGCCGGCGAAACCGCTGGTCGCGCTTCCGGCCGGCAAGTCCGCCGCGAAGACGGCAGCAGCGCCCGCCGCCGCGCCGGCCGAATCGGACACGCGTTCGCGGCTGGAGAAGGCGCTCAACGACGGTCGCGCCGCCGCGGGTTCGCTCGCGGTCGCCAAGTTGCAGTCGGGCGACACGCTGTATGCCGACGGCGACCAGGTCGCCGTGATCCGCCGCGAAGCCGGCAAGCCGGTCATGTACTGGCTCGAAGGTTCGCTCGACCTGCGCCGCTCCGAGCTCAAGGAAACCGCGCCGAACCGCTACCAGGTTCTGTCGGATATCCGCGGCGAAGGCGAGTTGCGCAAGGAATTCGCCGGCGAGAATCGCGTCGACGCGCAGATCCCGGCGGCCGGTTCGTCCGCTCGCGCCGCGTTCGAGAAGAGCCTCAACAACGGCCAGGGTTTCAGCGACGTGCTGCACACGGCCGACCTGCGCAGCGGCGACATGCTGTATGTCGAAGGCAACACGATCGCCGTCGCGCGTCGCGATGGTTTCAACTTGACGCGCTTCTGGCTCGTCGGTTCGATCGACCTGCAGCAGGCCGGCGTCCTGCGCGAAGCGGCCAACCGCTACAAGGTCACGCGCGACACCATCCGCTGAAGCGCCAGCCAGCTTCGAAGGAAAACGAAAAAGGCCGCGAAAGCGGCCTTTTTCTTTGCGCGGACGCGTGCGTCGCCGTCAGGATTGGCCTGAACATCCGCTCGCTTCGTCGGCGCCGATCGTCGCGTACGGCGCGAACGCGGGAAGCTGCGCGACGATCGTTTCCTGCTTGTCGCGCAACATGGCGAGGTCGGCGCAGACGCGCATCGCCGCAGCCTCTACTTGCGCGGCCTTCGCATCGACTTTCGCGTCGATGCTCTGGGTGTCGCCGCTCGCAAGTCCGCTCGCCACCGCGCCGAGCGCGGTCGCCGCGGTGGCCACGCCGGCTGCACCGGTCGCTGTCGCGTCGTGCGCCATCGCCATGACGCTGGCGTGGTAGTCCTTGAGCAGCGACTGCTGCGCGGGCGTCAGCGCGACCGGCTTGCCGCCGATCGTGAGCTGTCCGTCGGCGGCGAGCGTGGCTTCCGGCGAGCCATGCGCGTGCAACGCGACATGATCCGCGTCGATGAGGCTGAAGTGGCGGAAGCCGGTGTCGTTGCTGCACGCCGCGAGCAGCGACGCGGCGGCAGCGATTGCGAAGGGAATGATCGGCTTCATGGCCAGTCTCCTGCGCGAACTCAAACCGAAGTTTCGATGCGCCGGCCGCGCAGCCAGATCGCGGCGGCGATGAGGGCGATGCCGGCGGCGACGCCGATCCACAGGTTCGCCGAGGTCAGCACGGCGAGCAGGCGATCCGGGTTCAACAGTCCGTTGTTCGTGTCCACGCCTGGGTGCGGCATCCAGTCCTGCAGGTTGCCGCCGACGCCCGAGCTCATCCAACTGCCCGGCATCACGCTGAGCAACAGGCGGCCGAGAATGCGTGCGAAGTCCGTCGCGCCGATGAAATGCGGGCCGCCGAGCATCCCGACCCACCAATTCGCGAACACCGCAAGAATCGGCAGCATGACCGCCCACAGGAACGGCTTGGCGCGCGCCCACGCCGACCAGAACAGCAGCCAGCCGATCGCCGGCAGCGCCCACAGCGCATCGACCGGGATCGTCAGCAGCATGCGCCACAGCGTGCGCAGCGGATGCGAGGCGGCCAGCGCGGGAAACACGTTGACGCCGTGCAGGCCGAGCCACGCGGAGACGATGACGACGAACGCGACATAGGCCAGCGTCGACACCGCGAGTGCGATCAGCGGCGCGACGAACATCGCCGACAGGGCCTTCGACGCGACCGTCGCGGTGTCCGACACCGGCAGCGACTTCCAGAACAACACGCTGCGGTCGCGGCGGTCGTCGTAGAGCGCACCGAGCAGGTAGAAGAACAGCACGAAGAACAAGGCAATGCAGGGCAGGACACCGAACATGAATTGCATGACGTCGAACGCGTAGCCGGCGTCGGCGAAGTTCTTCGTGCTGATGTTGTCGCGCACGTTGTCCAGCGAGAAGTTGAAATGCACGCCGGCACGTTGGCGGAAGATTTCCGCGCTGATCATGCCGAGCACGGTGATCACGAGGATGGAGGCGGTGATCCACACCGGCGTCCACAAAAATCCGCCGCGATGTTCCCAGTATTCGCGTTTGAGCAGGATGGGCAGCTTGTTCATGCGTAGGTCCCCTTCATCGTGGCGACGAACAGGTCGGCAACGCTCGGCTTGTGCAGTTCGCCGAGCGGGCTCAGGCGCGATTTGTCGACGCCGTCGAACAGGAAAATCGATTTGCCGAAGATCTGGCGCTCGTTGAGCGGGCCGAGCGCGCGCGCGGCCGCCGCGTTTTCCGGATTGACCATGACCTCGACGTAGCGCTCGCCGATCGCGTCCATCGTCGAGGACAGCACGATCTTGCCGCCCTGGATGAACATGAGATCGGTAAGGATGTTTTCGATTTCCTCGATCTGGTGCGTGGTGACGATGATCGTCTTGTTCTCGTCGAAGTAATCGCCGAGCAGCGTTTCGTAGAACGACTTGCGATAGAGGATGTCGAGGCCGAGCGTCGGTTCGTCGAGCACGAGCAGTTTCGCGTCGATGGCCATGACCAAGGCGAGGTGCAGCTGCACGATCATGCCTTTCGACAGCTCGCGCACGCGCATGCCCGGCGTGATCTTCGTGTGGGCGAGGAAGGCGTCGCATTTCTCGCGCGAAAAGCGCGGATGCACGCCGCCGACGAATTCGATCGCCTCGCGCACGCGCAACCAGCGTGGCAGCACGGCGACGTCGGCGATGAAGCAGACGTCTTCCATGAGCTTGGTGCGATCCTTGCGCGGATCGACGCCGTTGACGGACAGCTCGCCGTCGAAATCGGTGAGGCCGAGGATCGCCTTGAGCGCGGTCGTCTTGCCGGCGCCGTTCGGGCCGATCAGGCCGACGATGCGGCCGGATTCGATGTCGAAGCCGATGTCGTCGAGCGCCTTGGTCGCGCCATAGGTCTTGGTCAGGTGGCGGGCCTGGACGAGTGCGTTCATCGGCCACCTTCCTTGGCCGCGTCCGCCATCAGCTTGCCGAGATCGAGGCCGAGGCGCCCGAGACGTTCGCGCAACGCCGGCCATTCTTCGCGCAGGAAGCGCTCGCGTTCGGATTTGAGCAGCGCCTCGGGCGCGCCTTCGGTGACGTACATGCCAAGCCCCCTGCGTTTTTCCACGAGATTCTCGTCGACCAGCTCTTGGTAAGCCTTCGACACGGTGATCGGGTTGATCTGGAAATCCCCTGCGACCTGGCGCACCGAGGGCAGCGGATCGCCCGGCTTGAGGACGCCGTCGAGGATCATCCCCACCACGCGGTCGCGCAGTTGGCGGTAGATCGGCGTCGAGTCGTTCCAGGTGATGCTCATCGCGATCATTCCTCGTTGGAAACACGCATCGGCTTGGCGAAGGAATAGTAGGGCATCGCCAAACCACGTCCGGTCGCGCTGCCATGCGCGAGCGTGCCGACCGCGCGCAGGCCCGTCGCCTGGGCGCGGGCGAGCATCGACGGCGATTCGGGTTCGCCGCGTTTGCCGCGCACGGTGACGGTCGCGAGCGTCACCGGTTCGGGGCGCACGACGACGGTCGGCAGCGTCACGGTGTTTTCCAAGACGGGCGTGGCGGCGACCGCGGCCTCGAACGGCGAGGGCACCAATGCCGCGAGGATGGCGCCGGTGCCGGCCACGGCCACGGCGAGGGAAAAGTTGCGCAGGACGCGCGCGGGCAATCGCGCTGCGGTGTTGAGTGCGTCGTAGTAGCGGTTCGTCGCTGGCATGACAGCCTCCGTTGGCGTTCGATGAAGTAGTGTTGTAGTTAACTATAACACTAAAAATCCGGTCGTCAAGGACGGCGAGGCATGACTGAAGACAGGGGTGACGGGTCTGGCCGATGGCGGTCCTGCAATCCATGAAGCTGGCGTCGACCACGGACGCTGCCCGCGGACATCGCGCCCCGATGCGTCGCGGGCGGCGTGAAACGGCGTGATCCATCCGGCTGGCGCGACGCGCGGCAACGCGATTGTTTTCGCCGCACGGCGACCGTTAGAGTTCGACGGCGTCGCCGCGCATTTGCCGCAGACGACACGGGGAACGCCAACTGGGGAGGAAGAACACATGTCGACTGCATCGTTGCCGCCGTCCGCCAATCCGTACGCCGCGCCCAGCGCGCGCGTGCAGGAAATCATCGAGGACGGCACGCAGGAACCCGCCGAACGCGCCACCCGGCTCGGCGCCTATTTCCTCGACGCGGCCATCATCGCGATTCCCGCGATCGTGTTCGCGATCGTGGTGCCGATGTTCGCGCGCCAAGGCGGCGCCGAGGCCTCCGCGAAGCTGCCTCCGGTTGGCGTCCTGTTTGCGCTCGGCATCACCTTCAGCCTTTACGTGCTCGGCGTCATCATCCTCGATTGCATCTGGCTGCATCGCTACGGCCAGACCGTCGGCAAACGCATGCTCAAGATCCGCATCGTGCGCACCAACGGCGAACGTTGCGGCTTGCTGCGCGTCATCTTCGCGCGCGTGCTGCCGGTCGGCCTGCTCGGCGCGATCCCGCTCGTCGGTTGGTTGTTCCAGCTTGGCGATCCGCTGTTGATCTTCCGCGAGGATCGGCGCTGCCTGCACGACCTCATCGCCGACACGATGGTCGTCAAGGCCGCCTGATGCGCGCGGCGCGATGATCGACACGCTCACCGTCGTCGAAACGCCGGAAGGCATCGCCCTGCAACTGCGTTCGGCGGGCGCGATGCCGCGCGCTTGCGCGTGGGCGCTCGACTTCCTCATCCGCGCCGGCGCGATGATGGCCGTCGGTGTCGCGCTCGGCGCGCTTGGCGCGGGTGGCGTCGGGCTTTACCTCATCGCGCTGTTCGGCGTGTCGTGGTTGTATCCGGTGCTGTTCGAAGTGCTGCGCGACGGCCAGACGCTGGGCAAGAAGGCGTTGCGCCTGCGCGTGGTCAACGCCAATGGCACGCCGGTGACCTGGCTCGCTTCGATCGTGCGCAACCTGCTGCGCACGGTCGACATGCTGCCGGTGTGCTACGGCTTCGGCCTCGTCGCGAGCCTCGCCGACGCGCACGGCCGGCGCCTCGGCGATCTCGTCGCCGGCACGCTCGTCGTCTACGTCGACCAGCCCGCGCGCGCGGGCACCGTGCCGGACGTGCCGGCCGAGCACGCACCGCTCGCATTACCGTCGGCGGAACGCGCGGCGATCGTCGAATTCGCCGAACGCAGTGCGCAGCTCACGCCCGAACGGCAGGAAGAACTCGCGCAACTGTTGCCGGCGCTGACGCGCGCGCAGGGTGCGCTCGCGGTGCATCGCCTGCACGGCATGGCCGCGGCCTTCCTCGGGCGCGCATGAAGCAGGACGTTTTCCAGGCGCGCCACGCGGCGGAATGGGACACCTTCGAGCGTTGGCTCGCCGCGCGCGAGGCGCTGCGCCGCAAGGATCGCGCCGCCGCCGACACGATCATGAAAGCCGGCGATTTCCCGCTCGCGCTGCGCCGCCTGTGCCAGCAACTCGCGCTCGCCGAGCGCCGCGATTACAGCGCGCAGCTCGTGCGCCGCTTGCGCGATCTCGCCCAGCGCGGACATCAGGTTCTGTACAAACCCGGCGCGCCGCGCCTGCGCCGTGTCGTCGACTTCTTCGCGGCGACATTCCCGCGCCTCGTGCGCGCGCAGTGGCGCGCGATGGCCGCGTCGGCGGCGCTGTTCTTCCTGCCGCTGGTCGGCGTGATCGTGTTGCTGCACTTTCGGCCGGAACTGATCCACTCGCTGTTCGGGCCCGAGCAACTCGCGCAGTTCGAGAACATGTACGACCCGTCGAAGACCGCCGAACGCCTCGGCCGCACCGACGGCACCGATCTGCAGATGTTCGGCTACTACGTCTTCAACAACGTCGGCATCGGCTTCCGCACGTTCGCGAGCGGACTCATCGCCGGCATCGGCGCAGTGTTCGTGCTGGTCATGAACGGCGTCATCATCGGCGGCGTCGCAGGACACCTCACCGAGATCGGCTACGGCGAACCGTTCTGGCATTTCGTCGCCGGTCATTCCGCGCCGGAACTGCTCGCCATCGTCATCAGCGGCGGCGCGGGTCTCCAGATCGGCATGGCGCTCATCGCACCCGGCCGACGCACGCGCGGCCGCGCGCTCGTCGAATCCGGCGTCATCGGCGCCAAGCTCGTGCTCGGCGTGTTCGCCTTACTCGTGTTCGCCGCGTTCGTCGAAGCGTACTGGTCGTCGATCGCGTGGATGCCGGGTTGGATCAAAGTCACGGTCGGCCTTTCGCTGTGGCTCGCGATCCCGCTCTGGCTCTGGCGCGGCGGCCGCGGCCGTGCGGACGCGGAGTCCTGACGCATGCGCCTGGACGATCTCGGCATCGTGCTGCGCACGCGCTCGGCGTGGGAAGCGACCGACCTCGGCTTCGCGCTCGTGCGCGCGAACGCGCGGCGCATCTGGAGCGCGTGGCTGATCGTGACGTTGCCGGTGTTCGTGCTCGTCAACGCGCTCGCCGCGAGCGTCGACCTGCTCAAGTTCGCACCGTTCGTGATGTGGTGGCTCAAGCCGGTGTTCGACCGCATCGTCGTCTTCATCGTTTCGCGCGCGGTGTTCGGCGACGCGCCTTCCTTGCGCGAGACGCTCGCCGCGCAATGGCGCTGGGGCTGGCGCGCGATCGCGCCGTGGCTGCTGTGGCGGCGCCTGCATCCGTCGCGCGCGTTGCTGCTGCCGGTCGACCTGCTTGAAGGCGTGCGCGGCAAGCAGCGCGGCGAGCGCACCAGCGTGCTCGGCCGCGGCGACGGCTCGACCGCGGCGATGCTGACCTTCATCGGCGCCAATCTCGAAGGCATGCTCGTGCTCTCGTTCATCGCGCTGGCGATGATGTTCGTGCCGGTGGAATTCCTCGACGAATCGGCCAAGGCCGTGTTCACGACGCTGTTCGTCGATCCGCCCGCGTGGGCGGTCGCGCTCATGAACCTCGGTGGCTGGGCGGCGACCGCGATCGTCGAGCCGTTCTACGTCGGCGCCGGGTTCGGCCTGTACCTCAACCGCCGCATGCAGCTGGAAGCCTGGGACATCGAACTCGCGTTCCGCCGCATCGCCGCGCGTCTGGCGGCGACGTTCGCGGCAGTCGCATTCGCCTTCGCGCTCGGCATCGCCGCGCCGCTGCACGCTGCCGAACCGCCGATCGACGCCACGGAACAGGCTGCGGGCGATGCGGCTTCCTCTGATGCGGAAGAAGCGCTGTCGTGTCCCGCATCGGACGACAGCGGCCCGCGCACGACCACGTTGCGCGAGATGTTCGGCGACGCGTACCGCGACGATGCCGCGCCGTTCGCCGAAGCGGTGCGCCAAGCCTACGCGGGCGACGATCTGCGCACGACGCAGCGCGTCTTCGTGTGGAAACCGAAGAACGCGTCGGACGACAAGAAAAACGATGCGGACGTGCCGGCATGGGCGCGCGCGATCGGCGAGGCCATCGGCTTCGTTTTCGAGTACGGGCTGTGGATCATCGCCGCGCTGCTGCTCGCGCTCGTCGCGTTCAATCACAAGCGCTGGATGCCGTGGATTTCGGATCGGCTGCCGGCGCGTCGCGAGGCAAACGATCCGACGCTGGCCACCATCGACGACGAAGTTTCGCTGCCTGACGACATCGTCGGCGCCGTGCGCGCGTTGTTGCGCGAGAACCGCGTGCGCGCCGCGCTCGCGTTGTTCTATCGCGCCGGTGTCGAACGCCTCGTGCAATCGCTCGGCGCGCCGCTGCCACCGGGCGCGACCGAGGCTGACTGCCTGCGTCGTGCGCGCGGGCTCGCCGACACGCGCTACGCCGCGCTGTTCGCACGCATCGTGCGCGCGTGGCAGGCGGCCGCGTACGCGCAGCGGCCGCCGTCGCCGGAAGAAGTCGAAGCGCTGCTCGCGCAGTGGAATGACCCTGCGCAGGTGCCGGCATGACGCCGCGCGCGACGAGTCTTGCGATCACCGCGATCAGTGCGTTGCTCATCGCCGTGCTCGCGGCATGGTTTTTCACGCACTACGAGCGCGTCGAGCAGGAGATCCCCGCGCCGCTGCGCGGCGAGGCCTCGTACAACACGTTCTACGCGCTCAAGAAGGCGCTCGCCGCGCGCGGCTACGAGGTGCAGTCGCGCGCCAACCTCAACCTGCCGGCGATGGCGCTCGGGCCGAAGGACACGCTCGTGCTCGGCGCGGACGTGCGCACGTTGAGCAGCGAACAGGTACGCACGCTGCTGGCGTGGGTCGAGAAGGGCGGCGCGCTCGTTTTCTCGCTGCCGGCCGCGGGCGAAGGGCGCGGCGGCGATCTCGTCGCGTCGCTGGGTATCGACATCGTCGACGACTACCGCTGCCTCGTCGTCCAACGTGATGGCGTATCGGCAGTCGACGCAGGAAAGAAGGACGGCCAGAACGGCGACGGCGGGAAGAAGGCGAACACGCTTTGCTTCAGCCGTGCCTTCGGCATCGACGACAGCGACGCCGACGATTTCGATGTGCTCGTCGGCGACGACAAGCAAGGCTATTCGATGGGGCGCAGCGCTTTCGGCGACGGAACGTGGTTCGCCGCCGCCGATCTCGACTTCCTCCACAACCGCGAACTCGGCGAAGACGGCAACGCCGACCTCGCCTGGCAGGTACTCGACCCGATGCTGCACGGCGGCCGCGTGCATCTCGTCTACGCGAGCGACGTGCCGCCCCTGCACGTGCTGCTCGTGCGTTACGGTTGGCCGGTGTTGCTGCCGGCACTGCTCGCCTTGCTCGCGTGGTTGTGGCTGCGTTCGCGCCGTTTCGGGCCGCTGCTGCCGGCGTTCGGCACGACGCGACGCGCACTGCGCGAACACGTCGACGCCGCGGGCGAATTCCAGTTCCGCAGCCGCCGCGCGAGTGCGCTGTACGCACCGGTGCGGCGCGCGTTCGACGAGCGCCTGCGCCGCGACGATCCGGCGACCGCGGCGCTCGATGGCGAAGCGCTCGTCGCCGCTGTCGCCGCGCGCACCGGTCGATCGCCGGCCGTCGTGCGTCGCGCGCTGCTGCCGACCGACATCAACCACCCCGACGCATTCCTCGACGCGATCAAGCTGCTCTCCGAATGGGGGCTGCGATGAGCGCATCGAACACGACTCCACGCCGCCGCGCGCGGCCGCCAACGGAAGGAAATCCGAAATGACCGAAGACACCACCGCCGCGCGTCCGTCGCCCGCCCCGCAGCCGCTGACCGGCGCCGCGCTCGGCGAACGCTGCGCGGCGATCCGCGCGCAGATCGCGCATGCCTTCGTCGGCCAGGGCGAGGTGCTCGACCAGTTGCTCGTCGCGCTGCTCGCAGGTGGCCACGTCCTCATCGAAGGCGTGCCCGGCCTCGGCAAGACGCTGCTCGTGCGTGCGCTCGCGTCCGCGCTCGACTGCACGCATGCACGCGTACAGTTCACGCCCGACCTCATGCCCAGCGATGTCAGCGGCCACGCGTTCTACGACCCGAAGACCGAAAGCTTCCGCATCCGTCGCGGCCCGGTGTTTGCGAACCTGCTGCTGGCCGACGAAATCAACCGCGCGCCGGCGAAGACGCAGGCCGCGCTGCTCGAGGCGATGCAGGAGTTGCAGGTGACGATCGAGTCGCGCAGTTTCGCGCTCGATGCGCCGTTCTTCGTCATCGCCACGCAGAACCCGATCGAGCAGGAAGGCACGTATCCGCTGCCCGAGGCGCAGCTCGACCGCTTCCTGCTCAAGGTGCTCATGCCGTATCCGCCGCACGAGGAGGAAGTGCGCATGGTGACGAACGTGAGCCACGGCCGCAGCGCGAACGACTTCGATCTCTCGCGCGTGCGCGCGGTGGCGACGCCGGCCGACATCCTCGCCATGCAGCTCGGCACGGCGCGCACGCGCGTCGACGCCGTCGTGCTCGACTATGCGGTGCGCATCGCGCGCGCCACGCGCGAGTGGCCGGGATTGTCGATGGGCGCTGGTCCGCGCGGCTCGCTCGCGCTGGTGCGCGCGGCGCGTGCGCAGGCCGTGCTCGAAGGCCGCGACTTCGTCACGCCCGACGACGTGCGCACGATCGCCAAGCCCGCGTTGCGTCATCGCCTCGGTCTCGCGCCGGAGATGCAGATCGAAGGCCGCCGCGTCGACGACGTGCTCGATGCGCTGCTGCTCAAGGTCGAAGCGCCGCGCCAGTGACGCCGACGCCCGTCCTCGTCGCCGCGCTGCTCGCGCTGGCCGCGCTCGGCGTGCCGGTCGCGTTCGGCGTCGTGCCGCCAGGCGCGCTCGCGGCCGCGGCGATCGTGCTTGTGGTGGTCGCCGCGTTCGATGCGTGGCGCTTGCGCCGGCTGCCGACGCCGACCGTCGAACGCGAGCTGCCGTCGATCGTGCCGGTCGGCGTCGAACGCGAGGTTGCGCTGCGCCTGCGCCACGACGGCGCGGAGACGCTGCGCGCCGACGTACACGACCTGCATCCGGGCACGTGGCCGGTGCTTGATCTGCCGCAGCGGGTCGACGTTCCGCCGCAGCGCGAATTGCGTCTCGTCTACCGGCTCACGCCGACGACGCGCGGGCGTTTCGATTTCGAGGGCTGCGCGCTGCGGCTGTTGTCACCGCTGCGCTTGTGGCGCGAGCAGCGCGTCGCGCCGGTGCGGCAGAGCGTGCGTGTGTATCCGAATTTCGCACCGCTGGCGCGGCTCGCGCTGATCGGCGCAGAGCAGGCCTCGCGCGTGGTCGGCGCGCATCTCAAGCGCCGCCGCGGCGAGGGCACCGAGTTCCAGCAACTGCGCGAATACCGCCTCGGCGATTCGCTGCGCCAGATCGACTGGAAGGCGAGCCAGCGCGTGCGCAAGCTGATCTCGCGCGAATACCAGGACGAGCGCAACCAGCAAGTCATGTTGCTGCTTGACACTGGGCGACGCCTGCTCGCGCGCGATGGCGCGCTGTCGCATTTCGACCGCGTGCTCGACGCCGCGCTCATGGTCGCCTACATCGCGCTGCGACAGGGCGACGCGGTCGGCCTGCTCGCCTCGGGTGGCGATGCGCGCTTCGTGCCGCCGCACCGCGGGCCGGGCGCGATCGACGTGCTGCTCGACGCAGTGTTCGACCTCGACGCAAAGGCCGTCGCAACCGATTACCTCGATGCCGCGGCGACGCTTGCCGCGCGGCAACCGCGGCGTTGCCTCGTGATGCTGGTCACCAATGCGCGCGACGAGGACATCGAGGACCTGCTCGCCGCCGTGCGCGAACTGCGCCGACGCCACCTCGTCTGCGTGGCGAGTCTGCGCGAGGACGTCATCGACCAGGGACTCGATCGGCCGGTGCGCGATCTCGACGATGCGATCCACCTCGCCGCGATGGCGCAATACCTCGAACAGCGCCGGCGCACGCATCAAGCGTTGCGCGCGCAGGGCGCCGACGTGCTCGACGTGACCTGCGCGCAGCTGCCGGCGGCGCTCGTCGAACACTATCTGGCGCTCAAGCGCTCGGCGCTGCTCTGAGCACGTTCGGCGCTGGCTGAACGAAAACCACAAGAAGTTCCCGATCCGTGAAACCCGGGCGGCCTTGCGTGGTCACAGGTCGTCGCGCCGTTGCAGCGGCCGCGCGGCGTCGCAACTGGGGCGGCACGCGCGGCAAGCCCGCCGGGGCAGGGGAGTTCCCGGCGTTGCCAACGCCGGGAGCCATGTCCACAATACGCGATCCCGCGCAAGCGGCCGCACATCCAGCGCGATGCCATCCGGGCAGCGGCTTGGAACCCAAAACCTCAGGAGCAAACATGACGCGTTTCGTGCAGAAGACCCTCGTTGCCGCGCTGGCGGCCAGTTTCGCCATCGGCGCGATCGCCGACGACAAGCCGGCGGCTGCCGGTGCTGCTCCGGCGGCCAAGCCCGCCGCGCCGACCGTCAAGGTCGACAAGAACAGCATCAGCACGATGGTCGGCATGGACATCGGCAAAGGCCTCGGCCAGATCAAGGACGACATCGACATCAAGGTCGTCGAGCAGGCGCTCGAAGCCACGATCAAGGGCGAGAAGACCTCGCTGACGCAGGAAGAAGCGCTGCAGGTGCGCCAGGAGTTCATGAAGCAGCTCCAGGCCAAGCGCGTCGCCGAGCAGAAGGCCGCCGCCGACAAGAACAAGAAGGCCGGCACCGACTTCCTCGCCGCCAACAAGTCCAAGCCGGGCGTGAAGACGACCGCTTCGGGCCTGCAGTACCTCGTCGAGAAGGAAGGCACCGGCGCCAAGCCGAAGGCCACCGACACGGTCAAGGTCAACTATCTCGGCACCAAGATCGACGGCGAGAAGTTCGACAGCTCGTACGATCGCGGCCAGCCGGCCACGTTCCCGCTCAACGGCGTGATCAAGGGCTGGAGCGAAGGCCTGCAGCTGATGCCGGTCGGCTCCAAGTACAAGCTGTTCGTGCCGTCCGACCTTGCCTATGGCGAGAACGGTCCCGGCCAGATCGGCCCGAACGCGACGCTGATCTTCGAAGTCGAACTGCTCGACATCGAAAAGCCGGCCGACAAGCCCGCCGCGGCGGCTCCGGCTGCCGATGGCAAGCCGGCCATCAAGCCCGCCGCCAAGCCGGCTGCCAAGCCGGAACCGGCGAAGAAGTAAGCAACAAAGAACCAGCGATTCCCGCTGGGTTTTGCGAAAGGCGCGTCGATCCCGGCGCGCCTTTTGTTTTGGTGATTCGCGACCGCGGTCGCCACGCTTGGAGCAGCCGATGACGAGATGGCAAAAGGCGCTTGCGGCGATTTTTCGCGGTGCGCGCATGCCAATGTGCGCGGCACGCTAGAATTTCCGCTTTCGTACACAGGATTTCCGTTCATGCGCGTGACGATCTTCGGAACCGGCTACGTCGGCCTGGTCACCGGCACCTGCCTCGCCGAAGTCGGCAACCACGTCGTCTGCGTCGACGTCGACGCGGCCAAGATCGCGCGTCTGGAACGCGGCGAAATCCCGATCTACGAGCCCGGCCTCGAACCACTCGTGCGCGCCAACCACGCCAGCGGACAGTTGCGCTTCACGACCGACGCGGCCGCCGCGATCGCGCATGCGCAGGTCATCTTCATCGCGGTCGGCACGCCGCCGGACGAGGACGGCAGCGCCGATCTCTCGCACGTGCTCGCGGTCGCGCGCACGATCGGGCAATCGCTCGACCATCCCGTCGTCGTCGTCAACAAGTCGACTGTGCCCGTCGGCACCGCCGACGCGGTGCGCAAGGCCGTCGCGGACGCGCTCGCGGCGCGCGGTGCGAAGGTCGAATTCGACGTCGTTTCCAACCCGGAATTCCTCAAGGAAGGCGACGCCGTGCAGGATTGCCTGCGTCCGGATCGCATCGTCATCGGCGCCGACAGCGCGCGCGCGGTCGAACAGCTGCGCACGCTGTACGCGCCGTTCAACCGCAACCACGAGCGCATCGTGCTCATGGACGTGCGTTCGGCCGAACTGACCAAGTACGCCGCCAATGCAATGCTGGCGACCAAGATCAGCTTCATGAACGAGATCGCCAACATCGCCGAACAGGTCGGCGCGGACATTGAACACGTGCGCCGCGGCATCGGCTCCGATCCACGCATCGGCTACCACTTCATCTATCCCGGCGCCGGTTACGGCGGCTCGTGCTTCCCGAAGGACGTGAAGGCGCTCGAACACACCGCGCGCAGCCACGGTTACGACGCGCGCCTGCTCGGCGCCGTGGAGGCGGTCAACGCGACGCAGAAAAACAAGCTGTACGCGCTGCTCGAACGCCATTTCGGCGGCGCGCTGAAAGGCAAGACGATCGCGCTGTGGGGCCTCGCCTTCAAGCCGAATACCGACGACATGCGCGAAGCGCCGAGCCGCGTTTTGCTCGAAGCGCTGTGGCAAGCCGGCGCCATCGTGCGCGCCTACGATCCGGAAGCGATCGAGGAAACGCGCCGGCTCTACGGCGAACGCGCCGACCTCGTCCTCTGCGACCAGCCCTACGCCGCGCTCGACGGCGCCGATGCGCTCGTCGTCGTCACCGAGTGGAAAGCGTTCCGCAGCCCGGACTTCGAACGCATTCGCGGCATGTTGCGCACGCCGGTCGTGTTCGACGGGCGCAACATCTTCGAGCCCGCGGCGGTCGAGGCGGCGGGCATCGCCTACTACGGTATCGGCCGCGGCCGCAGCGTGAAGGCGCCGGCGGCTGGCTGACGGCTGGCTGTCATTCCCCGGCGCAGCCCGCTAACATCGCGCGTTTTCACGGAAAAGTACGCAGGCGATGGAACAAAAACGGGCTCTCATCACGGGTGTGACCGGGCAAGACGGCGCCTATCTCGCCGAACTGCTGCTGGCCAAGGGCTACGAAGTGCACGGCCTGCGCCGTCGCGCCTCGTCGTTCAACAGCGAACGCATCGACCATCTGCACCATGAACTCGACGACACGCAGCCGGGCGTGCACCTGCACTATGGCGACCTCACCGATTCGCTGAGCATCCTGCGCGTCGTGCAGCAGGTGAAGCCCGACGAGATCTACAACCTCGCTGCGCAGAGCCACGTCGCCGTTTCGTTCGAGGAACCCGAATACACCGCCAACGCCGACGGTATCGGCACGCTGCGCGTGCTCGAAGCGATGCGCAGCCTCGGCATGGGCGACCGCTGCCGCTTCTACCAGGCGTCGACGTCCGAGCTTTACGGCCTCGTGCGCGAGATCCCGCAGCGCGAGACGACGCCGTTCCATCCGCGCTCGCCGTATGGCGTCGCCAAGCTCTACGCGTACTGGATCACGGTGAATTACCGCGAGGCCTACGGCATCTACGGCTGCAACGGCATCCTGTTCAACCACGAGTCGCCGATCCGCGGCGAAACGTTCGTCACGCGCAAGATCACGCGCGGCCTCGCGCGCGTCGCCTGCGGCCTGCAGCATTGCCTCTATCTCGGCAACCTCGACGCGAAACGCGACTGGGGCCACGCACGCGACTTCGTCGAGGCGCAGTGGTTGATCCTGCAGCAGGACGCGCCGACCGATTACGTGATCGCGACCGGAATCCAGCATTCCGTGCGCGAATTCGTCGTGCTCGCCGCGCGCGAGATGGGCGTCGAACTCGAATTCCGCGGCGCGGGCGCCGACGAACACGCAGTCGTCGCCTCGGTGCGCGGCGACGCGCTCAGGCTCAAGCCCGGCGACGTCGTCGTGCGCATCCATCCGCAGTACTACCGTCCGGCGGAAGTGGAAACGCTGCTCGGCGATCCGACGTTCGCGCGTGAAAAACTAGGTTGGACGCCGAAGACGAGCTTTGCCGAACTCGTACGCGAAATGGCCGCGGCCGACCTCGCGCTCGCGCAGCGCGAAGCGCAGGGCGCGATCGGCGCGCGCCATGGCCGCCACCTCATCGAAAAACTCGGCGGCTGAACGCGATGGCCGTGACGCTCGAACAACGCCTGACCGAACTCGAAGTGCGCCTGTCGTTCATCGACGACACGCTGACCACGGTCAACGACGCCGTCGCCACGCACGACCGCTACATCCTCGCGTTGCGCAACTCGATCGAGGCGTTGCGTATCGAATTGCAATCGGTGCGTGGATCGCTGGGGCAGGCGGCGCAGGATGAGCCGCCTCCGCCTCACTATTGATGCGATCGTCCTTGATCGCTGTTTCGAGGAAGATCGCGGTGGGTTCAGCGTTGGATTTTTCGGGGAATCCAGAAGCGGCCATCCATGGCCGCACTGCTCAATGAACAGCAGGCTTCGTTGGAGTTGGCTAGCGACTTCCGTGGAGAGCTGGAATGTCGTCTGATTGAGCCTCAAGCTTTCGATTCTGTCACTTCGCAACGTTTCGAGTTCGTGTCATGTCCGATTCCCTGCGCGATCAATTGCTCAAGGCCGGCTTCAAGCCGGCGCCGAAGGCCGAGGCGAAGCCGCAGCAGCGGCCCGGAAAGCCACAACCGCCGCACAAGCACGGCAAGCCGCAAACTCAAGGCAAGCCGGCTGCGCCGCGCGAGAAGGGCGACATCGACCTTGCCAAGGCCTACGCGATCCGCGGTCAGCAGGAGCGCGACGCGAAGGCGCGCGAGCAGCGCGAGGCCGAGCAGCGCGCGAAGGAAAAACGCGAACGCCGCAACAAACTCGCGACCTTGCTCAACGGCGCTGGCCAGAACGCCGCGGACGCCGACATCCCACGCCATTTCCCGCACCACAACAAGATCCGCCGCATCTACGTCACGGGCGAGCAGCTGCCTCGCCTCAATGGCGGCGAGCTCGCCGTCGCGCAACTGGCGGGACGTTACTTGCTGGTGACGCGCGAGGTCGCGCTGGCCGCGCAGGCGATCGATCCGGAATCGCTCGTGCTGCTGTGCGATCCGCACGCGCCCGCCGAAGACGACGTGCCCGCCGATCTCGTCTGGTAGCGCTGCGACGCATTGCGCGGTTTCGCGCGCGAACCTGCGGGAGGATGCGTTCTTCGGCGGAGGGGTTCGCGATGCGCAATTCACTGATCTTCAGCTTGCTTCTGCCTGCCGTTTGCACAGCCGCGCCGCCGCCCAAGTTCACCCAGCCGAACGCGATCTGGAACGTCGACGTTAGCCACGCGCCGCTGCGCACGAATTCGGCGGCGATGATGACGCACCTGGCTGGTTTTTCGAGCCTTGGCTGGGGTGACACGCGCAACTTCGATTTCCAGATCGACTTTTCGTTCTACGTGTTGCACGCGAATGCATCGACGCCAACGTATCCGATCGTCGCGTGGCCGACCTTGGGCGATTACTGCAGTCCGGATTGCGACGAACCGGGCGCGCCATTCCCGCTGCCGGATGTCGGCGGCATCGAGGGCACCGCTCCGCCGGCCTACACCTGCGGCGCGGATGGCAATGACTGCCACCTCTTCGTCGTCAACGACGCCAGCAAGGTGCTGTACGAGGCTTACGCCACGAATAGCGCAGACGCCAGCGGCATCCACGCGACTTGCGGCCTGCATTGGGACTTGACCAAGGTCTATCCGCGCTACGGCCGCGGCGAGCATTGCACGAGCGCCGACGGCGCCGGCTTTCCGATCGCGCCGCTGTTGTTCAACGCGGACGAGGTCTGGGCCGCGGCGCAGGCGCAGGGCGATCTCGGCCACGCGATCCGCTTCATTCTCGGCAACAACCGCATGATGAACGACAAGTACGTGCATCCCGCATCGCACGGCACGTTGGCGACGTCGGACACGAACGCGAACGCGGTGCCTTACGGATCGCGACTGAAGCTCAAGCAATCGTTTGACGTCAATGCGTTCAGCAGCAACGAGTCGGTGCGCGCGATCCTACGCACGCTGCAGAAGTACGGCATGTTCCTGTCCGACGGCGGCGGCATTCCGCTGACCGCCGAGTCCGACGCGTTCACCGCCCGCACGTGGTCGAGCATCGGCATCGACTCGCACTCGCTGTTCGGCATCCGGCCGACCGACTTCGACGTGGTCGAAGCCGGCGATCCGATGACGGTGACCTACGACTGCGTGCGCACACCCGACGATTTCATCTACATCGACGGCTTCGACTACTGACGCGGCGGGGCGTCAGAAACTCATGAAATAGCCGCCATTCACCGGAATGTTCGCGCCGGTGATGTAGCCGGCGTCGTCGTCGGTGAGGAAGGCGACGGTGCGCGCGATCTCGCGCGGCTCGCCGAGGCGGCCGACCGGGATCGAGGCGACGATCTGCTGCCGGATGTCCTCGGGCACGGCGCGCACCATCGGCGTGTCGCAGTAACCGGGCGAGATGCTGTTGACGGTGACGCCCTTCTTCGCGACTTCGCGCGCGCGCGCCATCGTGAAGCCGTGCATGCCGGCCTTGGCCGCCGAATAGTTGGTCTGGCCGAACTGGCCAGTCTGGCCGTTCACCGACGAGATGTTGACGATGCGGCCGAAGCCCTGCGCCATCATGCCGTCGACGACGAGACGGCACAGGTTGAACACGCCGCCGAGGTTGACCGCGATCACGTCGTCCCATTGCGCGGCATCCATCTTGCGCAGGGAGGTGTCGCGCGTGATGCCGGCCGCGTTGACGAGGATCGACACCGCGCCGTATCGCGCGCGGACGCGTTCGACGAGGCTCGCGCAGTCGTTATGGTCGATCACGTTGAGCGGCTCGAACGTGATCGCGTCGCCGAAGGAGGCGACTTCGGCGCGGAACTGTTCGACGCGTTCGGTGCGCGCGGCGAGGTCGGCGGCGACGACTCTGCGGCCAGCGCGCGCGAGCGCCTTGCAGGTCTCGGTGCCAAGTCCACCGATGCCTCCGGTGACGACGGCGACGCGTTCGTTCATTGGGTTTTCCTCGGATCGTCAGACAAGGCGCTGCGCCCGCGGCGCTCCGTCGCGCCGCGATACGGAGGGTGCGCGCTCAGGATTTCTGGTCTTTCTTGGGCTTTTCCGTGCCCGGCGGCGTGCCGTTGCGCATGCTGTTCGCGGCGGCGGTCAGGAAGCCTTGTTGCAGCGACTTCCACGCGTCCATGTTGCGCTCGGTGAGGTCGTTGAGCATCGACCACGGCCCTTGGCCGAGCATGTTGTTGAGCTGGCTGCGGAACTGGGTCTGCTGGTCGAGGAAGACCTGCAGGCTGCGTTCGAGGTAGCCGCCCATGAAGCCCTGCAACGAGTCGCCGTAGAAGCGGATGATCTGCGAAAGCAGCTTGCTCGTGAACATCGGCTGCCCGCGTTCCTCGTACTCGGCGATGATCTGCAGCAGCACCGATCGCGTGAGGTTCTCGCCGGTCTTGGCGTCGCGCACCTCGAACTCCTCGTTGTCGAGGACGAGCTGCCGGATCTCTTCCAGCGTGATGTAGCTGGAGATCTCGGTGTCGTAGAGGCGACGGTTCGGATACTTCTTGATGATGCGGGGCGTGGGCGTGGTCATGCCGTCAACCTAGCAGAATGTGATGCGGCGCACCAGTTGAGGGCCAGAGAGCGGATATGAGTGCTCGGGCGCCTCGCGGACAAGCGGGTGTGAGGCAGGAAAGGATCGGACAAGCACGCGCCGAGCAAGCATCCGCCCCTAGGGCGCGGCTCGCTCGGCGTCCCAGCGGATGCATGCGATGTGGAACAGAGCCAAGCCTGCGTCCTTGCGGCGCGGCCCGTTCGGCTTCCTGCCTCACCTGGTAGTGCATGCATCCGGCGCCGGAGGGCGCCGGATAAACGCATGCGCTACCAACCCATGTACTGACCGCCGTTGATGGCGAGGTTCGCGCCCGTGATCCAGCGCGCGCGGTCGTCGGCGAAGAAGCCGACCGCGAAGGCGATCTCGTCCGGATCGCCGAGGCGCCCGACCGGGATCTGCGCGACGATCTTGTTGCGCACTTCTTCCGGCACGGCCATGACCATGTCGGTGCCGACGTAGCCGGGCGACACCGTGTTCACGGTGATGCCGAACTTCGCGTTCTCCTGCGCCAGCGAGATCGTGAAGCCGTGCATGCCGGCCTTCGCCGCCGCGTAGTTGGCCTGGCCGTACTGGCCTTTCTGGCCGTTGATCGAGCTGATCTGCACGATGCGGCCCCACTTGCGCTCGCGCATGCCGTCGATGACCGGGCGGGTGACGTTGAAGCACGAGCCGAGGTTCGTCGCGATGACGTCCTGCCACTGCATCGCGCTCATCTTGTGGAATGTCGTGTCGCGCGTGATGCCGGCGTTGTTGATGAGGATTTCGACCGGGCCGAGCTGCTTTTCGACGTCGCGGATCATCGCTTCGGCCGTGTCCGCGTCGGCGACGTCGCCCTTGGCGATCGCGAAATCGAAGCCGGCTTTCTTCTGCGCGTCCTGCCAGGCCTTGGCCTTGCCCTCATCGCGATAGTTCGTGGCGACCTTGTGGCCGAGCGAGGCGAGGTGCCTGCAGATCGCGGTTCCGATGCCGCCGGTACCACCCGTAACGAGGGCGACGCGTGCCGTCATGACTGACTCCTGTTGAAGGTTTCGCGGCGCCAGCTGGCACCGACCCGCCGATTGTGCCGATTCGTCATGGCGATGCATTACGCGCTGCCGCAATCGGCGGCTCGCTGCGCGCGATGCGCGTCGGATCGAACGCACGCACGGCCTCGAGCAACAGGCGTTCCGGCTTGCTTTCGTCGCGCGGAGGCTGTCCGAGAAAAGCCAACGCCGCGCGCAATGCAGGCAATGGATCCGCAGCATCGACAGAGTGCGCCGCGTCGTGCTTGCTGAGTTTGCGCCCCAGCGCATCGAGCGCGAGCGGCAAATGCGCGTAACGCGGTTGCGGCAGTCCGAGCAGGCGTTGCAGCAGGAGCTGGCGCGGCGTCGAGTCGAGCAGATCGGCGCCGCGCACGATATCGGTAATGCCCTGCGCGGCATCGTCGACGACGACGGCGAGCTGGTACGCGCAGGCGCCGTCGGCACGCCAGATGACGAAATCGCCGACTTCGACAGCGAGATCCTGCTCGAAGCGCCCGCACACGGCATCGTCGAACGCGACGACTCCCGCGCCGACGCGCAGCCGCCACGCGGGCGTGCGCGACGACGGCGCCGCGACGCATTGCGCCGGATGGATGCCGCCGTAGCGTTCGAGGTCGGCGCGGCTGCACCAGCATCGGTACGCATGTCCATCCGTTCCGAGTCGACGCAAGGTTTCAGCGTAAAGCGCCGTGCGTTCGCTCTGCACAAGCACGGCTTCGTCGGACGTCATGCCGAATGCGGCGAGCGTGGCGAGGATGTCGCGCGCGGCGCCGGGGACTTCGCGTTCGCGGTCGAGATCTTCGATGCGCACCAGCCACTGTCCGCCGGCCGCGCGCGCGAACAGCCAGCTGCCGAGCGCGGCGACGAGCGAGCCGAAATGCAGCCTTCCCGTCGGGGAGGGGGCGAAGCGGCCACGATAGGTGTCGGTCACCGGGAACGTCCCGCGGCGGCATCGGTCGAAGTGCCGATGGCGTTCGTGCAGGTTTTGAAAGCGCGACGCCGCCCCCATGTGCAGTCCAGACGCGCGCGGAGCGCGTAGGATCGCCTTTCAAACCGCAACCACATTCCGAGGTCTCGCATGCTGCGTATCGTACTGTTCCTGATGACCAACCTCGCCGTGATGGCGCTGTTGACGATCGTCGTCAAGTTGACCGGTCTCGACGTCTACGCCTACCGCCGCGGCGGCCTCAACCTGCAGGCGCTGCTCGTCATGGCCGCGGTCATGGGCATGGGCGGTTCGTTCATTTCGCTGGCGATGTCGAAGTGGATGGCCAAGATGTCGACCGGCGCGCAGGTCATCACGCAACCGCGCAACGCGAATGAGCAATGGCTCGTCGACACGGTGCGCCATCACGCCGAAAAGGCCGGCATCGGCATGCCGGAGGTCGCGATCTACGACGGTCCGGAAATGAACGCGTTCGCGACCGGCATGACCAAGAACAGCTCGCTCGTCGCGGTCAGCACGGGCCTGCTGCAAAGCATGGATCGCGACCAGGTCGACGCCGTGCTCGGCCACGAGATCACCCACGTCGCCAATGGCGACATGGTGACGATGGCGTTGCTGCAAGGCGTGCTCAACACGTTCGTGATCTTCCTCGCGCGCGTTCTGGGTACGCTCGTCGATCGCGCGCTGTCGGGCAACCGCGACAGTGACGGCGGCGGCTTCGCTTATTTCGCGATCGTCATGGTGTTGCAGCTCGTGCTCGGCTTCTTTGCCTCGCTCATCGTCATGGCGTTTTCGCGCTGGCGCGAATTCCGCGCGGACGCGGGCGGCGCGCGATTGGCCGGGCGCGATGCAATGATTTCGGCGCTGCAGCGGCTGTCCGGCAATCATGGAGAGGACACGCTTCCGAAGTCGCTCGTCGCATTCGGCATTTCCGGAGAGAACGGCATCGCGCGTTTGCTCATGAGCCACCCGCCGATCGAGGAACGCATCGCGGCGCTGCGCGCGGGCTGAGTCGCCGTACTTAGCTGTCAATCGGGAGGAGTTGTCTAGCCTCTTTCAGATCAGCGCTTTTGTGCGGAGCCACGTTGGCATCTCGACGATGCGTGCGGTTCGTTGAAAGTGCGGCCATGGATGGCCGCGGGTAGACGAACAGGAGGCGTCACCACGCAAGCTCGCATCGAACCCGTTCGACGATAGTGCCCCTGGATGGGGCGCAAAGAAAAATCTGCGGAATTCCGCGCCCTTTTTGCGTCTGGACGGCAGATTTCCTCACGCCGCGTAGCTGAGCACCTTCTCCGGCTCCTGCAGGAAGTTGCCCTGCACGAAGTTGACGCCGCAACCGAACAGGATCGACATGCTCGCCGCGTCCTCGACGAACTCGGCGACGGTGAGTTTGCCGGCTTGGTGCGCCTGGTTGCAGATGTCCTTGACCTTCTCCTGGTTTTCCTTCTGCTTGGGCAGGTCGGCCATGTAGTGGCGGTCGATCTTGAGGTAGTGCGCCGGCACGTGCTTGAGCAGCTGGAACGAATTGAGCCCCGCGCCGAACTGTTCGAGCGCGAACTGGCAATGGATCTGTTCGAGCGCCTTGGCGAACGCGCGCACCTGCTTGAGGCTGGTGACGACCTTGCTTTCCGGCATCTCGAACACGAGCGAATCGCCACGCTGGCGCTCGGACTTGAGCTGCTGCGCGATCCACGGCACGAGCGTGAGGTCCTCGAGCGACTGCGGCGTGAGCTTGATGAAGAACGTGGTGCGATGGCCGGCGCGTTCGCGCTCGGCGATCGTGCGGATCGCCTTGGCGATGACCCAGCGGTCGATCGCCGGCATGCGTCCATTGCGTTCCGCGATCGGCAGGAAGTGGCCGGGCAGGATTTCGCCGTTCGGGCCGCTCATGCGCAGCAGGATTTCGTAGAAATCGCCTTCGGCGCCGTGCAGGCTGATGATCGGCTGGTTGTAGAGCACGAAGCCGTCGTGCGCGAGCGCGTGGTCGACCGCCTTGAGCCATTGCTGGGCCTTTTCCGCGGCGGCCTTGTCCTGCGCGGACGGATCGTTGATCGAGATGCGGTTGCCGCCCTCGGTCTGCGCCTTGCGCAGCGCGGTCGCGGCGTCGCTCATGAGGCCGGTCGCGTTCGCGTTCTTCTCGCCGATGAGCACGCCGCCTACGCTGGCGGTCAGGCTGATCGACTGCTTGCCGATCTCGAAAATGCGTTCGCCGAACGCGGCGCGCAGGCTTTGCGCGAACTGCGTGGTCGCCTCCGCGTCGCGCTGGCCGGACAGGATGCCGAACAGGTGGTCGCCGACGCGGCCGGCGATGTCGCCCTCGCGCAAGTGCGCGCGCAGCAGGTTCGCGATGTCGCCGAGCAGGACGTCCGCGCTGCCGATGCCGATCGCGTCGAGCACGTTGCGGAAGTTGTCGGGTTCGATGAGCAGCAGCGCCTGGTCGGCCGTGCCGTTGGCGGCGCGCGCGCAGGCGTCGTCGAGCTGCGCCAGCATATGCGTGCGATTGAAGAGGTCGGTGACGAGATCCTTGGCGCGCAACTCGTCGAGCTTTTCGTGCAGGTTCGGGTCGGCTGCCTGCAAGCGGAACGTGATTTGCTGGCAGGGCTCGCCCTCGTAGCTCGCCTCGGCGAATTCCATCGCCGCGTCGAAGGTCGAGCCGTCCGCGCGCTGCGCCTGCAGATTGAGGCGCTGCGGCGGCTTCTCGCCCTTGGACAGGCGCTTGAGCAGCGACTTGAAGTCGTCCGCGTCGGGCGCGGCGATCATGTCGAGGATCGACATGCCTTCGATGTCCTCGAAGGTGTCGTAGCCGAACATGTCGAGATAGGCCTTGTTCGCGCGCACGTGCATGCCTTCGTGGACGAAGGCGATCGGGTCGCGCGAGGAGTCGAGCAGCGCGTCGCAGCGGCGCTCGGATTCGCGCAGCGCGGCTTCGAGCCGGCGCACGTTGCGGCGCATGGTCAGCGCCTCGAACTCGCGGCGCACGATCATCTGCACGTGTTCGTGCGAGCTGCGCAGCATCGCAGCGCGCGCGCCGTCCCGGAACGCCTGCACGATCGCGTCGTCGGTGAGTTGGTTGGCGGTGGCGATGATCGCGACGTCGCGGCCGCCGCGGCCAACGGCTTCGAGGATATGCGCCGTGCCCAACTGGTTGCCGTCCAGCGAGACGACGACGAGGTCGGGCGATTGCGTGGCGAGCGCTTCCTCGAGTTCGGCGTCGTTGCCGGCCCGCGTGGGACGCACGGCGATGCCGCCGTTGCGCAGGATGCTGATGATCTGCTCCGCGCTCTCGACCGAGTCGTCGATGAGGAGGAGCTTGATGAGGTTGTCGGATCGGGTCATGGTTTCTGCGTCAGGTCGCGTGGATGCGCCTTCCGCCGTTGCCCGGCGGATCGGACGCACGCAGGCCGCGCTGCCGGCGTCCCTGCTCGGCGATGCCGGGCGTGTGCGAGCACGATTCGGCGGCGGATGGTGAATATTTACTCGATTCCACTTCGCGGCGCCATCGCCGCGTCGAACTCCGCGGGAATTTTCGATGGCGCACCGGCCGTCTCGCGCACGAGGCGCGGCACGAGGTAGCCGGGCAGGCGGATGCGCAACGCGTCCATGATGGCGAACGCGCGTGACGGCTCGACGTCGAAATGCGCCGCGCCCTGCACGCGGTCGAGCAGGTGCAGGTAGTAGGGCAGCACGCCGGCCGCGAACAGGCGCTCGGACAGCGCAGCGAGCGCAGCGGCGCCGTCGTTGACGCCGGCGAGCAGCACGGACTGGTTGAGCAGTGTCGCGCCTGCCTCGCGCAGGCGCGCGCAGGCCGCGTCGACCGACGCGTCGATCTCGTTGGCGTGGTTCGCGTGCAGCACGACGACGCGCTGGAACGGCAGGCCGGCGAGCCAATGCAAACATTCGTCATCGACGCGCTCGGGCAGCACGATGGGCAGGCGCGTGTGGATGCGCAGGCGGCGGATGTGCGGGATCGTCGCCAGCGCGTCGGTGAGTTCGGCGAGCTTGGGCGTGGCGAGCGACAGTGGATCGCCGCCGGAAAGGATGACCTCGTGGATCGAGGCGTCGCCGCGCAGGTGTTCGATCGCCTCGCGCCAGCGGTTTGCCGCGGCGGTTTCCTCCGCGTACGGGAAATGTCGACGGAAACAGTAGCGGCAATGCACGGCGCAGGAACCCGTCGCGACGAGCAATGCACGGCCTTCGTACTTGTGCAGCACACCGCCGGCGGCGCGCGAGGCGAGGTCGCCGACCGCGTCGCGCGTGAAGCCGGGCACTTCGCCCAGTTCCGCCGCTTGAGGCAGGACTTGCAGAAGCAGCGGATCGGCCGGGTCGCCGTGGCGCATCTTCGCTGCGAAACCGCGCGGCACGCGCAGCGCGAATCCGGTGTCGGACGGCGGCAGCAACTCCGCCGCGCGATCGGACAGGCCGAGCAAGGCGAGCAGTTCGTGCGGGTCGGCGATCGCCTCGCGCCACAGCGCTTGCCAGCGCCGTGGCTGCGCGGGCAGCGGCATTGCGGGTATCATGGGCGGCTCAGATTTCCAGTCATCCATTCTAGCCGCTGCGGCGGCCCGAACCCCAATCCAGGAGCCCCCATGGCCAGCTATGGCATGAACGACGTGAAGAACGGCCAGAAGATCATCGTGGACGGCTATCCGTGCACGATCGTCGACACCGAATACGTCAAGCCCGGCAAGGGCCAGGCCTTCACGCGCGTCAAGTTCCGCAACCTCAAGAACGGCCGCACGCAGGAAATGACGATGAAATCGACCGACTCGGTCGATGCCGCCGACGTCATGGACACCGACATGGAATTCCTCTACTCCGACGGCGAATTCTGGCACTTCATGGATCCGTCCTCGCACGAGCAGATCGCCGCCGACGAGAACGCGATGGCCGACGCCGCCAAGTGGCTCAAGGGCAACGAGGTCTGCATCATGACCTTGTGGAACGGCGCGCCGCTGACGGTGACGCCGCCGATTTTCGTCGAACTCGAAATCACCGAGACCGACCCCGGCGTCCGCGGCGACACCTCGGGCGGCGGCGGCAAGCCGGCCAAGCTCGAAACCGGCGCCGTGGTGCGCGTGCCGCTGTTCGTCGCGCAGGGCGAGAAGATCAAGGTCGACACGCGCACCGGCGAGTACATGTCGCGCGTGAAGTGACGATTCGGCCCGCGTACATGCGGGCCGCGATTCGTCGTCCCGGTGGCTTTCGGCAATCGAATGGCCGGTTGCACCGGGATCCCGTTTGATCTGTCGAGTGCGTTGATCCGCCGGAGCAACAACGGGTTCCGGCCTCCGCCGGAATGACGAGCCCATGGCCGAATCGCCGCAATCCATCGACCTCCTCATCCAGCCGCGCTGGCTCATCCCCGTCGAGCCGCACGGCGTCGTCCTCGAAGACCACGCGGTCGCCGTCGATGGCGGCCGCATCCTCGCCGTGCTGCCGGTCGCCGACGCGCAGGCGCGCTACGCGCCGCGCGAACGCGTCGAGCTGCGCGAGCACGCGCTGATTCCCGGTCTCGTCAACGCGCACACGCACAACCCGATGACGCTCATGCGCGGGCTCGCCGACGACCTGCCGCTGATGACGTGGCTGCAACAGCACATCTGGCCGGCGGAAGCGAAGGCGATCGGGCCGGAGTTCGTGCGCGACGGCATCGAACTCGCCGTCGCCGAAATGCTCCGCGGCGGCACGACGTGCTGCAACGAAAACTATTTCTTCCCCGACGTGCAGGCCGCGACCTATCGCCGCCTTGGTTTCCGCGCGATGGTCGGCTTGCCGTTCATCGAATTTCCGACCGCGTGGGCCGCCAGCCGCGACGAATATTTCGACAAGGGCCTCGCCGTCCACGACGAATTCCGTGGCGAAACGCTGATCGGCACGAGTCTCGCGCCGCATGCGCCGTATACGGTCGCCAACGAAACCTTCGAACGCATCCGCGTGCTCTCCGACCAACTCGACCTGCCGGTACACCTGCACCTGCACGAGACTGCGCACGAGGTCGAAGAGTCCAAGCGCGAACACGGCGCGCGACCGTTCGCGCGCATGCAGTCGCTCGGCCTCGTCAACGATCATCTCATCGCCGTGCACATGACGCAGCTCACCGACGCGGAAATCACTGCGTGCGCGGAAGCCGGCGTTTCGGTCGCGCATTGCGTCGAATCCAACCTCAAGCTCGCGTCGGGTTTTTGTCCTGCGGAAAAACTGCGTCGCGCCGGCGTCAACCTCGCCATCGGCACCGACGGTGCCGCGAGCAACAACGACCTCGACATGATCGGCGAGATGCGCAGCGCCGCACTTGTCGCCAAGGCCGTCGCCAACGACGCCAGCGCGATGGACGCCGCGAGCACGCTGCGCGCGGCTACGCTCGGCGGCGCGAAAGCGCTCGGCTGGGAAGCGCGCATCGGCAGCATCGAACCCGGCAAACAAGCCGACTTCGCCGCGATCCGTCTCGGCGACCTCGAAGCGCAACCGCTCTACGACGCGACCTCGCAGATCGTCTACGCCGCCGGCCGCCACCAGGTCAGTGACGTCTGGATCGCGGGCGTGCGCAAGCTGCGCGATCGCGTGTTGTCCGATCTCGACGTCGCTGAAGTGCTCGAGAAGGCGCGGCGTTGGCGCGAGCGAATCGGAAGTTGAGTTTTCCGCCTTTCCTTTGTGGATATGACGAAACTGCAGGTGCAAGACAAGCCATGAGCCGCGCCAACGTCGATCGAGCCGAAACCGCCAAATTCGACCGCCTCGCCGCGAGCTGGTGGGACGCAGACGGCGAGTCGCGTCCGCTGCACGATTTGAATCCGGTGCGTTTCGGCTACATCGCCGAACGTGTGGTGTTGAAGGGCGCGCATGCGCTCGACGTCGGTTGCGGCGGCGGCCTGCTCAGCGAGGCGCTCGCGCGCGCGGGCGCGCAGGTGACGGCGATCGATCTCGCGCCGGCCGTGCTCGACGTCGCACGGTTGCACCTGCACGAAAGCGGCTTGAACGTCGACTATCGCGAAGTTGCGGTAGA
>JAKPAN010000032.1 GCA_029779475.1 Pseudomonadota bacterium
GAAATTGCTCGACGAGCAATCCTCGCTCGCGCAAGCCAAGAGCGACTACGAGTCCAACCGCATGCAGGCCGAGGCGGAGAAGCCGCTCGCCGAGAAAGGCATCATCCCCGGCGTGCAGTACCGCAAGACGCTCGTCGTGCTCGAACAATTGAAGGAGCGTGTGTCGATCGAGGAACAGCGCGTGGTCGAATTCCGGCGCAACATCGCCGCACAGGTGTCGGCGGAACAGGCGCGGCTCGACCAACTCGTCGCGACGCGCGAATTGCGCCAGCGCCAGGCCGACGCGTTGCATGTGCGCGCCGGCATCGACGGCATCCTGCAGCAAGTGCCGGTCGAAGAAGGCCAGCAGGTCGCCGCCGGCGCGAATCTCGCGCGCGTCGCCAAACCCAGCGAACTCATGGCCGAACTGCGCATCGCCGAAACGCAGGCGAAGGACGTCGCACTCGGCCAGCCGGTCAAGGTCGACACGCGCAACGGCATCGTCGACGGCAAGGTGCTGCGCGTGGACCCGGCCGTGCAGAACGGCAGCGTGCAGGTCGACGTCGAACTCACCGGCAAGCTGCCGGCCGGCGCGCGCCCGGATCTTTCCGTCGACGGCACTGTCGAGATCGACCGCCTGCCCGACGTGCTTTACGTCGGCCGCCCCGCATTCGGCCAGCCGGATTCCGAAGTGCGCCTGTTCCGCGTCGGCACCGACGGCGTCGCCGCGCGTGTACCTGTGCGCCTGGGCAAGAGCTCGGTCAACCAGATCGAGATCATGCAGGGCCTCGCCGCGGGCGACCGCGTCGTGCTTTCCGATACCAGCGCCTACGACCAGTACGAACGCATCCGCCTCAAATGACGCAACGCCACCGCGATTTCGCGCATCCAAACCGAACAGACACGCTGCCGCAGGAACCCAAGCCCATGACGACCCATAACGCGCTGATCCACCTCGACGCGATCAAGAAAGTTTTCCTCACCGACGAAGTGGAAACGCACGCGCTCGCCGAGGTGCATTTCGATATCGCCAGCGGCGAATACGTATCGATCACCGGGCCGTCCGGCTGCGGCAAGTCGACGTTGCTCGCGATCCTCGGCCTGCTCGACACGCCGAGCGGCGGCACGTATCGCCTCAACGGCCGCGAAGTCGCCGACATCAACGCGAGCGAACGCGCGCACATCCGCAACAAGGAAATCGGCTTCGTCTTCCAGGCGTTCAACCTGATCGGCGACCTCACCGTGTTCGAGAACGTCGAACTGCCGCTCACGTATCGAGATGGCGTGTCGAAAGCCGAACGCCGCGACCGCGCCGTGCATGCACTCGAACGCGTCGGCATGGCGCACCGCGTGAAGCACTATCCGGCGCAGCTGTCGGGCGGCCAGCAGCAGCGCGTCGCCGTCGCGCGCGCGCTGGTCGGCCAGCCGTCGATCCTGCTCGCCGACGAACCGACCGGCAACCTCGACTCGAAGAACGGCGAAGCGGTGATGACCCTGCTCGACGAACTGCACAAGGCCGGCTCGACGATCTGCATGGTCACGCACGATCCGCGTTACGCCGATTTCGCGCAGCGCAAGATCTTCATGTTCGACGGCCGCATCGTCGACGAGGAAACCATGCACCGCCTGCGCCACGAGGAAGACCAGCGCTTGATGCGGCCGGCGCGCAGCGTCGCCTGACCGCTCGGTCGCCGTCTTCCTCGCCCCCAAGATCACGCACCGAGCGACATGCCATGAACTGGATGCACGACCTCACCCTCGCCTTCCGCACGCTGCGCGGGAAACCCGGTTTCACGCTGACCGCCGTGCTGACGCTGATGCTCGGCATCGGTGCCATCGCGGCCATCTTCACGGTCTACGATGCGGTGTTTCTCAAGCCGCTGCCGTTCGCCGACTCCTCGCGCATCGTGCGCGTGATGCGCGAGCAACCGCCGGTGAAATACGGCCCGATTTCGCCACCGATGCTGCGCGAATGGAGCGCGCGCAGCGGCGCCGCGTTCGAGGCGATCGGCGCGTTCGTCGAACAAACCGTGAACCTGACGGGCGCCGGCGCCGCCGAACGCCTTACCGGTTACACGGTCACGCCGGGATTCTGGATCGTGTTCAACCAACCCATCGCACTCGGCCGCAGCTTCGGCGATGCGGAGGAGAGCGCGAACGAGCGCGTCGTCGTGCTTGGCGATGCGCTCTGGCGCAACCGCTTCGCCGCCGATCCGCTGATCGTCGGTCGCGACATCGAACTCAACGGCGAGCACTGGCGCGTGCTGGGCGTGGCCGCGCCGACGTTCCGCTACCCATCCGATGCACAGTTGTGGACGCCGACCTTCCTGCCGGCGAACCGCGCCGGCCGCGGCAGCAATTCGCTCGCGCCGGTCGCGCGCCTTGCGCCCGGTGTCACGCCGGAACAGGCGCGCGAGGTCATGCGCGGCATCACCCAATGGCAGGCGGAAAACTTCCCGAACGAGAACGGCAAGCTGACCGCGCAGGTTCAACGTCTCGACGACCTCGTCGGCAACCACCTGCGCGGCTCGTTGTCGGTGTTGCTTGGCGCCGCGCTGCTCGTGCTGCTGATCGCTTGCGTCAACCTCGCCAGCCTGATGCTCACGCGCGGCCAGACGCGCGCGCAGGAACTGGCCGTGCGCAGCGCGCTCGGTGCCGGCCATGCGCAGCTCATGCGCAGCGTGCTCGCGGAGGCCGCGCTGCTCGCGGTCGCCGGTGCGCTCGCCGCGTTGTTGTTCGCGCAGATCGCAGTACCTGCGCTGCTGCATCTCGCGCCGGATCTCCTGCCGACCTACAACGTGCCCGCAATCGATCTGCGTGTCGTGGTCGCAACCACGCTGGTCGCGGCGCTGACACTGGTGCTGTTCGGCCTCGCGCCGGCCTGGCGC
>JAKPAN010000159.1 GCA_029779475.1 Pseudomonadota bacterium
GCTGGCCCGCGCACCAGCGCTTCACGGGATTCGTCGCCGGTGCGAACGGTGTCGCACTGGAACTCGTGCAAAACGCAGCGCGCGGGGACGATTCCGCGTGGCTTTACCTGTCCGGCGCGCAGGGCAGCGGCCGCACGCATCTGCTCGTCGCCGCCTGCGCCGCGGCGAGCGCCGGTGGCCGCAGCGCGCAATACCTGCCGCTGTCAGCCTTGCGCGGCGCGCGCGCGCAGGCGATCCGCGGTTTCGGCGGCAGCGAACTGCTCGCCATCGACGATCTCGACGCGATCGCCGGCGACCGCGACGCCGAACACGCGCTGTTCGACCTCTACAACCGTTGCCGCGCCGAACGTGCGACGTTGCTGTTCGCGGCGACCGCGCCCGCTGCGCAACTCGGCATCACGTTGCCTGACCTCGTCTCGCGTCTGTCCGCGTGCACGCAGGTGTTGCTCAAGCCGCTCGACGAAGTGGAACGCCGCGCGCTCCTGCGCGACCGCGCGCGCGATCGCGGCATCGAACTCGACGACGCGGCGCTCGACTGGCTGTTCACGCGCCGCAAGCGCGACCTCGCCACGCTGTTCGACCTGCTCGACCGCATCGACCGCGCCTCGCTCGCGGCCAAGCGGCGCGTGACCGTGCCGTTCTTGCGCACGTTGGTGGAGGTGGACAGCGGCACGTAGCAGGCGCCTAATGGCGCGCCGCTTGCCGCGGTCGCAGCCGTCTTGAACACCATCGCGATGTCCTCAGGGGGTACGCCATGTTCGTTCGCCGCATTGCCGTAGCGTTGTCCGCGTTCGTGCTGCTGGCCTGTCCGTTTGCCGCCAGCGCCGCCATCACGACGTATCTGTGCATCTCCGATCCGGGTTTTACCGGCGACGTCATCACCTCCGGATACGCGGGATGTTCCGGCGTCAGCGCCGTCGGCCAGACCGGTTTCGTCGACGGCGCTGCGGTGATCGCCCGCGACATCCGGATCGACAAGAACATCGACAGCATGTCCAATCCGTTGCGCGCCGCGATGGTGTCCGGAACGACCTTGTCGCAGGTGAAGATCGACTTCGTCACGACCGGCGCCGCAACCCCGACGGAATTCCAGACCTTTCGCCTGCTCGGCGTGCGTGTGACCTCGTCGGCGATGTCGTTGGATGCGACGAACACGATGGCGGAAACAGTCAGCTTCATGCCGGCGAAGATCGAGTTCTCCTTTCGCAAGCAGAACACAACCGGCCAGTTCGGCGCGCCGACCTATACCTGCTGGGACGTCGTCAACCAGACCGCGACGCCGGCCGCCTGCCCGTAACCGCGAATATGGTTGCGCTCGGGCGAACGCAGGTTCGACGGTGCGCCGGCGCATGGCCGGCGTGCGCGATCGCGATGGCGTCGCTGTGGGGATCGTCGGTCATCGCGCAGCAACTGCAATTCAGCGAAGACACGATCGGGCACGCGCGCCTGGAGCAGAACTTGCGCTTGCCGGATCGGAGCGTGCTCGACGTGCGCGCCGCGAATGCAGCGGCGGCGCACCTGCCTGCAGCCGGCAATGACGTGCTGGTTTCGGTTGCCGGCGCCTTGAGCAACGCTCAGGACATGCCGCCCGCGCCGCGCGCCGATGTCCTTTGCGCCAGCGCGCCGGCCGAGCAATTCGATCCAGCGCGCGCCGACGGATTCGAGCCGTCGACTTCGGAATACGATGCGCGCTGGCTACAGGCGTCCGGCCGGTTGCGATGGCATGCGGGCAGCCCCGATGCCGTGCGCTGCCACGCCGTGCCCGTGCTCGTGGTGTCGCCGCCCGCGGTCGATTTCGGCATCGTTCCACTCGGACGGGTCGGCAGCGTGCCTGTCACGATCAGCAATGCGGGCGATGCCGCGCTGTCGATCGGCACGCTGGCGCAGCCGCGCGCGCCGTTCTCGCTGGCCGGCAACTGCGACGGCGTCACGCTGCAACCCGGCCAATCGTGTTCGGTTGCGGTGAAGTACACGCCGGTGTGGACGAATCAAGTCCTCGACACCGCAGTGGTTCTCTCGAACGACCCATTGCGCATTCGCACGCGCATGCTGCTCGTCGGCAGTTCGCGCGACCTGATTTTCCGCGACGGCTTCGACTGATCCGATCGGCGCGGCCGTGCCATGAGGCACGTGTACGCTGGACGGCGCATCCGTTACCTTCGGCGTTTCGCAACGATCTGGGGGTGTGCGGATGTACGGACGGATGCTGGCCGCGGTGTCGGCCATCGCGATGGCGGGTGCGGCGCTTTCCGCGCATGCCGACGACCACTACGCGCGCGATCCGGCGCAGCCGGTCGACGCGGCCTACACCGCGAAGATCGCGAAATACACGACCGGCGAGCAATTCAACACGCCGCTGACGAATTACCTGCCGGCGTCCTCGACGATACCGACGCCGGAGAAAGTGCTCGGTGATGTCGCGGGCGCGCCGGACTACCTGCCTTATTCGGCCGACGTCTATCGCTACTTCCGCCTGCTCGCCGCGGCGACGCCGCGCGTGCGCGTGGTCACCGTCGGGCGCAGCGAGGAAGGCCGCGAGATGATCGCCGTCGCGGTCGCCGACGAGAAACTGCTCGATGACCTCGACGCGAACCGCGCGCGCCTCGCGCAACTCGCCGATCCGCGCACGCTGGATCTCGACGACGCGAAAGCCGACGCATTGATCGCGCAGACGACGCCGGTCTACTACATCACCGGAACGATGCATTCGACCGAAACCGGCGCGCCGACCGCGCTGATGGAACTGGCCTATCGGCTCGCCGTCGACGAAGCGCCGTACATCAAGAAAATCCGTTCCGAGGTCGTCACGCTGATCACGCCGGTCGTCGAAGCCGACGGCCGCGACCGCATGGTCGATCTCTACCGCTGGCACAAGGCCAATCCCGGCAAGCAGTATCCGCGCCTCGTCTACTGGGGCCACTACGTCGCGCACGACAACAACCGCGACGCGATGGCGCTCACGCTCAATCTCAGCCGCAACGTGCTCGACACCTATCTCGGCTGGCACGCGATCGTACTGCACGACCTCCACGAGTCGGTGCCGTTCCTCTACGACAATACCGTCGGCGACGGGCCGTACAACGCCTGGATCGATCCGATCCTCGTCAACGAATGGCAGCAGATGGGCTGGAACAACGTCGAGCAGATGACCAAGCTCGGCCTGCCCGGCGTGTACACGCACGGCGGCTTCGACACCTGGAGCCCGGGCTACATGATGTTCATGGCGGCGATGCACAACGGCATCAGCCGCCTCTATGAGACGTTCGGCAACGCCGGCGCGGATACGGTCGAGCGCATCCTCTCGCCAGGCCAGTACGAGCGCACGTGGTATCGACCGAATCCGCCGCTGCCGAAAGTGCTCTGGTCGCAGCGCAACAACAACAATTACGAACAGACCGGCCTGCTCACCGCGCTCGACTATTTCGTGCAGAACCGCACGACATTCATGCGCAACTTCTGGCTCAAGGGCAAGCGTTCGATCGAGAAGCCGAAGGCCAACGGCCCGGCCGCGTACGTGTTTTCCGCGGACGACGCGCACAAGGGCGCGCAGGCGGAACTGCTGCGCGTGCTTCGCCTGCAACACGTCGAAATCAGCCGCGCCAACGCGCCGTTCACCGCGCAGGTACCTGTGCTCGACAGGAAGAAGGACGCGCACGACAAGAACGCCGCAGCGGGCGACGACAAGACGCCGCCGCAGCAGCCGCAACAACCCAAGCGCGTCGCCCGCAATTTCCCGGCCGGCAGTTTCATCGTGCGCATGGACCAGCCGTATTCGCGCATCGCCGACACCTTGCTCGATCGCCAGTTCTGGGCGCCCGACGATCCGCAGAAGCATCCCTACGACGACACCGGCTGGTCGCTCGGCGACAGTTTCGGCGTCGACGTCGCACGCGTGTCCGACGCGAGCGTGCTCGAGGTGCCGATGCAGCGTGTCGACGCGGTCGACTCGCCGCGCTTCGAACCGGCATCGCTCGGCGTCGACGGAAAAATGCCGCGCATCGCCGTCATGCACACCTGGCAATCGACGCAGACCGAAGGTTGGTGGCGCCAGGCGTTCGACAAGCTCGGCGTGAAATTCAGCTACATCAGCACGCAGGACGCAGCGAAGGAATCGAAGCTGCGCAGCAAGTACGACGTAATCGTGTTCGCGCCGGCCGGTACGCACGATTCGCGTCAGATCGTCGATGGTCTGCCGATGTATGGCAACGCGTTGCCGTGGAAGAAGACCGCGCTGACGCCGAACCTCGGCCTCATCGACGCGACCGACGACATGCGCCCCGGCCTCGGCACAAGCGGCGTCGAAAACCTCAAGCGCTTCGTCGCCGACGGCGGCCTGCTCGTCACCAGCGAGGACACGGCCGAGTTCGCGATCGACGAAGGTCTCGCGCCGGGCGTTTCGGTGACGCCCGCGAAATCGCTGCGCGTCGTCGGCAGCATCCTCGGCGCCGTGCGCGTCGCCGACGACAGCCCGATCGCGCGCGGCTACGACAAGCCGTTCGCGATGTACAGCGCGGAAGGCCTGTCGTTCCAGGTCAGCAACCTCGTCGGCGGCGATCGCGGCTTGCCGAACGCGAAGGACTACAAGCGCCCGACCGGCCGCGGCGGCTTGCACGACGAAGACGTGCCCGAAGGCCGCGCGTTCGACGCACCGCCGATGCTGCCGTTCGCAAAGCCTTGGCAGGCGCTGCCGCTCAACGCCGAGCAGGAGCGCAACAACCCGAACGTGATTCCCGTGGAGTTGCGCCCGAAAGTCATCGTGCGCTGGGCCGACGCGGATCACTTGCTCATCGCGGGCCTGCTCGACAACGGCAAGGAAATGGCCGAGCGCGCCGCCGTCGTCGACGCGCGCTACGGCAAGGGCCACGTGCTGCTGTTCGCGAACAACCCGGTCTGGCGCGGCGTGACGATCGGCAACTACGCGCTGGTGCTCAACGCGATCGCACACTTCGACAAGCTGTGAATCGCGATCCGGCGCGACGTTGCCATGTGACGTCGCGCCGAGGCTCCCAGCTCAACGATTCGCGCGCTCGAGCATCGCCACGTCGGCTTCGGCGAGTTGCTGCGGCGTGCCGACGTTGCGCCAGAAACCGTCGAAGCGCTCGCCCGGGAGCCTGCGTTCGCGCATCGCGCGCTGGTACATCGGCAGCAGTTTGAAACGCTCGCCCGGTTCGTTCGCGACGAGTTCGGGTCGATACACGCCGATGTTGCCGAACGTGAGCCGTTCGCCCGCGCCGTCTTCGTTGAGGCGCGTACCGTCGAGGAAGAAATCGCCGCGCGGATGGAAGTCCGGATTCGGCACCATCACGAGATGCGCGAGGCCATCGGGTTCGCGCGGCAACTGTGCATAGTCGTAGTCGCTGACGATATCGGCGCTGACGCCGATGAACGGCGCGTCGCCGAGCAATGGCAGGGCGCGCTTGATGCCGCCGCCGGTTTCGAGCGGCGCCGGGCCTTCATGACTGTAGAGGATGCGCAGTTTCCAGCGCGAGCCGTCGCCGAGCGCGGCGGGAAATTGTTCGGCGAGATGCGAAAGGTTGACGACGACTTCGTCGATACCGATCGCCGCGAGTTTTTCGAGATGATGCTCGATCAGCATTTTTCCGCCGACGCGCAACAGCGGTTTCGGTGTCGCATCGGTCAGTGGCCGCATGCGCTCGCCGCGGCCGGCGGCGAAGATCATCGCGCGGCGCATCGTCATGCGGCGATCTCGCGCGGTTGCGTGAGGTCGCGCCCGCCGAGCGCGCGTTCGAGCAGGTCGGCGAGCGGCGCGATGTCGGGATAGGCGCGCGCGACCGACATCACGTAGCGCCAGACCAGCGGCAGGTCGGCAAGATATTGCGTCTTGCCATCGCGATAGCAGAGCCGGCAGAAGATGCCGAGCACCTTGATGTGGCGCTGCAGGCCGGTCAGGTCGAACCAGCGCCGGAACGTCGCCGCGTCCGCGCGTGCGTCGAGCGCGCCCGTGCGCACGAGGCGTTCGCGATGGCCTTGCAGCCAATGCTCGACGCGTTCGGCCGGCCATTCGATGTAGCAATCGCGCAGCAGCGAGGCGAGGTCGTAAGCGATCGGGCCGAGCACGGCGCCCTGGAAGTCGATGATCCCGGGATTTCGCAACGCGCCGTCGCGCGCAGCGACCATGAGATTGCGGCTGTGAAAATCGCGATGCATGAACACCTGCGGCTGTTTTCGTGCGGCGTCGATCAGGCGCATGAACGCGAGCTCGATGACGTCCCACTCCTCGCACGCGATCTCGTGGCCGAGATGCCGGCGCAAAAACCACTCCGGCATGATCTCCAGCTCCATGGTCAGGAACGCTTCGTCGAAGACGGGCAAGCGCGCGGGATCGACGTTCGTCTGCATGCGCAGCAGCGCGTCGAGCGCGTCGGCATAGAGCGCATCGGCCGTGGCGTCGTTCAACTCGGGCAGATAGGCGCGCGAGCCGAGGTCTTCCATCAGGATGAAGCCCTGCGCGCGATCGACGGCGAACACTTCGGGCACGTGCAGGCCCGCGCCGTGCAAACGCGCGCCGATGTCGAGCCACGGCGCGATGTTTTCCTTCTCCGGCGGCGCATCCATGACGACGTGCGTCGAACCGTCGGCGAGCGTCACGCGCCAGTAGCTGCGGAAACTTGCGTCGGCGGAAGCGGATTCGATGGTCAAGTCGCGCGATGCGAGCGCGTCCTCGGCGAAGCGGCGACGCGCATCCTTGCGTTGCGAATCGGTGTTCACGACAGATCCTGCGGGGCGAGGCGTGCAGTCTAGCAACGCCCAGGACGATTCAGTCGCCGTCGAGTCCGTCGCGGAAGATCTCGTCGTACGTTTCGACGAACGGGCAGCTTGCATCCATCGCGGCGCGTACGTCGGCGTCGATGTCGACGAGCGCGTCGTGCGAAAGCTGTCCCACGACCGGAGTCGTTTGGTTGCGTTGTTCGATCATGATGACGCCGAAGAAGCGGCCGTCGAAGTCGACCCAGGGCGTGTACCCGAACTTGCCGATGCTCGAAATCGCAGGCGCCGCAGGCGCGGCGGGAAAGGTCTCGATCCACGCGCCGACGCTGTAGGCGTGACGGCCTTGCGCGCTGGGCGGCGAAAAGGCGAGCGCGGCGCCGTTGGTTTGATCGGCGTCGAGCGTCGCCAACGCGTTCGCCGACAGGATGCGCCGGCCATTGCCGACGCCGCCGCCGAGGATCATGGCGAGGACTTTCGCATAGTCGGGCAGCGTGGCCTGCGCGCCGCCGGAGATGCGGTAATTCTGCGTCGTGTTGAGGCCTTGCCAGTCGATGCTCGGCGCGCCGAGCGGCATGCCGATGTGCGCCTGCCAGCCAGCTTGCCAGTCTTCGCCGCTTTGCGTTTGCGCCACTTCGCCGCCGACCTGCATCGCAATGCCGCCGTAGGCGAAATACGCGCCCGGCGGCGGGTACGGCATGTCGACGTGCGCGGCGATGTAGGCGACGTCCTGCGCGAGCGTGAGCGGGAAACTGAGCACCGCGCTGTCCTCGTCGTCGCCGTAGCCGGACGTGTGCGAAAACATCTGGCGCATCGTCATCGTGCCTTTGACGCCGGTGAATTCGGGCAGGTAGGTCGAGACGGGCGCGTCGAGGTCGATCGCGCCTGCGTCGACGAGTTGCAGGATGCGCACGCCGGACAGGAGCTTGGAGGCCGACGCGAGCGGCACGCGCACGCCGTCGTCGTAGGCGCTCGCTCCGCCGCCGTCGTGCAGGTATTGCTTGACGAGCAGGCCGCGCGGCGTCCCGATGGCGAGGCCGATGTCGGTGACGCCTGCGAGTTGCATGAGCTGCTGCGCACGCGCGACGGCGGGCGAGAAATCGCAGGGCGCGGCGCAGGCAGTCGTCGCCGAAAGGGCGGTGCAAAGGGCGATCCAGGGACGGCGCATGGCGGTTCTTCGGCAGTGGCGATACGCACCTGAACGCGCGGATGCGCAAGGCGTTGACCGATCGATCGAATTTGACCGCATCCGATCTAATCAGTACCATTTAAGTCCTGATTTGACCGTCCGGCCGCGCCGCCATGCTTCGCGTCAGCAAACTCACCGACTACGCCACCGTCGTCATGACCTGCCTCGCGGGCGCCGGCGACGACGTGCAGAGCGCGCAGGCGCTGGCCGAACGCGCGCATCTGGAGTTGCCGACGGTGAGCAAATTGCTCAAGCAGCTCGCGCAGGCCGAACTCGTCGTTTCCACGCGAGGCATCAACGGCGGCTATCGCCTCGCGCGAGAGCCGCGCGAGATCACGATCGCCGACATCGTGACCGCGATGGAAGGCCCGATCGGCATGACCGAATGCAGTGCGCACGCCGGCGCCTGCGACCACGAATCGCATTGCGGCGTGCGCGTGAACTGGCGGCGCATCAGCCAGGCGATCGCGACCGCGCTCGAAAGCGTGACGCTCGCCGACATGGTCAAGCCGCCGCCGCGCCGTGCAGGCGCGATCCCGTTGCGCGTCGCCAACGCGTGAACCCCATCCAGGCAGCCTCGTGAACATGGTCACCCAACCCGCCGAACTCCAAGCCGCGCTGAACCGTCGCTACGACGCCGGTTTCGTCACCGACATCGAAAGCGAAAGCCTGCCGCCCGGCCTCGACGAGGACGTCGTGCGCGCGATTTCCGCACGCAAGGACGAGCCGGAGTGGATGACGGATTGGCGCCTGAAGGCTTACCGTCATTGGCTGACGATGTCGCCGCCGCATTGGGCCAAGCTCAAGATCGGCCCGATCGACTTCCAGTCGATCAGCTATTTCTCGCGGCCGAAAAACCAGCCCAAATCGCTGGATGAAGTTGATCCGAAACTGCTCGAAACCTACGACAAGCTCGGCGTGCCGTTGCACGAGCGCGCCAAGCTCGCCGGCGTCGCCGTCGATGCGGTGTTCGACTCGGTTTCGGTCGGCACCACGTTCCGCAAGGAACTCGCGGAGAAGGGCATCGTGTTCTGTTCGATGTCCGAAGCGATCCGCGAACAGCCCGACCTCGTGCGCAAATACCTCGGCAGCGTCGTGCCGATCGGCGACAACTATTTCGCCGCGCTGAACTCGGCGGTGTTCTCGGATGGCTCGTTCGTGTTCATCCCGAAGGGCGTGCGCTGCCCGATGGAATTGTCGACGTACTTCCGCATCAACGCCGGCCACACCGGCCAGTTCGAGCGCACGCTCATCGTCGCCGAGGAAGGCGCGAGCGTGTCGTATCTGGAAGGCTGCACCGCGCCGATGCGCGACGAGAATCAATTGCACGCGGCGGTCGTCGAACTCGTCGCGCTCGACGACGCCAAGATCAAGTATTCGACCGTGCAGAACTGGTATCCGGGCGATGAGAACGGTGTCGGCGGCATCTACAACTTCGTCACCAAGCGCGGCGATTGCCGCGGCGCGCGGTCGCGCATCACCTGGACGCAGGTCGAAACCGGTTCGGCGATCACCTGGAAATATCCGAGCTGCGTGTTGCGCGGCGACGATTCGGTCGGCGAATTCCACTCGGTCGCGCTGACGCACCATCGCCAGCAGGCCGATACCGGCACCAAGATGATCCACATCGGCCGCAACACCAAGTCGAAGATCGTCTCCAAGGGCATCAGCGCTGGGCGTGGGCAGAACACGTATCGCGGGCTCGTCAAGATCGAGAAGGGCGCGGAAGGCGCACGCAACCATACGCAGTGCGACTCGCTATTGATCGGCAAGCGGTGCGGCGCGCATACGTTTCCGTACATCGAGGTCAAGAACCCCGGCGCGATCGTCGAGCACGAAGCGACCACGTCGAAGATCTCCGACGACCAGCTGTTCTATTGCCGCTCGCGCGGTATCGGCGAAGAAGACGCCGTGTCTATGATCGTCGACGGCTTCTGCAAGCAGGTGTTCAAGGAGCTGCCGATGGAGTTCGCGGTCGAGGCGAAGAAGCTGCTGGAAGTCTCGCTCGAAGGCGCGGTGGGTTGACGATGGATGGCGCCGAATCCGCCTTGTCGATCCGCGCCGCGCGACGCGAAGACGCGACGACGATCCACGCGCTGATCTGTGAGCTCGCCGACTACGAAAAGCTGCGCCACGAAGTCGATGCGGGCGTTGACGACATCGCGCGCGACCTGTTCGGCGCGAATCCGCGCGCGTTCGCGGAGGTCGCGGAATGGAATGGCGAAGTCGCCGGATTCTCGCTGTGGTTCTACAACTACTCCACGTTTCGCGGCCGCCACGGCATCTACCTGGAAGACCTGTTCGTGCGTCCAGCGTTTCGCGGCAAGGGCATCGGCAAGGCGCTCATCATGAATTTGGCGAAGCGTTGCGTCGCCGAAGGCCTGCCGCGGTTCCAGTGGTCGGTGCTGGACTGGAACACGCCGTCGATCGAGTTCTACGAGTCGCTGGGCGCGAAGCGGATGCCGGAGTGGATCGGGTGCCGCGTCGAAGGCGAGGCGTTGGTCAAGTTGGCTGCCGACTGAGAGAAAAGAGCGAAATCAAATGCTGAAAATCGAAAACCTCCACGTCCGCGTCGCCGGCAAGGAAATCCTCAAGGGTCTTTCGCTCGAAGTGAAAGCGGGTGAGGTGCACGCGATCATGGGCCCGAACGGCGCGGGCAAGTCCACGCTCGGTTATGTGCTCGCGGGTCGCGACGGCTACGAAGTCACGCAAGGCTCGATCGTGTATGACGGTCGCAACCTGCTCGAACTCGAGCCCGAGGAGCGTGCGGCAGCGGGCGTGTTCCTCGCGTTCCAGTACCCGGTGGAGATTCCCGGCGTCAACAACACGTATTTCCTGCGCACGGCGCTCAACGCGCAGCGCAAGGCGCGCGGCGAGGCGGAATTGGATTCGATGCAGTTCCTCAAGCTCGTGCGCGAGAAACTCGCCGTGCTGCACCTCAAGGACGAGCTGCTGCATCGCGCGGTCAACGAAGGCTTTTCGGGCGGCGAGAAGAAGCGCAACGAGATCATCCAGCTCGCGCTGCTCGAACCGAAACTCGCGATCCTCGACGAAACCGATTCCGGCCTCGACATCGACGCGTTGAAGATGGTCGCCGACGGCGTCAATGCGATGCGCGATCCGCAGCGCGCGTTCGTCGTCGTGACGCACTACCAACGCCTGCTCGACTACATCGTGCCCGACGTCGTGCATGTGCTTGCCGATGGCCGCATCGTCGAATCCGGCGGCGCGAGCCTCGCGCACAAACTCGAGGAACACGGCTACGCATGGATCGCCGAACGTCGCGTTGCCGGAGCGGCATGATGGAAAGCGCGCTGCTCGACGAACTGGCGACTGGCGACGCGCTCGAACGCGCGGAGTCGTGGCGCTACAGCCGCAACGCAGTGCGTGCGCTTGCGCAGCAGGCGTTCGTCGCGGCTGATCCGAGAGCTGCATTGACGCCGGAATTGCGTGCGCAATTCGACTGGCCGCAGACGCCATCGCTGCGACTCGTGTTCGTCAACGGCGTGTTCGCGCCTGCACAATCGACGTTCGACGCAGCCGGCATTGCGGTCACGCATGATGCGAACGGCGCCTGCGCCGTCGATGTCAACGCCGACCTAGCACGGCCACTGCACGTCGTTCACGCCGCCGTGCCGGGTGACGCGCCTTCGCGCTGGCGCGCGTCGCTCGCGCTGCGCGTCGCGCGAGGCGCGCGCGCGACGCTGATCGAGCAGCACATCGCCGCCGCAGGCGCGGAAGTGCTTGGCGTATTCGATCTGGACATCGACGTCGCCGCGCACGGCACACTCGATCTCGTTTCGCTCAGCGATCTCGCCGATAGCACCTCGCTCGTGCGCCGCACGCACGCGAAGCTCGACGCCGAGGCCGCGCTGCGCACGACGCATGCGATCGTCGGCGGCCGCCTGCAACGACTCGACTTCGGCGTCGCGCTCGGCGGCGAACGCGCGCGGCTCGAATCGCGCGGCGTCTTCGTTCTGCGCGGCCGCGAACATTCCGACGTGCATCTCGACCTGCGCCACGTCGCGCGCGACGCCGCCTGCGACGTGCTCTGGCGCGGCGTCGCCGACCAGCGTTCGCGCGGCATCTTCCACGGTGCGATCACGGTTGAACCTGGCGCCGACGGCAGCGACGCGAAGCTGTCGAGCAAGAACGTGCTGCTGTCGTCGTCAGCCGAGATCGACACGCAACCCGTGCTCGAAATCCACGCCGACGAAGTGCAGGCCGCGCATGGCGCGACGGTCGGTCAGATCGACGAGCGCGCGCTGTTCTACTTGCGCTCGCGCGGTATTCCGATGGAAGCCGCGCGACGCATGCTCGTCGCCGCGTTCTGCGCCGAAGCGCTGGCCGGCATCGGCGACGCGGAGCTGC
>JAKPAN010000041.1 GCA_029779475.1 Pseudomonadota bacterium
CGGCGGCGCAGCGCCGCAGCTCCGGCCTCACGCAACCGCGCCGCGCGGGCGCGACTCGCCTCCGCCCTCACCTGCGGCATCCGCGCGGCCGGCGTCGCGGGACGCGGTGAGAACGGAAACACATGCAGCAGCGTGAGATCGCAATCCGCGATGAGATCGAGCGAACGCGCGAACATCTCCTCGGTCTCGGTCGGACAACCGGCGATGATGTCGGCGCCGAACACGACGTCGGGCCGCGAGCGGCGCACCTGTTCGCAAAACGCAATCGCATCGGCGCGCGCATGCCGCCGCTTCAGGCGCTTGAGTATCAGGTCGTCGCCGGCCTGCAGCGACAGCTGCAGATGCGGCATGAGCCGCACTTCCGACGCGATGACATCGAACAGATCGCGATCGGCCTCGATCGACTCGATGGACGACAGGCGCAGCCGCTTCAGCTCCGGCACCTGCCGCAAAATCTCTTTCACCAGCGCACCGAGTCGCGGCGCGCCCGACAGATCCGCGCCGTAGCTGGTGAGATCGACGCCGGTCAGCACGATCTCGGCGTGACCGGCCTGCGTCAACGCGCGAACCTGATTGACGGCATCGCTCATCGCCACCGAACGCGAATTGCCGCGACCGTAAGGAATGATGCAGAAGGTGCAGCGGTGATCGCAGCCGTTGTGTACTTGCACGAAAGCGCGAGGCAATCCGCTTCGCAAAGTGCTGAGGCGCTGCGGCGTCATCTCGCGCACCGCCATGATGTCGGAGACGGCGATCTTGCTCGCGCTATCTCGCGCAACAACTGACAACGCATCGCGCGCGGCGACCCAAGTCTCGCGGCGCATCTTGTCGGCATTGCCGATGACGCGCGCGACCTCCGGCATCGCCGCGAACATGTCGCTTTGCACCTGCGCGGCGCAGCCGGTGACGACAATTTGCGCGTCGGGTCTTTCGCGCGCGATCCGGCGGATCGACTGGCGCGCCTGCGCCACCGCTTCGTTGGTCACGGCGCAACTGTTGATGACGATGGCGTCGGACAAACCAGCGCTTTCGGCCGCGTCGCGGATGCTCTCGGACTCGCAGGCGTTGAGCCGGCAGCCGAAGGTGACGACATCGACCATCGCGATCAGGCGGCCGGTGCAGCGAACAGCGCCGGATCGAAGCGGCCTTCGTATTCGAATTCCGCCGCGCCGGTCATCAGCACATGATCGTCTTCTGCGCGCCATTCAATCGTGAGGTCGCCGCCGGGCAGCGTCATCTGCACGATGCGATTGGTGCGCTTGAGACGCGCCGCCGCGACCGCAGTCGCGCACGCCGCCGAGCCACATGCCTTGGTCAGACCCGCGCCGCG
>JAKPAN010000054.1 GCA_029779475.1 Pseudomonadota bacterium
CGGCGGCCTCCGGGTCGCCGTTTTCGTTTTAAACCTTCGCGGCTACATCCCGCATCCCAAGCACCGTCCCTCAAGGAGGCCGCCCCATGCGCCGCATGTTCCTGTCCCTGTTGTTCCTCGCTCCCTTCGTTTCCGTCGCGTCCGCGGCGGACAACTGCAAGTTCACCGCGCAACGCGACTTCGACGTCGACGCAGCCGGCCTCAAGACGCTCGCGCTGCAGATCGGCTCGACCGACGTGCATGTCGAAGGCGTCGCCGGGCTCGCCAAAGTCGAAGTGCGCGGCCGCGCCTGCGCCTCGCAGCAGGATTGGCTCGACCAGCTCACCGTCGAGCAGCAGCGCAGCGGCGACCGTCTCGTCGTGACGCCGCACGAAGAGCATTCCGGCAACCATTGGAACCTCGGCGGTTCCAGCTACGCGTGGATCGATCTGCGCGTGCGCGTTCCGGCCAAGCTCGCGGTCGATATCCATGCGGCGTCCGGCGATGCCGACGTGCGCGACGTCGCCGCACTCGATTTCAAATCCGCATCCGGCGATCTGCGCGTCGAGAACGTCGCCGGAGCGTTCGGCGCCGAAGTCGCCTCGGGCGACATCGAAGGCAAGGACATCGGTTCGCTCGACCTGCGCCGCACGGCGTCGGGCGACATCCGCCTGCGCAACGTGCATGGCGATGCGCGCGTCGGCAACGTCGGTTCGGGCGACATCACGCTCGAACATGTCGATGGCGGCGTCGAGATCGGCAACGTCGGTTCCGGCGACTTGCGCGTTTCGCACGTCGCGCGCGACCTGCGCATCGCTTCGATCGGTTCCGGCGACATGAGCGTGGACGACATCGGCGGCGATTTCGTCGTGAAGAACCGCGGTTCGGGCGACCTGCACCAGCACGACGTGCGCGGGCGCGTCGACGTGCCGAAGGATGAGGAGGAAGACTGATCGCGCCCGGCGTTTCTTCCACGAAACGCCGTATCCGCCGCGGGGCTGCGGGAGCCGTTTCGCCGCCTCAGCGCGGCGGAACGGTCTTTACCGAATGCTTGCGGGGCGCGCGGTTCGATGGCGCATCGATTCGGCTACGCTAATCGCTCTTCCCGAACGCGAATCACGCCGATGCAGACGATTCCGCCCAATGCGCTTGCGATGGCCGGCTTTGCCGCGCTGTTCGCGTTCCTCATGTACCGCCGCTTCCGCCGTCTGTTCGGCCGCCAGCCCGTGCAGCCGGCACGGCTCAAGTTCCGCGTCGTTTTCCTGCTCGTCGTCGGCGCCTTGCTCATGCTGCGCGGCGGCTTCAGCGCGCAGAGCGGCATCGCGGTTGCGGCTGGACTTGGCGGCGGCATCGCGCTCGGCCTGCTCGGCTTGCGCCTGACCACGTTCGAGACGACGCCGCAAGGTCGCTTCTACACGCCGCACGGCGGCATCGGCGTGCTGCTGTCGGCGCTCCTGCTCGGGCGGCTCGCTTATCGCCTCGTCGTCGTCTGGCCGCTCATGCACGGCGCGCATGTCGCCGGCGAAGATCCGATGGCGAGTTTCCAGCGCAGCCCGCTCACGCTCGCGATCTTCGCGCTGCTCATCGGCTACTACGTGACGTACTACATCGGCATCCTGCTGCGCGCAGGCGGCGACGCGAAGTTGCCGACGCGCTGATCTTCACGCGCGCATCTCGACGCGGATGCGCGTCTTCACCGAATTGGCGATGAAGCAACGCTCGTGCGCGGCTTGGTGCAATGCGTCGACTTGCGCGGCGTCCGGCTGCGCAGCGCCGCCGAACCCGATGCGCGGGCGGAGCACAACGTCGGTGACGGCTTGCCGGCCCGGCGCGATGCGGCCCATCGTGCCGACCGCTTCGTCCTCGTAGGCGTCGACGACCCAGCCGCGCTCGGCGGCGATCGAGAGGAACCAGAGCATGTGGCAGCTTGCGATCGCGGCGACGAACGCTTCTTCGGGATCGACCGCGTGCGCGTCCGACCAGGGCGCGGGCACGACATGCGGCGACGGTGATCCGGCGACGATCGCGCCGCCGTCGAAGCGCCATTCGTGCCAGCGCGAGTAACGTCCGGCCGCGAAATCGTCGCCGTCGCGGCGCTGCCAATGTACGGTCGCGCAGTGTTCGCTCATCGATGGTCGTCCTCTATCCGGTCGAGCGCATCGTAGCCCCGGCTCGGCGCGCAGATGGAGCCACTTCGCACGGTGCGCCGCGAGCCGCCTGCGCGCGATTCGCTCGACGCGAGCGAAGAATCGTTGCGCCGTCGCGCCCGCCCCGCTGTAATGGCGCGCTACCAAACAGGAAACCCTTCGATGCCCATCGTCCGCATGAGCGACCTCGACCTCGCCGGAAAGCGCGTGCTGATCCGCGAAGACCTCAACGTGCCGATCGTACGCGCGCCCGACGGCAGCGAACGCATCACGTCGGAAGCGCGCATCCTTGCCGCGCTGCCGACGATCCGCCTCGCGCTCGACAAGGGCGCGGCGGTGATGGTGACCTCGCATCTCGGCCGTCCGAAGGAGGGCGTCTGGACGGCGGAAGATTCGCTCGCGCCCGTCGCAAAACGCCTCGCCGAACTGCTCGGCCGCGACGTGCCGCTCGTGCGCGACTGGCTCGGCGGTGTCGACGTGAAACCCGGCCAACTCGTGCTGCTCGAAAACTGCCGCATGAACGTCGGCGAAGGCAAGGATGACGAAGCCTTGTCGAAGCAATACGCCGCGCTCTGCGACGTCTACGTCATGGACGCGTTCGGCACCGCGCATCGCGCGCAGGCGTCCACGCATGGCGCGATCCGTTTCGCCAAAATCGCCGCCGGCGGCCCGCTGCTCATGGCCGAACTCGACGCGCTCGCCAAGGCGCTCGAACATCCCGCGCGGCCGCTGCTCGCGATCGTCGCGGGTTCGAAAGTCTCGACCAAACTCACGCTGCTCGAAAACCTCGTCGACAAGGTCGACCAGCTCATCGTCGGCGGCGGCATCGCCAACACGTTCATTGCCGCATGCGGTTTCAACGTCGGCAAATCGCTCGTCGAAATGGATCTGCTCGACACCGCGAAAAAGATCATCGCCGACGCTAAGGCGCGCGGCGCCGATGTGCCGATCCCGAGCGACGTCGTCGTCGCGCCCGCGTTTTCCGCCGATGCGCCCGCAACCATCAAGCGTGTCGAAGACGTCGGCGACGCCGACATGATCCTCGACATCGGCCCGCAGACCGCGCAGCGCTACGCCGAACTCATCGCGAAAGCCGGCACGGTGGTCTGGAACGGCCCCGTCGGCGTGTTCGAATTCGACGCGTTCGGCAAGGGCACGCAAACGCTCGCGCACGCGATCGCCGATTCGAAGGCGTTCTCGATCGCCGGCGGCGGCGACACGCTCGCCGCGATCGAGAAATACGGCGTCGAGGATCGCGTCTCCTACATCTCGACCGGCGGCGGCGCGTTCCTCGAATTCCTCGAAGGCAAGACGCTGCCCGCGGTCGCGGCGCTCCAGGCGCGCGCATGAGCGTGCGAGCGTCGCGTGGTGCTGTTAGCGTTCGCGCAACAGGGGTGAGGGATACGCGCATGAAAAGTCGAATCTGGCCCGCGGCCGTCGCGTTTGCCGTTGTCTGTTTGCCGCTACGCGCCGACACCGTGGAGGGCGTGCTTGAACTGCGCTGGGGTGACAGTGCGCCTGGTGCGCCGATCATGTCGCATTTCGAGGCTGCGATCGTTGCAGACGATGGCCGCCGCGTTTTGCTGGACACGCCGAGCGCGTTGCTCGCGGCAGGCAATCTTTTCCAACTTGGCGGACAGCGCGTGGTCGTCGACACGACGGCGCAGCGCGCGAGCGCGGAGGCCGGGAATGCATGGCTCGTCGGATCGATAGCTCCCGTGCAGCAGATATCGGGGGTCGCGACGCCGCTCGCCGTGACGGACGCGCAGCCGTGGGTGACATTGCTGTGCAAGTTCCCCGATGTCGCCGTCGAGCCGCAGCCGTTGTCGTATTTTTCGATGATGCTCTCCAACGCGACGGGTCGGCTCGACGACTACTGGCGCGAGGTGTCGTACAACAAGATCAACATCGTCGGCAGCCAGGCCTATGGTTGGTTCACGTTGCCGCATCCGCGTTCTTACTACGTGCCCGCCGACGCAAATTGTTCGAGTTCTCGCGCCAACCTGGATGCTTTGTTCGCCGACTGCACCGGCGTCGCCGATGCGACGGTGAATTTCTCGCCGTTCGTCGGCATCAACACGATGTACAACGAAGAACTCGACGGTTGCGCGTGGGGCGGTGGTGAATATGCGACGCTCGATGGCGTGCACAAGCTCTGGTATACCACCTGGGAACCGCCGTGGGGCTACACGCATGAAGCGCCGCTCGCGCACGAGATGGGGCACGGCTTCGGCTTGCCGCACGCGAACAATTCCGATGGCGACGGCGATACCTACGACAACCCGTGGGACGTCATGAGTGATTCCTGGGACAACGCGACTGGCAGCGCCGTCGGGACTTACGGCTGGTTACCCAAGCATTTGAACGTCTGGTCGCGCGACAAGCTCGGCTGGATCGACGCGGCGCGCAAGCTGACGATTTCGACGAATGGCCTCTACAGTGACATCGTCCTCGATCGCGCCAGCCTCATCGGCTCGACGAATCGCCAGATGATCGTCGTTACCCTGCCGTCGCCGCAGCCGGCCACCCACTACTACACGATCGAGGCACGCAAGCGCGTCGGCACCTACGAGGCGAGCCTTGCCGGCGACGCCGTCATCATCCACGAGGTCGATACGGCGACGCGGGTCAGTCCGTCGTGGAGCGTTGATGCAGCCGTGCCGCCGGCCGACGTTTCCAACAACGAAGGTTCGATGTTCAAGGTCGGCGAAAGCTGGGTGGCGCCGGGCGGCGCATTCACCGTCACCGTGAAATCGGCGACGACGGACGGTTTCGTCATCGACGTGCTGCGCGGCAGCGATCGCATCTTCACCAACGGGTTCGACCCATGAGTGCGTTGCGACTTGCGCTGTTCGATCTCGATGGCACGCTGATCGATTCGGAAATCGGCATCGTTGCGTCGATCGAATACGCGTTGCAGAAGCTCGGCGCGACGATTCCGTCGCGCGAGACATTGCGCGGCTGGATCGGGCCGCCGCTGCGTGCGACGTTTCCGCTTGCGCTCGGCGACGACGCGGCGACGATCGAACGCGCGGTCGAGCTGTATCGCGAACGTTTCAGCAGCATCGGCTGGCAGGAACACGTCGTCTACGAAGGCGTCGGCGCGGTCGTCGAATCGCTCGCGCGCGAAGGCGTGCAGCTGGCCGTGGTCACGACCAAGGTCGACCTGTACGCGGAAAAGATCGTGCGCAGCTTGCCGTTCGGCGCGCACTTCGCGCGCGTCTACGCCGCCGCGGCGGGCAGCGCGCACAGCGAGAAGGCAACGATGATCGCGCGGGCATTGGCCGATTTCGGCGTCGCGGCGCCGGACGCGGCGATGATCGGCGACCGTCACTTCGACATCGAGGGTGCGAAGGCCAACGGCGTGCACGCGATCGGCGCGACCTGGGGATTCGGCAGCCGCGAGGAACTGCGCGACGCGGGCGCCGACGCGATCGTCGATACGCCTGCGGCGTTGAGCGGCGCGATGCTCGGGGAAACTTCTGCCGCGTGACACGTCACGTGCGCAGGCGCGCAGCGCGCGCCTGCGCAGCGACTTGTCAGACCAATTTGATCGTCACGTCCACGTTGTTGCGCGTCGCGTGCGAGTACGGGCAGATGTCGCGATGCGCGGTGTCGACCAGATCCTGCGCGACGGCAGGATCGAGGCCGGGCAGATGCACGTCGAGTTGCACGACGATGCCGAAGCCGGTCGGCTCGCGCGGGCCGATGCCGACGTGCGCGGTCACGCTCGTGTCGGCGGGAATCGCGACCTTCTTCTGGTTCGCGACGTAGCGCACCGCGCCTTCGAAACACGCCGAGTAGCCGGCCGCGAACAACTGTTCCGGATTGCTCGCCAGGCCGCCGGGACCGCCCATTTCCTTCGGTACCTTGAGGTCGATGTCGATGACGCCGTCGCTGCTTTTCACGTGGCCGGCGCGACCGCCTTTCGTGGTGGCGGTGGCGGTGTACACAGCCTGCTTGATGGCCATGACGTACTCCTATGGTGAGGAAAGGACGCCCATTGTGCGCGCGCTCGTAGGCGATGGCGAACCATGCGCTGAGCCAGCGCTGCGCAAGCGGAGTCGTCGCGTATGATCGGGCGCGAACACAACGACAGAATCGGAGCGCCACACGTGCCAGAACAATTGCGCCGCACCAAGATCATCGCCACGCTCGGCCCCGCCACGGACGCGCCGGGCGCGTTGCGGCATCTGCTCGCCGAAGGCGTCAACGTCGTGCGCCTGAATTTGTCGCATGGCACGGCCGACGACCATCGTGCGCGCGCGGACGCGGTACGCGCGGCAGCGCGGGAACTCGGTGTCGAGATCGGCGTGCTCGCCGACTTGCAAGGCCCGAAAATCCGCATCGAACGCTTCGCGAACGGCCCGGTCGAACTCGTCTCCGGCGCGCCGTTTGCGCTCGATTGCCGCGCCGACGCGCCGCCCGGCGACGGCACGCGCGTCGGCGTGTCATATCTGGATCTGTGGCGCGACGTGAAACCCGGCGACGTGCTGCTGCTCGACGACGGCCTCGTCTCGCTCGAAGTCGTCGACGTGCGCGAGCGACGCGTCGACTGCGTCGTGCTTGCCGGCGGCCGGCTCTCCGATCGCAAGGGCATCAACCGCCTCGGCGGCGGACTCACCGTCGCCGCGCTGTCGGACAAGGATCGCCGCGACATCCAGCTCGCTGCCGAACTCGGCGCGGACTTCCTCGCCGTCTCGTTCGTGAAAACCGCCGACGACATTGAACAGGCGCGGCGATTGCTGCGCGAAGCCGGTGGCGAAGCGGCGCTCGTCGCCAAGATCGAACGCGCGGAGGCGATCGAGAATCTCGCTGAAATCGTCGAGGCGTCCGACGCGGTGATGGTCGCGCGCGGCGATCTCGGCGTGGAAATCGGCGACGCGGAACTGCCGGGTCTGCAGAAGAAGATCATCCGCGAAGCGTTGCTGCGCAGCCGCGTCGTGATCACCGCGACGCAGATGATGCAGTCGATGGTCGAATCGCCGATCCCGACGCGCGCGGAAGTACTCGATGTCGCGAACGCCGTCATCGACGGCACCGACGCGGTCATGCTGTCGCAGGAAACCGCGTCCGGAAAACATCCCGCGCTTGCGGTCGCGGCGATGCGCCGCGTCTGCCTCGGCGCGGAACGCCAGTTCGAGCCGGTCGAGGAACTCAAGCCCGGCACGCATCGGCTCGACCGCAGCGACCAGGCGATCGCGCTCGCCGCGATGTTCCTCGCCGGGCAGATCGGCGTGCGCGCGATCGTCGCGCTCACCGAGTCGGGCGCCACCGCGCAATGGCTGTCGCGCTACCGCTCGACGGTGCCGATCTACGCGCTCTCGCGCAGCGCCGCCGCACGCCGCCGCATGCAGCTGTATCGCGACGTGAATCCGGTCGAATTCGACGCGCGCGGCGCCGGCCCGACGCAGGCTGTGCGCGACGCGATCCGGCACCTGTTCGTACTCGGCCATCTCGCCGCCGGCGACCGCGTGCTCGTCACCACCGGCGATCACACCGGGCTGGGCGGCGGCACGAATACGCTCAAGCTGCTCGTGCTCGGCGCGGACGGGATTGCGGAAGGCTTGCAGGATTTGTGATTTGCCGTCGGTGATTCGAGTGCTGGATTGCGAGCTTGCGACGAGACGCCGTCGTCGCAGGTTCGACCGTAGAATGAACGCCGTGCCGCGACCGGCGGCTTGATCAGGAGCGCGCCATGAACCGTTTCATCGTCGCGATGTTCGCCACGTTGTCGAGCACCGCCGCGTTCGCGCAGTCGACCGAAGCGCCGAAAGTCGTCGCACCGGAAAAGCTCGCGAGCTACTGGGTGCTGCTCAGCGATTCGGTCGAGGCCGACGTGCCGAACATCGCCAAGAACATCAGCGCACCCGGCTGCGCGGCGGTGTCGTTCGTCGTCGAGAAGGACGGCAGCGCGAGCCAGATCAAGGTGCAACGCGTCGTGCCCGCGGGCGACCTCGGCCGCATCGCGCAGAGCATGGCCTCGCACATGCGCTTCGAGCCGACCGTGGCCAATTCCGGCCGCGGCCGCGTGTTCAGTTGGCTGATCTTCCCGTTCAATTCGCCGGCCGACGCGGCGGCGCGCAGCGCGATGATGCAGCCGTGCGCAATCAAGGATCTCGGCTGGAAGGATCGCTGAGCGCTGCGACGGCGCCGTCGCGCTCGCGCCGGGAAACTGGCCTATAATCGGCGGCTGCTTTCTTCCAGCGCCCCGGCGCAACCCTTTCACGGAGTCCTTGTTGACATGAGTATCGAAGAGCTCGAAAGCGTCGCCCAGGCCATGGTCGCCCCGGGCAAGGGCATCATCGCGATCGACGAATCCACGGCCACGATCAAGAAGCGCTTCGATTCCGTCGGCGTGCCGAACACGGAAGAGAACCGCCGCGCCTATCGCGAAATGCTGCTGACCGCGCCGAAGCTCGGCGAGCACATTTCCGGCGCGATCCTGTACGACGAAACGCTGCGCCAGTCGACCAAGGCCGGCGTGCCGTTCACCAAGATCATGATGGACGCCGGCATCCTGCCGGGCATCAAGGTCGACCTCGGCGCGAAGCCGCTGGCCGGCTTCCCCGGCGAACTCGTCACCGAAGGCCTCGACGGCCTGCGCGAGCGCCTCGCCGAATACGTCAAGCTCGGCGCCAAGTTCGCCAAGTGGCGCGCCGTCATCACGATCGGCGAAGACACGCCGAGCGGCACCTGCATCGAAGCGAACTCGCATGCGCTCGCGCGCTACGCCGCGCTGTGCCAGGAAGCGGGCATCGTGCCGATGGTCGAGCCGGAAGTGCTCATGGACGGCGACCACGACATCGACGTCTGCTACGAAGTGACCGAAGCGACGCTGCGTTCGCTGTTCGGCGCGCTCTACGAACACAACATCCTGCACGAAGGCACGATCCTCAAGGCGAGCATGGTCGTCTCCGGCAAGGACTGCCCGGATCAGGCCGGCGTCGAGGAAGTCGCCGAGGCGACGATCCGCTGCCTCAAGTCCGCGGTGCCGGCGACGATCCCGGGCATCGTGTTCCTCTCCGGCGGCCAGAGCGACGAGCAGGCCACCGCGCACCTGAACGCGATGAACCAGATGGGCCCGCACCCGTGGCCGCTGTCGTTCTCCTACGGCCGCGCGATGCAGTCCGCCGCGCTCAAGCTGTGGGCGAAGGACATGCAGGCCAACTTCGCCGACGCGCAGAAGACCGTCTTCGCGCGTGCGCGCGACAATGGCCTTGCTGCGCTGGGGCAGTGGAAGAAGGGCGCCTGATCCAGCGGCCGCCTATCTCTCAGCTTCAGGAATTGGACGGGCGCGCAAGCGCCCGTTTTCTTTTTCGCCACTTCCATTTCACCGTTGCCGAATTCGGGCATTCATCGTCGTGTTTGACGATAAGCTGCAGTCCACGCAGGCTTCACCACCAAGTCGCCCAAGACACGGAGATAGGAAAATGCCCACGAAAAGGTCGAATGCGCCCGCGAAGTTTTTATGGCCAGTGGTGGCTGGCTTCGCGCTACTCCTTTGCGAGCCGGATGTGTCGAACGCAAAGAAGGTCGATGCAGGTGTCATGCACAGCTGCATGGTGACCCCTTCGGGTGGAGCGCGCTGCTGGGGCGACAATGCTTATGGAGAACTGGGCGATGGGGCGTTCCAATCGAGCGCGTCTCCGGTTGACGTGAGCGGGCTTGCCGGCGTCGTCGACATCGCCGCGGGCGGCTATTTCTCGTGTGCGTTGATGGATTCCGGGAGCGTCAAGTGTTGGGGATACAACGGCAATGGCGAAGTCGATGCCACGTCCGCGATCCAGGTGCCAACCCCGACCCTCATCATGGGGTTGGAGACCGGGGTTCGTGCCATCAGCGCGGGGAGCGATCATGCTTGTGCGCTGACTGCTGCGGGCGGCGTTCGTTGTTGGGGTTACAACGACGTTGGCCAACTGGGCAACGGCAGCCATGTTGCGTCCGCCGTCCCCGTTGCTGTGATCGGACTTGAGTCGGGCGTCAGTGCCATCGCGACCGGCGTGAAGTCGACCTGCGCCTTGACGGTCGGTGGTGCTGTCAAATGCTGGGGCTGGAATGAATCCGGGGAAGTCGGTGACGGCACCGCGGAGGATCGTTCGGCCCCCGTTGGCGTCACGGGTCTGGGCGCTGGAGTGGCCGCCATTGCAGCCGGCTACGGCCATGCCTGCGCGGTGACGACGCGTGGTCAGCTCAAATGCTGGGGCGGTAATGGTGCGGGTGAGCTGGGCACCGGCGTGGCGACTTCCTCGATGCCGATTCCAGTCGATGCCAATGCCGTGCGGGGAACGGTGCGATCGGTTGCGATCGGTCATGGCTACACCTGCGCCGTGGTCGCCGGCACTGGCGTTCGTTGCTGGGGATATGGATTGGGCGGGGAATTGGGCAACGGCTGGACGAACTCGACCGCGCAGCCTGTCGATGTGGTTGGCCTCGGATCGGATGTCGCCGAACTGGCCGGGGGATTGATGGGCCATGCTTGCGTGTTGCGGGCTACCGGCGAAATCCTTTGCTGGGGCGATGGCCGCCAAGGACAGCTCGGAAGCGCGATTCCGTCGCAAAGGAATTCGCCGGTTGCAGTCGTCGCAGCGAGCAGCGGCGTGGCCGCGATTGCGAGCGGCGATCATCATGCCTGCGCGCTTCTCGAGGATGCTTCGCTGCAGTGCTGGGGCGGCAACACCAGCGGTGAGCTCGGCAACGGATCGCGCCGCTCTTCGCCATCGCCGACGAATACCCTTGCGGTCGGCGTAGGCATTGCGGTTGTCGCGACTGGCGGTTCGCATACCTGCGCCGCCGCTGCCGATGGTCGTGTGTTCTGTTGGGGGCTCAACGTCTTCGGTGAGAACGGCGGAGGCTCGAGCGACAGTCAACCCTCGCCGCTTGCGATCAGCGGATTGCGAGACGTGGTGTCAGTGACTGGCGGCGATATACACAGTTGCGCGCTGACCCGGTCCGGCGCGGTGAAATGCTGGGGAGACAATGGCGTTGGCCAACTAGGCGCCGGCACTCAGGGCGATTCGCACCTCGCCCCATCGACCGTCCCGTCGCTCGGCTCCGGTGTCGTTTCCATCGCAGCCGGCTCGTATCACACCTGTGCCGTAACGACCGACGGCGGGGTCAAGTGTTGGGGGCAAAATGCTCTGGGTGCGCTGGGCGACGGTACGCAGACAAACCGACTCGTTCCAACCAGCACGGCCAGCCTCGGCGGCGAGGCGATTGCCGTATCGGCATCCGACATGCATTCCTGCGCCTTGCTGCGCGACGGGCGGGTGAGTTGCTGGGGTGCCGAGAAACTCGCTCCGGAGTTGGTCGACGGCATCGTCGATGCCTCGGCGATTGCCGTCGGCGCCGGGCATGCGTGCGCCATCACGAGATCGGGCAACCTCGAATGCTGGGGCAGGAACTGGGCGGGGCAGCTCGGCAATGGCACCAATACCGACCAGCGGTGGCCCGTTATTGTCGACATGGGTGGCTCTGCGCGTGCTGTTTCGGCCGGCACCGACTTTACCTGCGCCGTCCGCACAGACGGCATCGCAAAATGCTGGGGAAGCAACGCCAGCGGCCAGCTCGGCAATGGAGAAGCCGGCTATTCCGCGGTGCCCGTGACCGTCGCGGGGACCTTCGCAGGCCGCGTCTTCCGCGGCGGTCACGCACAGCACGAACAACCCGCGCCGATCCTCAGCCCAACGACGCCAACCACTCGTCGTCCGATCCTTCGTTGACGCCTTCGAGCAGGAACGTCGACAGGTAACGCTCGCCGGTGTCGGGCAGCATTGCGAGGAACACCGAGCCCTTCGGCGCGGTCGCGGCGACCTTGAGCGCGGCGGCGACGGTCGCGCCCGAGGAAATGCCGACGAAGATGCCCTCCTCGGCGGCGAGGCGGCGCGCGGTGTCGCGTGCGACGGTGTCGTCGATGAGTTCGATGGCGTGCGCAACGTTGCGGTTGAGCACGTCGGGCAGCAGGTCGGGCGTCCAGCCCTGGATCTTGTGCGGTTTCCATTCCTGGCCCGACAGTAGCGGCGCGGCGGCGGGTTCGGCGGCGATGATCCTCACCTCCGGACGCGCGAGGCGCAGCATTTCGCCGACGCCGGTCAGCGTGCCGCCCGTGCCCCAGCCCGACACGAAATAGTCGAACCGCTTGCCGGCGAAATCGCGCAGGATTTCCGCCGCGGTCGTGTTGCGATGCCAGGCGGGATTGGCGGGGTTTTCGAATTGCCGCGCGAGGAACCAGCCGTGCTTCTTCGCCAGTTCCGCCGCCCTGCGCACCATGCCGGTGCCGCGCTCGGCGGCCGCGGTGAGGATCACCTTCGCGCCGTACGCACGCATGAGCTTGCGGCGTTCGACCGAGAACGTCTCGCTCATCACCGCGACGAATTTGTAGCCGCGCGCGGCGGCGACCATCGCAAGCGCGACGCCGGTGTTGCCCGAGGTGGCCTCGACGATCGTGTCGCCGGGTTTGAGCAAGCCTTTCGCTTCCGCGTCGAGCACGATCGCGAGCGCGAGGCGATCCTTGACCGAGCCGCCGGGATTGAACGATTCGACCTTGACGTACAGATCGACCTGATCCGGCGCGAGCCGGTGCAATTTCACGATCGGCGTGTGGCCGATGGTGTCGAGAATGCTGTCGTGGATCATCGCAAGGTCCTCGCAAGGAAAGGAGCGGCTGGCCGGCCGGATCGCAAGTATCCCGCCGGCGGCGCAAGGGAGCCAGTCTGCGGACGCCGCCGCTGCGCGCGGAAATGACGGATCGGACGATCCATATGCCAGGATGCGATTCCGTTCGGACGTCTGGACGTCCAATCGCCACATGGACGGCGATGTTGCGACGCAATAAACTGGCCGGCGGCCCGCGACTGCGCAGCCGCTCCCTTCCTGCCGCGTAGCCCACTTCAATGACTCTCGTGCAACTGCGCTGCCTGCTCGCCATCGTCGATGCCGGACTCAACATCACGCAGGCCGCGGAGCAGATCCACGCCACGCAGCCGGCGTTGAGCAAGCAGCTCAAGCAGCTCGAGGACGAACTCGGCTTCGCGCTGTTCACGCGGCGCGGCAAGAGCCTCGACGCGCTCACCGCGGCTGGCAAGCAAGTGGTCGAGCGCGCGCGCGTCATCCACGCCGAAGCGCGCAACATCCGCGCGCTCGCCGCGAACCTGCGCAGCGAGGAGCACGGCGTGTTGCGCATCGCCGCCACGCACACGCAGGCGCGTTACGCGCTGCCGCGCGCGACGGCCGCGTTGCGCGACCGCTATCCGCAAGTCGCGGTGCAATTGCTGCCGGGCGGCGATGCGGACATCCTCGAACATCTCGATCGCGGCAGCGCCGATCTCGCCGTGTTGTCGACCGCGGGCGCCGCGCCGCCCGGCCTCGCGCTGCCCGTGTATCGCTGGCAGCGCGTCGCGCTCGTGCCGCGTGAGCATGCGCTCGCACGCGCGGAACGCGCGGTCACGCTCGCTGAACTCGCCGCGCATCCGCTGCTCAGTTACGAGTCGTCGCTGCGCGCCGAGTCGTCGTTGCGCCGCGCGTTCGATGCCGCGGATCTGCCGCTGCGCCTCGCTTTCACCGCACACGACGCGGATCTCATCCGCACCTACGTCGGCGCCGGGCTTGGGGTCGGCGTGCTTGCCGAAATGGCGGTCGACGATGGCGACGCGCAACTGCGCGCCCTCGAGATCGATGCGGCGCTGCCCGAATGCACGACCTGGATCGTGTTGCGCCGCGATCGCGTGCTGCGCGATTTCGCCATCGACTTCATCGCGCGTTTCGCGCCGCAGATCGACGGCCACGACCTGCGCCGCGCGTTCGACCATGGCATCGTTTCGACGTGGCCGACGCCGCCGCGCTGGCGCGAGTGGAAGGCGGCGCACGCCGCGTAAGGCCGCTCGACGCCGTCGCGGCTAGCCGGCCGATCTGCGGCTAAGGATTGGTACTGCCCAGGCGCTCCGCGAGCGCCGCGGCCTGCGCGCCGATTTCGCGCATCGCGCTGGTTTCCCAGAGCGCGCCGCTGAGCAGGATGCCGGTCGCGTGCAGGTTAGGCCACGCGCTGCCGTCCGTGCGCAGCAGCCGCCCGTCGGACGATGCGGAAAGGCCGAGGCCGAGCGGATCGGCGCCGACGAGGCCGTCGTCGACGAGTTGGCGCACGAGCGGATGCGAGGTCGCGCGCGCGTCGAGATCGAGCCCCGTCGCCTGGATGGCGAAATCGGTTTCGAACGTCGGCATCGCGCGCGCGTCGCGCAGTCGCACGCGCAGCGCGCGCGTGTCGCCGACATCGACTTCGGCGAGGCGCGCGGCGGAGACGCGCAGGCGTCCGCTGTCGCGCAGCGCATCGATTTTCGCAGCGGTTTCCCGTGGCACGCGGTGGCGCGCGATGTCCCACAGCGGTTTCAGGTGACGCAGGAAGCGGCGGCGCTGGCGCGCGTCGAGCGATTGCCACAGGCGCGGCGTCGCAGCGCGCAGGCCGTCGATGACGGCACGCCACTCGGCATCGGGTTCCTGCGCGGCTTCGCGCAGGCAACGCAGCCAGTACGCGGCGTCGGCGCGCGATGCCATGCGTGCGAGCAGTGCGTCGGCGCCGTCGAACGGCGCGAACACGCCCGGCGCATGCAGGCGTGGCAGGCGACCGTGGCGCGAGATCGCGGTGAGTTGCGCGCGCGGCCAGCGTTGCGCGGCAGTGAGCAGCACGTCGATCGCGCTGAGCGCGGTGCCGATGACGAGCACGTGTTCGGGCGCTTGCGACGGCGCGAGATCGTGCCAGGCGTCGATCGCGTACGCGCCGCTCGCGAGCGCGGCAGGCGACACGCCGGGCAGTGCGCGTGCGGGCAGCGCGCCGATCGCGAGCACGACGTCGTCGGCGACGAGCGCGCGGCCGTCGTCGAGCGTGATCTCAAAACGATTCTCAGGCAGCGCGTGCAGCGCGGTCGCCTGCGCCGCATGCACGACCGGCGTGTGGCCGGCTTGCGCGAGCGCGTGCTGCACGTAATCGCCATACAGCGCGCGCGGCACGAAGTTGGCGGCGACATGGTCGAAACCGCGATGGCGCAGGTATTCCGCAAAGTCGCCCGGCGCGGCGCCGCCGATGGAGCTCATCGCGGCGGCGCGCACGTTGAGCAGGTGGCTCGCGTCGTCGGTGGCGTAGGCGATGCCGCGACCGGGCGCTGGCGCGCCGACGATCCAGTCGAGCGCGGGTGCTCCCGGCTTGCGCGCCAGTTGCGCGACGAGGGCTGCGCCGGCGGCGCCGCCGCCGATGATGGTGCATCTTCGCTGCATGGGCGGTTCGCTCAGGTGTGCAGTCGCGCATCGACGCGCGCGCGTTGCGGCTCGATGGCGTAGTGGCCGTCGGCGTCGGCGACGAATTCGTGGTACGCGTCGAGCGTGCCGCCGTAGATGTGCAGCGACAGCGCGGGACGCGTCGAGGATTTGTTCGTGCAGCGGTGCACGTAGGCGTCGCCGTCGAACACGGCCGCGTCGCCGACGCCGAGCATGAGCGTGCGTTCGGGGACGAGGTCGGCGCGCAGGCCGGCGTCGCCGCGGCGGAATTCCTCGACTTCGAGCACGCCGTCGAGGACGAGTTCGATGCCCCACAGTCCGGCGTGGTCGTGCAGCGCGGTGCGGTGGCTGCGCGGCCAGGCGATGAGCAGGGTCGAGTACGAGCCATCGCCCGCGCCATCGACGAGGCGGCGGTGGTAGTGCGTGTAGTCGGCGACGCTCGCGGTCAGCGCGCGCGTGGCGGACAGGTCGAGGCGCAGCGCGCTCGCGGCGAGTTCGTCGGCGACGTCGCGCACGGCGTCGCGGTCGGGCTGTTGCGGCAGGCGCGCGAGCGCGGCGCGGATTTCCTGCAGCCACGCATGGGCGGCGGCGGGCCAGGACGAGGTCATGGTCGGGATTCCCCCAGTGGAAAGGTACGCGGATGCGTATGCAAGCATCGGTCGTGTTAAATCGAGGTCAAACGCGGTCATCGCGTTGTTCCTGTCGATATGCCGATTCGTGCGCAGCGCGATACGCCTCGGTGACCGCGGAGCCGAAGCAGCACAGCACGATGCGCCGCGGCGCGGCGCCTTCCGCGAGCCACGCGCGCGTTTCGCGCCCGGCGATCGCCGCGGCCTGCTCGCCCGGATAGCCGTAGTTGCCGCAGCTGATCGCCGGGAACGCGATCGACGCGATGTCGGGCTCGCGCGCGAGGCGCAGCGAATGACGGTAGCAGGCGGCGAGCAACGCGGCCTCGTCGTGGCCGCCGCCGCGCCAGACCGGGCCGACGGTGTGGATGACCCAGCGTGCGGGCAGGTCGAAGCCGGGTGTCAGGCGCGCGTCGCCGGTCGGGCAGCGCACGCCGGGCGCGACCTGCGGCTGCGTGCGGCAGGCGGCCAGCAATTCCGGCCCCGCCGCGTGGTGGATCGCGCCATCGACGCCGCCGCCGCCGAGCAAAGTCTCGTTGGCGGCGTTGACGATCGCGTCGACGCGCAGCGTGGTGATGTCGGCTTCGATGATGTCGAACATGGAAGCTCCGGAGGCTGACCGTATTCTGAACAACCATTGTCGCATCGCAAAATTGAACTTGCTGGTATTGATAAATGATTGCCTAGGACATAGTATTCGCGGCCATCATGATCCAGACCCAAGACAGCACCTTCGCCTACCTCATGCAGGACGTGACGCGGCAGATGCGCACGGTGTTCGACCGCCGCGCGACGCGTTTCGCGCTGACGCGTGCGCAGTGGCGCGCGCTGAAGACGATCCGCCGCAACGAAGGCCTGTCGCAGGCCGAACTCGCCGACTTCCTCGACATGCAGCCGATCCCGGTCGGTCGCGTCGTCGACCGGCTGGAGAAGACGGGCTACATCGAGCGCCGCGCCGATCCCGGCGATCGCCGCCGCTGGCGCCTGCACCTGACGGCGAAGGCGCTTGCCGTGGTCGGCGAAATGGAAGTCATCGCCGCCGGCCTGCGCAACGAGGCGTTGCGCGGCGTCGTGCCGGCCGACTTCGACACGCTGCTGCGCGTACTCGGCCAGATCAAGAACAACCTGGCGGCGATCAACGCCGCCGATGACACACGAGGCACACCATGACCGACCTGCAACCGCGCGCGGCCGCGGAGCCCGCGCCCAGGCCCGCGCGCCGCTGGACACGCACCCTGCTCTGGGTCGGCGGCCCGGCGATCGTGCTCGGTGTCGGTGCATGGCTGTATCTGACCTCGGGCCGGTTCGCCTCGACCGACAACGCGTACGTGCAAGCCGACCGCGTGACGATCGCGCCGCAGATCAGCGGCCGTGTCGTCGAAGTCGACGTGCGCGAAAACCAATCCGTGAAGAAGGGCGACGTGCTGTTCCGCATCGATGCCGAACCGCTGCAGATCGCCGTCGCGCGCATGCAGGCGCAGGCCGAATCGGTGAAGAGCCTGCTCGACGCCGCGCGCAACGGCTATCAGGGCGCGCAGGCCGACGTGCGCTCGGCAAGCGCCGACCTCAAGTACAAGCAGCAGCAGTTCGACCGCATGAAGGAATTGCGTGGTCGCGGCCTCGTCGCGCAGCAGGCGCTCGACGATGCGGCGAACAACCTCGCCGCCGCGCGCGCCAAACTCGATTCCGACAACGCCGCCGTGACCAAGGCGCAGAACCTGCTCGGCGGTCTGCCGAGCACGCCGGACGAGGAACTGGCCGGCTACAAGCTCGTGCTCGCGCAACTCGCGCAGGCGCGCCTCGACCTCGACCACGCGGTCGTGCGCGCGCCGGCCGATGGCACGATCGGCCAGACCACGTTGCAGCCCGGCGATTTCCTCGCCGCGGGGCAGGCGGCGATGCCGCTGGTCGCCAACAGCTTGTGGGTCGACGCGAACTTCAAGGAAACCGATCTCACCCACGTCATCGTCGGCCAGCCAGCGACGATCGAAGTCGACACCTTCCCCGGCAAGAAATGGCAGGCGCGCGTCGCCTCGATCAGTCCCGCGTCGGGTGCCGAGTTCTCCGTGCTGCCTGCGCAGAACGCGACCGGCAACTGGGTCAAGATCGTGCAGCGCATTCCGGTGCGTCTCTCCATCGAACCTGCACAAGGCGACGGCATGATCCTGCGCGCCGGCATGAGCGCGGTCGTGGAAATCGATACCGGCAAACACAACTCGGTGCTGGGCCGCTGGCAGGGCGCACGTCCTGAAGCGGTCGCGAGCGTGGCGCAGAACCCCTGAAAAACAGCGCGCCTGAATCGCCAGGTGCCTCTGGAGAATCCCATGTTCAGAACTTCGGAAAATTTCGAGTCCGACGCGCCGTTCGCACGCGACGCGTCGTCACCCGTGCGTGAGCCGCGTCGATCCATCTTCGACGCCGGCGAGGACATCGGCACGCTGATGCCGGTCTACCGCGAAATCGCGCAGCGCCTGTCGCGCAACGCCTACACGAGCTACGGCGCCACGCTCTGATCGCCGTTCGATGAACGCTTCCGCACCCACGCACCGCGAGGTTCCCAATCGCGGCCTGCTCGTGATCTCGGTGATGTTGGCGACGCTGATGCAGGCGCTCGACACGACGATCGCCAACGTCGCGCTGCCGAACATGCAGGGCACGCTGTCGGCGACGCAGGATCAGATTTCGTGGGTGCTGACCTCGTACATCGTTGCCGCCGCGATCGCGACGCCCGCGACAGGCTGGCTCGCCTCGATCATGGGTCGCCGACGCTTGTTGCTCATCGCGATCGCCGGTTTCACGGTGGCTTCCGTGCTCTGCGGCATCGCCAGCACGATCGGCGAGATGGTCGCGTTCCGCTTGCTGCAAGGCTTGTTCGGCGCGTCCCTCGTGCCGCTCTCGCAATCCACGCTGCTCGACGTCTATCCGCGCGAAAAACACGGCGCGGCGATGGCGCTGTGGGGCATGGGCGTGATGGTCGGGCCGATCCTCGGGCCGCCGCTCGGCGGTTGGCTCACCGACACCTACAGCTGGCACTGGGTGTTTCTCATCAACGTGCCGATCGGCGCGCTCGCGCTGTTCGGCGTTGCCGCGAGCCTGCCGACCGACGAGACGCGGCAGACGCGCTTCGACTGGCTCGGCTTCACCTTCCTTGCCGTGGGCATCGGCGCGTTGCAGTTGTTCCTCGATCGCGGTGAATCGCAGGACTGGTTCGGTGCGGTCGAAATCCAGATCGAGCTCGCGCTGGCGATCCTCGGTTTCTATCTTTATGCCGTGCACTGGAAATTCAGCCGCGCGCCATTCGTCGATCTCGGCCTGTTCGCGGATCGGAACTTCCTCGCCAGCAACCTCTTCATCTTCGTGCTCGGCGTCGTGCTGTTCGCGACGATGGCGCTGCTGCCGCCGTTCCTGCAGAACCTCATGAATTATCCGGTCGTGACGACCGGCATCCTGCTCGCACCGCGCGGTGTCGGCACGCTGATCGCGATGATGCTGGTCGGACGATTGATGGCACGCGGGCTCGACGCGCGCCTGCTCGCGGGCATCGGCATGCTGCTCACCGCGTTCTCGCTGTGGCAGATGACGCACTTCAACCTCGACGTGCCGCAAAGCCTCATCATCGAATCGGGCGTCATCCAGGGCCTCGGCCTCGGCCTCGTCTTCGTGCCGATCTCGACGGTCGCCTATTCGACGCTGCCGATGACGGCGCGCACAGAAGCGGCCGGCATCTTCAGCCTCATGCGCAACATCGGTTCCAGCGTCGGCATCTCGATCGTGATGACGCTGCTCTCGCGCAACACGCAGATCAACCACGCCGAACTCGCCTCCCGCCTGACGCCGTTCGGCAACAACGCCGGCGCGGTCAACCAGGCGCTGCACGCGACCTCGGGCGGCCTCGCCGCGCTCAACGGCGAAGTCACGCGCCAGGCTGGCGGCATCGCCTTCCTCAACGACTTCTGGCTGATGATGGTGATGACGCTCGCCGCGATTCCGCTGCTTGCGCTGCTGCGGCCGGTCAAGCACGCGGGCGCTGCGCCGGCCGTCGTCGCCGACCATTGAGCTTCCCGCTTCGTTCACCCGCGAGCCATCGAGGGCGGCGCATCGTCGCCTTCGTTTTCTCAAGCGGAGCAATCGCCATGTCCAGACTATCGATCGCCGCATTCGTCGCGTCCGCCTCATTCGCGATGGGCGCGTGCACGCACCATGTCGTCAAGACCGAGCCGGTCGCCGACGACACACGTTCGGATGCGGCTTGGGCCGCGCTCGACGCCAACCATGATGGCGTCTTGTCGATGGACGAAATCGAAGCGCAGCACATGGTCGGCCTGCAACAAGATCTCGCCGTCGCCGACGCGAATGGGGACGGAAGCGTCTCTCGCGCCGAATGGAACGCGTGGTGGCCGCGCATGACGAAGTCGGCAGTGCCGCCGAGCCTCGCCGGGTACGTCGCCAGTTCCGCACGTTGATCGCCGCGTGTCGTTATTCGTCGCGGTGATGAGTCTGGTTACGATGGCGACATGCCATCGACCCTCGCTTTGGACATCGAACTTGCCGATGCGCGTCACGCGCGCCTGCGCGCGTGGCAGCACGGCGATCTCGACGATCTCCTCGCACATGCCGATCCCTCGGCGCGATTCCCGTATCCGTACAGCGGTCGTGATGGTCGCGGCTGGCTCGACGCCGCCGTGCGCGATCCGCAAGGGCGTTGGGCACTCGAAATCGAAGGCCGTGTCGTCGGCGGCGTGAGCCTGATCGCCATCGCCGACGATGCGCGCGAACTCGGTTATTGGCTCGGCCGCGCCTACTGGCGGCGCGGGATCATGACGTGCGTCATTGCGCGCTTTGCGCCGGAAGCGATGCGCGCGTTCCGTCTGCGTCGCCTCGTCGCGACCGCGTACACCGACAATCCGGCGTCGATGCGCGTGCTCGAAAAAGCCGGCTTCTTGCGCGAGGGCATGCGGGAATCGGCGATCGTCGAAAATGGCCGGCCGCTCGAACTCGCCGTGTATGCGCGCTCTGCCGGATCGAGCGACAATTCGCCGATCATCGCCGGCAGCCATTGACCCGGCACGCAGACTCCAGACATGCCATCGATTCCTCCGCGCCATCCACGCAACGCACCGTCACGTGAGGCTTCTCCTTGGGCCAATGCGCGCAGCGAGCGCGCGCCCGCCGCGCAGCGTGGCGCAGAGATTCGCCTGTACGGCCTCAATGCCTGCCTTGCCGCGTTCGCGAAGCGGCCCGATTCGCTGCGCAAGGTCTATCTGACCGAGGCGCGCATTCCTGCGCTGAAATCCGTGCTTGCGTGGTGCGTGAAGCATCGCGTCGGTTATCGCGTCGTCGAAGATGCCGATCTCGACAAGCTCACCGCGTCGCGGCATCACGAAGGCGTCTGTTTCGATGTGTTGCGCTCGCCGCCCATCGAACTTGTGCCTTGGCTGGCGACTTTGCCAGCCGCGCCGTCGCCGTCGTTGCTGCTCTGGCTCGACGGCGTCGGCAATCCGCACAATCTCGGCGCGCTGTTGCGCAGCGCGGCGCATTTCGGTGTGCATGGCGTGATCGTTCCGGCGGCGGCGGGGCTCGATGTGTCCGGCGCCGCGGCGCGTGTCGCCGAAGGCGCGGCAGAAGTCGTGCCGCTGGTGCAGGCGTCGTCCGCGGGCGATGCGCTCGTAGCGTTGCGGGCACGCGGTTACGCGCTTGCGGCGACGGTGCCGCGCGATGGCGTCTCGCTCTACGCGGCGACATTGCCGGCGCGGCTCGTGCTCGTGTTCGGCGCGGAAGGCGAGGGCATGAGTCAGGCGATGATCGCCGCCGCCGATCTGCGCGTGACGATTCCCGGCAGCGGCGCGGTCGAAAGCCTCAACGTCGCCGCGAGCGTCGCGGTCGCATTGGGCGAGTGGTGGCGCGTGGTTCGCTCGTCGTGATGGATTGCAGCGGGTGCGTGCGCGGACTTACGCGGGCACACGCAAGGCGGCGATTGCTTTCGCGACGCGTCCTTGCAGCGCTTCAAGCAGTTCCGGTTCGTCATCCGGAACATCGTGCCAACAGTTCCCGATGCCGCCGCCGCTCGGATCGCGCAGCATTTCCTGCGGAAAGAGCGCAACGCTTTGCTGCATCAATGCGCGGCTGTCGCGCGCGCGTCCATCTCGATAGGCCGCGGCGAGATCCACGCCGAGGCGTGCACCGAGATGGGAAATCGGCGTCGGACGCGGATTGAATTCGAGCAACAACGTGCGGCCGTCGCGGGTCTTCTGGAAATCGATGCTGCCGAAGCTGCTGAAGCCGAGCGCGGCGACCAATGTCGAACTCGACGACAGCAACGTCGGATCGTGTTCGAAGCGCACCACCGTGCTCGGTCCGGTTACCGGAGGATGTTGAGTGCGCTTTTCGGCGCACAACGCGGCGAGCAAGACGCCGCGCTCGGCGACGAAGCTGGTCATCCAGGTCGAACCTTCCTCGAAACGCTGGATCAGGCGTTGCTCGCCGCCTGGGCATTCGCGCAGCGCGCGGCGCAGGTCGCGCAGCGACGCGCAGGGATAGACCTCGATGCCGGCGAAACCGCGACGCGCCTTGATCACGACGGGCCAGCCGTTTCGATGGACGAAATCGTATGCAACCTCTGAGCTTGTGAGCGCCGTGGTCGTCGGCACGGCGATGCCGAGCTGCGCCGCGAGTTCGCTGGTCGAGAACTTGTCGGACGTGCATTCGTAAAACGCTGGATCGCCCACCGAGCGGACGATCAGATCGCGCAGTCGGGACGACACGGCAGGGTCGGCGTGCGCCGCGTGCAGCAGCTTCGCCGCGAGCTCGTCGGCGGCCAGCAGGCGATCGGGCTGGAAATCGTCGTTGGCATGCTCGAGCGCCGCGATGCGATCCGCAGGCATCTCGCCCGTAAAACGATACCGCTGCAGCAGACGCGACGACTTCTCGAGCAGGCAGCCGCCCGACGAGAGCGAAGCCACCTCGCAGCCTGCATCCGACAGCGCGCGCGCCAGTCGCGGCGGCCCGAGCCATTTCGAGGAAATGGCGAGCATCAACACGCGCATGCGAACGCTCTTGTCGCGCCGGTCGCCCCAGCCCAACGCCTGTGCACGATGAATCCCCCTGAAGGATCATGCGGCAGCGGGAAATGCACCGCAGTCGCCGGATCGAGATCCTACGCGCATAACCGGCAGAAAGCGCGTCCGATGCCGGAGCCTGACGGCTGCAAAAGAAAAGCCCGGCTGCGGGCCGGGCTTTTCTCGGAAAAGTCGATGCCGGAGCCGGCCGTTCATTCGCCCTCGTCTTTCGCGAATGCTCCCGTCTTCGAGCCGAAATCGCCATCCGCCTGCGCGGCGAGATACGCGACCACTGCGTACGCCGCGACGTTCTGGCGCAGTTGTTCGGGGTCGATCTTGTCGAGCGTGTCGTTGGCGCTGTGGTGCCAGTCGAAATAGCGCGTCGCGTCCTGGTGCAGCGAGACGGCCGCCATGCCGACGGCATGCACCGCGGAAAGATCGGAGCCGCCGCTGCCGGGCGCGCTGGCGTCGTAGGCGACGCCGAGCGGCTCGAGCGCGTGTGCGATCTGTGCGATGGCGTCGCGTGCTTCGGGCTTCACGCTCGCGGTGATCTTGTAGATGCGATCGGCACCGAGGTCGGATTCGCTGCCGAGCACGGCGCGCGCGATGTCCTTCTTGTGCGCTTCCGCGTAGGCACGGCCGCCGAATAGCCCCGATTCCTCGTTGGCGAAGGCGACGACGCGGATGCTGCGTGCGGGCCGCTTCGGCAATGCGGCGATGACCTTCGCGGCACCGGTGGCGATGCCGATGCCCGCTGCGTCGTCGATCGCGCCGGTCGCGGGATCCCACGAGTCGAGATGGCCGCCCATGACGAAGTATTCGTCCGGCTTCTTGCTGCCGCGCAGTTCGGCGATGACGTTCGCACCGGTGTATTGCCCGTCCATGCCGACGTCGAGGTCGAGCTTGATCGTCACCGGTTTGCCGCTGGCGAGTTCGCGTTCGAGCAGGTCGGCGTCGGGCGAAGAAAGCGCGGCGGCGGGAATCGGCGTGCTGCCGTCGCGGAAACTGGTGACGCCGGTGTGCGGCAGGCGTTCGTGGTC
>JAKPAN010000080.1 GCA_029779475.1 Pseudomonadota bacterium
CGAAGTCAGCCTGCAAGGGCTCACGGCGGTGCAAGCGTGGGACGGCCACGAGGCGTGGCAGATCTCGCCGTTCCAGGGCCGCAAGGATCCGGAAAAGATGTCGGCCGACGATGCGCGCGCGCTCGCCGACGACGCGCCGATCGGCGGTGCGCTCCTCGACTGGCAGGCGGCCGGCAGCAAGCTCGAATACCTCGGCACCGAGGACGTCGACGGCACCGACGCGCACAAGCTCAAGGTGACGCGCAAGAACGGCGACATCGAATATCTCTACCTCGATCCGGATCACTGGCTCGAAATCCGCCGGGTGTCGCAGCGCACGGTGCGCGGCACGCAAGTGGAAACCGTCGAGGACTACGGCGACTACGAACAGGTCGACGGCGTGTATTTCCCGTTCTCGATCGCCAGCGAAAGCAAGGCCGACGGCAATCGCCAGCAGACGACGATTGAGAAGGTCGAAACGAACGTGCCGGTCGAGGACGCGGTGTTCGCGTTCCCGGCGGCCAAGGGAGGTGCGAAATGAGCGCGCATGACATGAATATCCCGAAGGCATTGCGCGCGGGCGGCGCACTCGCGGCGACCTTGTGCGGCGGCATCGCGCTCGCCGCGACGGCGACGCAGGAACCGCGTTTCGACGCCGGCGTCGTTTCCGGACTCGGCGCGCGCAACATCGGCTCGGCGGCGATGAGCGGACGCATTGCCGCGCTGGCCGCTACGCTGGGCAAGGACGGCAAGACGACGCTGTTCGTCGGCGCCGCGTCGGGCGGCGTGTGGAAGTCGACCGACGGCGGCACGACGTTCAAGCCGATGTTCGACAAGCAGCCGGTGCAATCCATCGGCGCCATCGCGCTCGATCCGGCCAACACGCAGAACGTGTGGGTCGGCACCGGCGAAGCGTGGATGCGCAACTCGGTGTCGATCGGCAACGGCGTCTACAAGTCCGGCGATGGCGGCGAGACGTGGACGCACGTCGGCCTCGACAACTCCGAACGCATCGCGAAGATCCTCGTCGATCCGCGCAATGGCGACACCGTCTACGCCTGCGTGGCGGGCAAGCTGTGGAGCGATTCGGCCGATCGCGGCCTCTACAAGACGACCGACGGCGGCAAGCACTGGAACCTCGTCCTCAAGGGTGCGAACCTCTCGACCGGCTGCGCCTCGATCGGCTTCGATCCGAAGAATCCCGACGTGCTGTTCGCCGGCCTGTGGGATTTCCGCCGCAAGGGCTGGACGTTCCGTTCCGGCGGCGACACGCCGGAATCGCCGTCGGGCAGCGGCTTGTTCCGCACCGCCGACGGCGGCCGTTCGTGGACCGAAGTGACCGACAGCGCGAACAAGGGTTTCCCGAAGAAACCCTACGGCCGCATCGCGGTCGCGGTCGCGCCGTCGGACGCGAACATCGTCTACGCGCTCGTCGAATCGACGAACTCCGCGCTGTATCGCTCCGATGACGGCGGCAAGACCTGGAGCGCGCGCGACAAGAGCCAGATGATGGTGTGGCGTCCGTTCTACTTCGCCAACCTCGTCATCGATCCGAAGAACCCGGATCGCCTGTTCAAGCCGGATCTCGGTTTGATCCAGAGCCTCGACGGCGGCAAGAGTTTCGCCAACGTCGGCGGTGGCACGCACGGCGACCACCACGATCTGTGGATCGACCCGACCGACACGCAGCACGTCGTCAGCGGCGACGACGGCGGCCTGTGGCAGTCGTTCGACGGTGGCAACAAGTGGTGGAAGCAGAACAACCTGCCGGTGTCGCAGTTCTATCACGTGAGCCTCGACGACTCCGATCCGTTCCACGTCTACGGCGGCCTGCAGGACAACAGTTCCTGGGTCGGCGACAGCGCGTATCCGGGTGGCATCACCAATTCGCGCTGGGAAAACATGTACGGCGGCGACGGTTTCTGGATGTTCGAAGATCCCGCCGACCCCGACTACATCTACGCCGAATACCAGGGCGGCTCGATCTCGCGCATCAACCGCCGCACGCACGAGCTGCGCAACGTGCAGCCGATGGCCGGCTACAACGAGAAGCTGCGCTGGAACTGGAACGCGCCGATCGCGCTGAGCCCGAACGAGAAGGGCACGATCTACATCGGCTCGCAATTCCTGTTCCGCTCGCGCGACCACGGCCAGAGCTGGGATCGCATTTCGCCCGACCTCAGCACCAACGATCCGCAGAAGCAGAAGCAGGAGGAGTCCGGCGGCGTCACCGTCGACAACTCCGCGGCCGAGATGCACACGACGATCTACTCGATCAGCGAATCGCCGAAAGCGGCCGGCACGATCTGGGTCGGCACCGACGACGGCAACGTGCAACTCACGCGCGACGGCGGCAAGTCGTGGACGAATGTCGTCGGCAACGTGAAAGGCGTGCCGGCGCGTTCGTGGGTGTCGTGGGTGCAGGCCAGCCCGTTCGACGCAGGCACCGCATTCGTCGCGTTCGATCGCCACACCTTCGGCGACATGGCGTCCTATGTCTACGCGACGCACGACTTCGGCAAGAGCTGGAACGCGCTGGTCACGCCGAAGGACGCGAAAGGCTTGCGCGGCTACGCGCACGTCGTGCGGCAGGATCCGGTCAAACCCGACATCCTCTACGCGGGCACCGAGTTCGGTCTGTGGATATCCATCGACGGCGGCCGCGAATGGGCGCAGTTCAAGGGCGGCGACATGCCGGCCGTCGCGGTGCGCGATCTCGCGTTCCAGAATCGCGACGCCTCGCTCGCGCTCGCCACGCACGGCCGCGGCATCTGGATCGTCGACGACCTCACGCCCTTGCGCGCGCTCGACGCGAAGACGCTCGGCAGCGAAGCGGCGTTCCTCGCCTCGCGCACGACGCAGCAGCGCATCAACGCGTTCGGCGGCTGGGCCGAAGGCGACGCCAGCTTCTCCGGCCCGAACCCGCGCGACGGCGCCGAGATCACCTACTACCAGAAGAGCCGCCATCTGTTCGGTAAGCTCAAGCTCGAGGTACTCGACGAGCACGGCAAGGTCATCGACACGATCCCGGCCAGCGTGCGCCGCGGCATCAATCGCGTGAACTGGTCGATGCGCGCCAAACCGCCGCGCGTGCCGCCGGCTGCCCAGGTCGCCGGCAACGCCGCGCAAGGCCCGCGCGTACCGCCGGGCACGTACACGGTGCGCATGACCAAGGGCAAGGATGTCTACGAGACCAAGCTCGACGTCGGTCTCGACCGCCGCGTGAAGTTCAGCGCCGCCGACCGTCACGCGCAGTACGACGCGGCGATGCGCGTGAGCGGTTTGTTCGGCCAGATGAGCGATCTCGTCTACCGCATCAATGCCGTGCGCGCGCAGGCCGATGCGACGGCGACGAAGCTTCCGGAAGGCGACGCAAACCGCAAGGCGCTCGCAGCGCTCAACGAGAAGGCCGACGACATCCGCAAGAAGATCGTCGCCACGAAGGAAGGCGGCGCGATCACCGGCGAGGAACGCCTGCGCGAACACATGGACACGCTGTACGGCGCGATCATGACCTACGAGGGCAAGCCGTCGGATTACCAGATGGCGCGCATCGACACGCTCGAACGCGAACTCGGCGACGTGCAGAAGGAGTTCGCCGGTTTCGAATCAGGCGACCTCGCCAAGGCCAACGCGAAACTCGCCGCGGCGAAGTTGCCGGAGATCAAGGTGCCGGAACACGCGCCGGAAGAAACGGGTTCGTCGGGATCGTCGCACGGCGAGATGCACGCGCCGTGGGAACGCGACTGACGCGATCGGGTTGAGCCACGCCGCCACGCTCCGGTTGATCGGAGCGTGGCGTTTTTTTATCAATGCCCGCCGGGCCCCGCGGCGACGTTGCCGAACGGCGGCTTGGCCAGCCAGACCAGCGGGATCATCAGCACGAACAGCACCGTGCAGGCGAGGAACACGTCGTTGACGGCGAGCGTCAGCGATTGACGCGTGACGATGCTTTCGATGACGCCCCAGGCACGATCGCCGCCGCCGAGTCCCTGCACGTAGGCATTGGTCGCGTGGCTCGCGCTGGTGAGGTGTTCGGCGAGTACCGCGTGGTGGTAGTCGCCGCGATGCTGCCAAGCGGTGACGGTGAGCGCGGTCGAGATGCTCGCGGCGATCGTGCGGCAGAAATTCGCAAGGCCCGACGCGGACGCGATCTCATGCGGCTTGAGCCCGGACAGGAACACCTGGTTCAGCGGGATGAAGAAGCACGGAATCGCCATGCCCATGATGAAGCGCGGCCACAGCAGCTGATTGAACGAAGCGTTGTCCGGGAACAGCGAGAACCAGTACGACGTCGCCCCGAACACGACGAACGCGAACGTGACTACCGCGCGCAGTTCAAGTCTCTGGATGTTGCGGCCGATGATCGGCGACAGCAGGAACGCGAGCACGCCGACCGGCGCGGTCGCGTATCCGGCCCAGCTCGCCGTATAGCCGAGCACGGTTTGCAGCCAAAGCGGATACACGACGTTGATGCCGAAGAAGCCGACCATGCCGAATGACATCACGCTCACGCCGATCACGAAATTGCGTTTGCGGAACAGGCTGAGATCGACGATCGGATGCTTGTCGGTGAGTTCCCACGCGATCAGGAACGTGAGGCACACGACCGCGATGATGAAGAGGATCGTGATGAACTGCGACGAGAACCAGTCCTTGTCGTTGCCGTTGTCGAGCATGAATTGCAGGCAGCCGACGCCGACGACGAGCAAGGTCAGGCCGACCATGTCGATCGGCGTCTTCACGATTGTCGACTCGCGTTGGCGCAGCAGCGTCCAAGTGACGACGATGGCGAGAATGCCGACCGGCGCATTGATGTAGAAAATCCACGGCCACGAATAGTTGTCGGTGAGATAGCCGCCAAGGATCGGCCCGAAGATCGGTGCGACCACGACCGTCATCGCCCACAGCGCGAGGGCGAGGCCTTTCTTCTCGTTCGGATAGTTGTTGAGCAGCAGGCTGAGCGACAGCGCGACCATCGGCCCCGAACCCGCGCCCTGCGCGAGGCGGGCGAAGACGAGCATCGGCATGCTCGTGGCGACGCCGCACAGCATCGACATGACCACGAACAGGAACGCCGACACGCAGAACACGCGCACTTCGCCGAACTGCCGTCCGAGCCAGCCCGACAGCGGCTGCATGATCGCGCTGGCGAGCGAGTAGGAACTGATCGCCCAAGTGCCTTCCTGCGGACTCACGCCGAGGCTGCCGGCGATGTGCGGCACGGACACGTTGACGATCGTGATGTCGAGCACTTCCATGAACGTCGCGAACGCGATCGCGACGGTCAGCAATGCGAGCGGCGCGCCATGCAGCGGAGGCAGGGCGGGGCGCGCTTCGGGTGAAGCAGCCATCGGCGTGGACTCAGTGCGTGGCGGGCAGGTTGGCAGCGATCACGGCGTCCGCTTCGGCCTCGGCCTTGGCGAAGTCGCGCGCGAAGACGTCCGTCTGCGCGACCGGCGCGCTGGCGCCGCCTTCGGCGAGCATGCGGCCGTCGCGCTTGTGCGTGTCGACCTTCACCGCGGTCGACAGGCCGATGCGCAGCGGATGCTGGTCGAGCTGCTTTTCGTCGATCGAGATGCGTACCGGCACGCGCTGCACGACCTTGATCCAGTTGCCCGACGCATTCTGCGGCGGCAGCAGCGCGAACGCCGAACCCGTGCCGGCGCCGAGGCCGACGACCTTACCGTCGTACTCGACCTTGCCGCCGTAGAGATCGCTTTCGATCTTGGCCGGCTGGCCGATGCGCACGTTGGCGAGCTGGCTTTCCTTGAAGTTCGCGTCGATCCACAGATTGTGCAGCGGAATGATCGTGAGCAGCGGCTGGCCAGGCTGCACGCGATTGCCGACCTGCACGCTGCGCTGCGCGACGAAACCGCTGGTCGGCGCGACGATCGCGTTGCGCTCGGCGTTGATCCACGCCTCGCGGAACGCGGCCTTGGCCTGCATCACGGAAGGATTCTCGGCGACGTCGACGCCGTCGACGAGCGCGTGCGAAGCGGCAGACTGGCGCTGCGCGAGATCGAGCGCGGCCTGCGCGTTGTCGACCGCTTCGCGCGCATGCGCGACTTCTTCCGGCGCGATCGCCTTGTCGGCGAGCAGCGGCGCGCGGCGCTTGAGGTCGGCCTGCGCGCGCGCGAGGTCGATCTTGCGCGCGGCGATCGCGGCGTCGAACTGCGACGCCGATGCGGTTTGCTGACGCACCTGGCGCACGGCGCCGGCGAGCGCGCTCTTCGCTTTCGCGAGCGCGACCTGCGCGTCGGTCGGGTCGAGCTTGACCAGCGCCTGGCCGGTTTCGACGCGTTGCGTGTCGTCGGCGAGGATCGCGACGACCGTGCCGGGCACCTGCGCCGAGACGACGACCTGGTTGCCGTTGACGTAGGCATCGTCGGTGGTCTCGCGCTGCGAGAACACGAACATCCAGAGCAGGTACCAGGCGACGCCGATCAGCACGAAGACGATCGCGATGATGGCGAGGATCGCGCGGCGCTTGCCGTTGCCCGCGCTGTCGTTGACGGTGGGAGAGGAGGAATCGCTCATTGGGATTCGGTCCGGTCGGATGAAGGGGAGTGGGATTGGCTGGCGTTGGCGACGTCGCTGCGATAGCCGCCGCCGAGCGCCTTGATCAGCGCGAGCTGCGCGGACACGGCCTGCGCGTCGAGCGCGGCCGCGGCGTCGCGTTGCTGGAGGATGTCGGACTGCGCGCTGAGCACGGTGCGTTCGTCGGCGATGCCTTGGCGCGTGCGCGCGACCGCGAGCGCGTGCAACTGCTCCGCGGCGGCGATCTGCGCGTCGCGTTCCTTGCGTCGCGCCTGCGCCTGCGTGAGGTTGAGCGCCTGCGTGGCGACATCGTGCGCGGCGTCGACGACGCTCGCGTCGTACTGCGAAGCGGCTGCCTGCAACTGCGCCTGCGACACGCCGTACGCGGCCTTGAGCTGCGCGCGCTGGAACAGCGGCAGATGCAGCGCGGGGCCGATGCCGAGCGTGCGGCTGTCGAAGTTGAGCAGCTTGTCGAGGTCGAGCGTCTGCAGGCCGAGCGTGCCGGCGAGGCTGATGTCGGGATAGAACTCGGCGCGGGCGCGATCGACTTGCCGCATCGCAGCCTCGACGCGCCAGCGCGCGGCGGCGACGTCGGGACGGCGCGCGACGAGGTCGATGCCGATGTCGTCGGGCAGGCGCCCATCGACTGTGGGCAGCGGGCGCGCCTGCAGTTTCGGAAGTTCGGCCGGTGTCGTGCCGAGCAACGCGGCGAGCGCGGCGAGGCGCAATTGCGCCGAACCTTCGTAACCGGCCTGCGCCTCGCGCACGGCGGCGATGCGCTCGTCGGCCTGATGCAGATAGTCCGGCGCGTCGATGCCGCGCTCGACGCGCTTGGCCGACAGCGTACGGTAGCGCGTCAGCGTGTCCACGCTGTCGCGTGCGAGCGCGAGACGCCTCTGGTCGACCTGCCAACCGAAATACGCGTCGGCGACCGCCGTGGTCAGCGTGAGCGTGGCCGCGCTGCGTTCGGCGTCGGCGGCGCGTGCCTGGTCGACCGCGCCTTCGATCGCGGCATGCGTCTTGCCGAAGAAATCGAAGTCGTACTGCGCCTGCACGTTGAGCGCGCCGAGGTTGTACCAGACCGGTGCGAGGCCTTCGGGCAGGCCGAGCGTCTGGCTGAGTCGATTGCGCGTGACGTTGGCGTTGAGCTGCGATTGCAAGCCGAGCGCCGCACGTGCGCTCTGCACCGAACGGATCACGGTTTCGAGGCGGCGATGCGCTTCGTCGAGGCTCGGCGCGTCGGCGAGCGCGCGCGCTTCGAGATCGTCGAGCTGCGCGTCGGCGTAGCGCTTCCACCATTCGGCCTCCGGCCACTGGCCGTTGGCGGGAATGGGCAAGCCGGCCAGCGGCGCTTCGTCGCGTAGCGGCGGCAGCGTCGGCTTGGGCGGGATCGCGCAGGCGGACAGCGCGATCCCGATTGCGGCGATGAGGGAAAAACGTCGGCGGGATGCGGTCATCGGATCCACGACAGGGCTGGGAAACAAGATCGCCCGCTGGGAAGGCGGGCGGAACGGGGTTCGAGTCGGCGGTTGCATGACATCGCAACGGCCTGATTGGGAAAAACGATACTAGCGAGTTTTGTATTTAGGCGCAACGAGGGCGCGATCGAAAAGACAAGAACGGCAAACGCCGCCCGGTGCCGTCATCGCGGGGTCGGCAGGGAGTCCGGAGTTCGCCCCGGCAGCGAGATCGCGTCAGCGATAGTCGCGGTGGCATGCCTCGCAAGCCTCGCCGACCGCCGACAGCGCCGCCGCTTGCGCCGGGCAGTCCGCGTTCGCGTCCCATTTCACGGCCGCATCCTGGAAGCGCTGCACGTACTGCGCAAGCACGCGATCCTCGCTGCCCGCCGGCAGGAGCGCCGGGCCGAGTTGGCCGGAGACGATGCGCAATCGAGACGCCGCCTCGGCCATCTGCAGCGTCGCGCATTGCGTGCCGCGCGCCGCTTTTCGTGCTTCCGAAAAGTCGTGCTGCATGACGCGCATGAGGCCGCGCGGCCATGCGCTGCGCTGCTGCAACGTGTTGGCGAGCATCGTGGAGACGAGAAAGCCGATGACGAGTCCGACGACGACGCAGATGGCATAACGCAGCATGTAGGAAATCCGTTGCACGACGACGCGTCGCGCGAGGCCGGCGATGATACCCTGCGCGCCGCATGGATCAGCCCCTCATCGAAGAACGTTTCCGCGGCATCGACCGCCTCTACGGCGCCGGCAGCGTCGCGCGCCTCGCGCAGGCGCGCGTGTGCATCGTCGGCATCGGCGGCGTCGGCTCGTGGGCCGCGGAAGCGCTTGCGCGCAGCGGCGTCGGCCACGTCGCGCTCATCGACGCCGATGACATCTGCATCAGCAATACGAACCGCCAGTTGCATGCGCTCGACGGCGAATACGGCCGTCCGAAAGTCGCGGTGATGGCCGAGCGCATGCGCGCGATCCATCCGCGCATCGAAGCCGATGCGATCGATCAGTTCCTGACGCCGTCGAACCTCGCCGATCTGCTCGGCCGCGGCTATGACGTCGTGCTCGACGCCTGCGACGCGTTCCGCGTCAAGGTCGAGATGATCGCGTGGTGCCGCCGACGCAAGATTCCGCTGATCACCGTCGGCTCGGCCGGTGGCCGCACCGATCCGACCCTGATCGCCGTGCGCGATCTGTCGAAAACCGAGCACGACGCGATGCTCGCGCTCGTGCGCAAGAAGCTGCGCGAGGAATTCAATTTCCCGCGCGGGCCGAAACGCTATTTCGGCGTGCAGGCCGTCTACTCGCACGAGAACGTGCGTTACCCGCAAGCCGACGGCAGCGTCTGCGGTACGCGTCCCGTCGGCGGCGACGCGCTCAAACTCGACTGCGGCGGCGGCCTCGGCGCGGCCACGCACGTCACGGGCGCGTTCGCGTTCGCGGCGGTGTCGCGGGTGTTGTCTAGATTGCTGGCACAGGCAATCAGTTGATGCGCTTGATGGCGGTTTAGCCGATGCCCGGGCAATCTTCGCGCCGACTGTGGCATTGCACGAGGAGATACTCCAAGTCCGTCAGGCTATGGTACCGCCACTCTCGCACAGGTCGTCGCGCACCGCGATCGCGCATGCGAGCGCTGCGCGAATGCCGTCGATCATGATCGCCTGCGCCATGCTCGGTTGGCCCGGATGGCGCGCAGCCTGCTCAGGCAGCCACGGCACATGCACGAAACCGCCGCGCACGCGTGGCGCATGCGTCGCGAGCCGATGCGCGAGCCCGAAAAACACCGCGTTGCAGACGAACGAGCCTGCCGACAGCGACAGGCCTGCGGGAATGCTGCGGGCGCGCAGGTCGGCGACGATCGCCTTGAGCGGCAGCGTCGAAAAATAGGCGGGCGGCGCGCCGTCGATGACGGCTGCGTCGATCGGCTGCGCGCCGTCGTTGTCGGGAATGCGTGCGTCGATGAGGTTGACTGCGACGCGCTCGAACGAGAGTTCTCCGCGTCCACCGGCCAAGCCAAGTGCGAGCACGAGCACGGGACGATGATGCTCGATGAGTTCGTCGAGCAGCGGCGGCGCGCTCGCGAACGCGACCGGCAGCACGGCGCCGACGATGCGATGGCCGCCGATGATTTCGCCGTCGAGCGCGCGCACGATCTCCTGCGACGGATTGAGCGCGTCGCCGCCGAAGGGTTCGAAGCCCGTGAGCAGGATCGGTGGCCTCTCGACTCTTTTCATCGCCACACCAGTAGTGCCATGAGTACGACGTTCACCGCGAGCAACACGATCGCGGTCGGCCATTGCGCGCGGATCACGCCGTACTGGTCGCGCAATTCGAGCAGCACCGCGGGCACGATGTTGAAGTTCGCCGCCATCGGCGTGAGCAGCGTGCCGCAGTAGCCGGTGAGCATGCCGAGCGAACCGAGCACCGCGGGCGCGGCGCCGTGACGCTGCACGAGTAGCGGCAGGCCGATGCCGGCCATCATCACCGGGAACGCCGCGAACGCGTTGCCCATGATCGTCGTGAACACGACCATGCCGAGCGCGAACGCGAGCAGGCAGGCGAGCGCGCTGTCGACCGGAATGACGTCGCCCACGAGCGCCGCGATCGCGTTGCCGACGCCGGTCGCCGCGAACACGCTGCCGAGTGTGGCAAGTAGCATCGGCAACAACGCGGCCCAACCCATCGCGTCGAGCAGGCGCCGGCCTTCGCCGAGACCGGCGCCGACGCTCGCGCGCGTCACGCGCAACGCCGCGACGAATGCGATGCTGCAGGCGAGGCCGAGCGCGACCAGCGTCGCCTGCTTCGCATCGAGCAGCGTCGCGCCATTCCAATGCAGGTGCGGGCCGCCGAGCGCAAGCAGCAGCGTGACCAGCGGAATCAGCAGCGCCGGGCCGAACAAGCGGTTGCCGAAGCGCTGTGCCGACGCGCCCGGATCCTCTGCTTTTGGTTGAGAAGTGCGGCCAAGGATGGCCGTCTTATTATTTTTGCGATCGGGGACGAGCGCAGGAGTACCTCGCGATTGCGATGCCAGAATACCCAAAGCAAGCACGCCGACGCCCATCGCCTGCGCCGGCCAGCGCGAGCCGCTCGCGAGCGCGGCGGCAATCGCTTCGCCGAACAGGAACGGGCAGGCGAGGATCGCCCAGAAACCCGCGACTGCGAAACGGCGTTCGCGCAGGTTCGCCGCCGCGGTGAAGACGAGGAACGCGCCGAGCAGCCAGTAGACGTATTCAAGCCTCAGCATTGACGCGCTCCGTCGCTGGCCGCGTATCGCGCATTCTTCGCCGCATCCGCCGCTCGAAGATCGCGATGCGCAGCGCATGGATCACGAACGCCGCGATCGCCGTCGGCAGCGCCCACAATGCGATCGCGAGCGGATCGAGCGCGATGCCGTGCTGTGCGTAGAAACCCTGGATGAGCAGCACGGCACCGAAAGCGAGGAACACATCCTCGCCGAAGAAGCGGCCGACGTTGTCCGTCGCCGCGGCGAGCGCAGCGACGCGTTCGCGTTCGTCTTCGTCGAGTTCACCGACGGTGCGCGCGGCTGCGGCTTCGCTCATCGGCGCGACCAGCGGCCGCACCGTCTGCGCATGGCCGGCGAGGTCATACAGGCCGAGCATCGACAGCACCTGGCGCAGGCCGAGATAGGCGACGAGGAATCGCGTCAACGTGAGGTTGCGAAAACCCGCGATCCACTCGCGCGCGCGTTCGCGCAAGCCGAAGCGTTCGAGCAGGCCGACTACCGGCAACGTCATCGCCAGCAACAGTAACGCGCGATTGTCGATGAACGAACGTCCGAGCAGTGCGAGCAGGTCGCCGATGCCCATGCCCGCGGCGAGCGCGCTGACCACGCCCGCGACGGTGACGACGAGCACCGGATTGCGCCGCAGCGCGAAGCCGGCAACGACGACGGCGACGCCGAGCAGGGGCCAGTAGTTCACGCGGGATTCCTCATGGCGATGCGAGCGCGCGCACCGGGACGTTCGATGCAGCCAACGCTTCGCGCAGCTTGCGCGCGAAAACTGCGGCGTCCGGCCGATCGCCATGCACGCAGATCGTGTCGGCGCGCAGCCGGATTGTCCTGCCATCGCGCGCGACGACCTCGCCGCGCGTGGTGATGGCGAGCGCTTGCGCGACGGCGGCATCGACGTCGTCGATGACGGCGCCCGCTTCGCGGCGCGGTGTCAGCGAGCCATCGGCCTGGTAGCGGCGGTCGGCGAAGGCTTCGTGCGCGACTTTGAGGCCGGCGCGTTCGCCCGCGCGCGTCGATTCGCTGCCGGCGAGTCCGACGAGGATGAGCTGCGGGTCGAAGTCGCGCACCGCGTGTGCAATCGCTTCGGCGAGTGCTGCATCCCGCGCGGCCATGTTGTAGAGCGCGCCGTGCGGCTTGACGTGATGCAGGCGAATCCCGGCCGCTCGCGCGAAGGCGGCGAGTGCGCCGATTTGGTAGAGCGTCATCGCGTAGGTTTCATCGGCGCCGACGCGCATCTCGCGGCGACCGAAGCCTTGCAGATCGGGCAGGGAAACATGCGCGCCGATGGCGACGCCGTGCTGCGCGGCGAGTGCGACGGTGCGCCGCATCGTGTCCGGGTCGCCGGCGTGGAAACCACAGGCAATGTTCGCCGAGGTCACGTGCGCGAGCACGCCCGCGTCGTCGCCCATCGTCCAGGCACCGAAGGATTCGCCGATGTCGCTGTTGAGGTCGATGCGCGGGGTCATGGCTTGAGTCGTTGCGCGATGGCTTCGGCGAGACGAGCGAGTTCGCGTTCGCGGCGAAGATAGCGCGTTTGCGCATCGTCGAGTCCGATTTCGGCGAAGCGCAGCGTTGCGCCGGGGCGTCGTTGCGCGAGGCGCGGCAGGTCGATCGCGGCGACTTGCGCGATGCGCGGATAGCCGCCGGTCGTCGGATGTTCGGCCATGAGCACGATCGGCTGTCCGCCGGGCGGCAGTTGCACGGTACCGAGCGCGACGGCTTCGCTGACGAGTTCGAGCGGCGCGCGCAGTGCGAGCGCGACGCCGTCGAGTCGCAGACCGACGCGGTTGGAATCGCCGGAAATGCGGAACGTCGATTCGAACAACGCACGCTGCGAGGCCGCGTCGAGCGCGTCGAAATGCGAGCCGCGGATCAAGCGGATCGGCCGCGCCGGATCGGCGTCGAACCAGGGTCTCGGGTCGAGCGACCAATGCGCGGGCAAATGCGCATCGCGGCGTGGAACCGATGCGCGCTCATGCGTTCCGATCGTAAGCACGTCGCCCTTGCGCAGCGTGCGTCCGTCGAACGGGCCGAGCGCGGCGTTGAGGTCGGTCGATGCGCTGCCGAGCGCGCGCTCGACGGCAAAACCGCCCGCAATGGCGAGATAGCAGCGGAAACCTTCGGCGGCGCGGCCGAGTTCGAGTACGTCGCCGGTGCTGACGTGCACAGGCCGCCACATCGCGACAGGCGCACCATCGATGCGCGCGTCAAACAGTGCGCCGGTCAGTGCGATCGTCGCATCGCGTTCGAAGCGCAGCGTCGGGCCGGTCGCGGTGAATTCGAGCGCGGCCGCGTCGTCGCCGTTGCCGACGAGCGCGTTGGCGAGGCGCAGCGAGACGTCATCCATCGCGCCGCTCGCGCCGACGCCGAACGCGGCGACGCCGTCGCGGCCGCGATCCTGCAAGGTATCGAGCAGCCCGGCTCTGACGAAGACGACGCTCACGCGCGCGCCTGCGCGAGCAGCGCGTCGAATGCTTCCGCGTCGATCGCGCGGAAACGCACGCGGTCGCCGGGCGCTAGCAGTGCGGGCGGATCGGTCTGCGTGTCGAACAGGCGCAGCGGCGTGCGTCCGATCAGTTGCCAGCCGCCCGGCAATTCGCGCGGATAGATGCCGGTCTGCGCGCCGCCGATCGCGACCGAGCCAGCCGGAACGCGCAGGCGCGGCTGCGCGCGGCGCGGCACGTGCAGCGCGGGATCGAGGCCGAGCAAATACGGAAAGCCGGGCGCGAAGCCGAGCATCGCGACGCGGTATTCGGCGTCGGTGTGTCGCGCGATGACTTCGCTCGCCGGGAGATTCGTGTGCGCGGCGACGGTGTCGAGATCGGCGCCGTCGTAGCAGACCGGCACTTCGACGAATCGTCCCACTTCGACATCGCCGCGCGGTGGCGTCGCGAACACGGCGCGCAGCGCGCCGGCGAGGTGTTGCCATGCGGGCGTGCCATCGCGGCCCGACC
>JAKPAN010000084.1 GCA_029779475.1 Pseudomonadota bacterium
CGGCCTCGATGCCGGCTTCGGCGAGACGGTCGAGCCAGCCTTCGAGCGTCGAACGTGCGACGACAGCGACGCCGACTTCACCCTCCTGCGCCGCCGACGCCGCGAAATGCAGCGTCTCGACCGGCGCGAGCAGCCCATCCTCGACCGCGAACGGCAGCGCCTTGAGCAGCTGCGCGCGATGGCGCGCGGCGAGCGTGGCGCGCGTGACGAGCACGTCCGCCGCCGGCACGAAGACGACGACCTCGCGGGCCTGCGCGAGCGCGGACGCAGGCGGCGCGCCGGGTAGCGACGTCGCCGCGCGCGCATCGCCCGACGCGCGCAGCCAGGTCAGGCTGCCGTCGGGGGCAAGGCGCAGGAACAGACGATCGGACATCGGCGGGTTCGGCGGAAAGATCGTGGCGATCAAGACGGCTCGATTGTACGCGACGGTTGCGTCACGTCATCGCACCGAATCGGCATCATCGAGCGGCGCCGCGCCGATCAGCGCATCGTCCGCGCCGCGGCTGCGCTGCACGACCTGCACGCGACCCGAAATCGGGGCGAGGATGAGGCGGAACACGGTGAACGGCACGCCGTCGAGGACGATGTCGCCGCGCGCGAGGAAGGCGTCGCTGTGCGTGTCGACAAGCGCAGCGACATTCGCCGACGCACCACGCGACGGGGTTGCCTGCCAAAAATCCGTCGGCGTCGACCAATGCGCCTGCCCGTTCTGCCAAAGCGCCTGCGCGACCGAGAGCGTCGCCGGTGTCGATCCTGTGCCAATCAACGCCTGCAACACCGGCACGGTCGCCGTGTTGACGTTGATCTTCGTGCCTGCCGGCAACGCGCAGACATGCGGCGCGAGGCGCGCGTAGGTCGCGCCGTCGATGCCGCGCACGAGGCGCAGTTCCGAGACGTGCGCGAACTGCGCGCCACGCGGGCGATACGGCACGGCCTGCGCGAGGTACGCCGTCGCGTCGGCGGAATCCGCCTTCGCCGGATCGAGCCAGTCTTCGACTGCCGTCTGCACGCGCGCATCGACGCCGAGCGCCGCGAGCAGACGCGCGAACACCGGCTGCCAATCAACCTTCGCGCGCGAATCGGGCGACAGATTGTTGAGGTTGAAGCAACCGTCGAGATCGCGCATCGACGCGGTGACGACGCCGCCCGGCACGACCTGCGGCGGCATCGGCTGCGCCCACGGGCTCGTCGCGGTGTCGGCGCCGTTGCGCGGCAGCATCAGCACCTGCACGGCGTAGTCTTCGAGGCCTTGCGCGTACGCGTCCGCCTGCTCCGCGCGCAAGGCGTTGCGCGTGCGTGCGAGCGCGAGTTCGCCGCGATCGAGCAGCGCCGCGACGAGGATCGTCGCCAGCGCGACGACGAGCAGCGCGACGACGAGCGCGACGCCGTGAATGCGCTGTTTCAGCACGGCGGCGGATTCCCCGAGATGCAGGCCGTCGCAGGCGCGGCGAGTTCGACGACGCGGCGGATCTCGCCCAGCTCGGGCGGCGCGATGCGGAATTCGACGGCGCGCGGCAACTGCGCATTCGCATCGATGCCGGGTTGGCACGGCAAGGTCTCGCCCGGCGGCCACGCCTCGCGCCAGACGCGGTCGCAACCGAGATAGCGCAGGCGAAACTGGCCCGCGCGCGGCAACAGGTCGCGCCACGCCGGCGCGGAATTGGGTGCGCGGTCGAGCACGGCGTAACGGCCTTCGCGTAAGCCGCCCGCGTCGAACGCGAAAGCGACGCGCTGCAGGTTGCTGCGCGCTTCTGCAAGCGGATTGGCGAAACCAACGCGCGTGAATTCCAGCGCCTGCGCGCTGCCGGCGAGCGCGGGCAGCGGCTTGCCGTCGTTGCCGCGTACGCCGCGGCCGACGCTTTGCCGCAAGTCGTCGGCGAGCACCGACAGCGCGCGCTGCACCTGCGCGAAACGTTCCTGTTCCGCGGCGAGCGCGCCGCGCGTTCGCGCGATCGAGGCGAGACTGCCGTACGCGGCCGCAGCGACGACCGCGAACACGGCGACGGCGACGACGAGTTCGAGCAGGCTGAAGCCGCACGCGCGCCGTTTCGCGATGAAGCGCCTCATGGTTCCGCCTCGCCGCGGAAACCGCTGATCGTCGCCGACGGCGCGTTCGTTTCGCCGAGGAAGACCTGGATGTCGATGCGCAGGATGTCGGCGTCGGGCGTGCGTTCGACGTCGCGGCGCCAGCGCCAGTCGCGGCCGGCGAGCGTGACGCGGCCGTCGCTGCGTCCCGGCGCGGGCGGCGTCGCGGCGACGCGCGTGTCGGCGAGCACGTCGGCGGCGACCCAGCCGGCGAGCGTGCGTTCGCGCAACGCGTCGAAGGTCTGCACCTGCACGCTCGCGGCGCGCGCGAGCGCAAGCAACGCGAGCGCGACGACGGCGAGCGCGATGAGCACTTCGACGAGCGTGAAGCCGCGCGCGGCAGGCGAACGCTTCATCGCGATGCCTCGACTCGCGACGCGTCGACGCGGCCGTCGATATCGCCGCGGACGCGCCAGCGCAGCGGCGGATCGCCGAGCGAAAGCGTGAGCACGAACGGCGTGAGTTCGCGCGAGGAAAAACACACGAGCTGCGGCGCGCGCGCGCCGGCGCCGCCGAGGTCGAGCGGACGGCCATCGCGTTCGAGCGCGACGCGCAGGCCCGAGAGCCAGCGTCGCGCGCGCAGTTCGTCATTGCCGGCGAAGGGCTTCCACTGGCTGCCGTCGAGCCGCGAGAACGCGTAACCGTCGTTGCCGAGCGTGACGCCGATTTCGCGACCGCCGAGTTCGGCTTCGTCGCAGGCGTGCGCGAGCAGCGCGCGGAATTGCCCGGACGTGCTTTCGAGCCGGCGTTCGCCGTTGCCGGCGATCGCGAGCGTCAGCGTCGCCGCGAGCACGGCGGCGACGGCGACGACGACGAGGATTTCCACCAATGTGAAGCCGCACGAGACGCGCGACTTCGCGATCAGCGAGAAGTCGCGCGATGGGCGCCTCGATGGATCGGAAGAACGCAGCGTGACCATCTCGACGGCCTGCACGCCGGATCAGCGCGTCGGCCGCGTCACTCCCAGTTGCCGACGTCCGCCGCT
>JAKPAN010000088.1 GCA_029779475.1 Pseudomonadota bacterium
CAGCGGAAATTAACGCTGCGCCACGCTCAACGATTGCGCGGCGCCGCGTTGTCGGACGGCGTGAGGAGCAGCACATAGGGCGCCGTCGAAGCCGATTGCACGTGACGCGCCCCGGAACGCGGATCGAACGACGGCACGAGCAGCGTTTCCATGCCGTAGCTCGCCGGCGCCGCATCAAGCGGCGCATTCGGCACGAGCAGCGGCGGACGCACGTCGCCGACGCCGAACGTGGTCGTCGTGGCGGCGGCGGGCGCAACCGCAATCGAAGGGCCGGCTGCGATGGGCGTCGCACGTGCGAATGCGGGCTGCGACGGCGCTGCCGGCGATTCGCCGGCCGGCCGCGTGGCGACCAGCGCAGCCACCGCCACCGACGCCGCGATCGCACCACCCGCGCCCCAGCGCAGCACGCGCTGCGCCATGCGCGGACGAACCGCCAGCGCTGGCGTCGCGATCGCACCCATCACCGATTCGGCGAAACCGTCGCGCATCAGCACGGGATGCTCGCGGCGCAGCACCTGCGCGGCGAACTGGTAACGCGCCCAGCGCTGGGCGACGTCCGGATCGCGTTCCGCACGCGCGAGCACGAAGCGCGCCTGGTCGCCCGCCAGTTCACCGTCCATCAACGCCGAAAGTTGTTCGTGGATCTGATCGTTCATGGCGCTTTCTTTCCTTCCGACAGCAGCGGGCGCAACTTTTCGTCGATCGCCTCGCGGGCGCGGAAGATGCGTGACCTGACCGTACCGATCGGACAGTTCATCGCTTCCGCGATTTCCTCGTAGCTCAAGCCGTCGACCTCGCGCAGCGTGATCGCGACCCGAAGCTCTTCGGGCAGCTCTTCGACCGTGGAAAACACGGTTCGTTCAATTTCCTGGCGCATGAGTTCGCGCTCGGGCGTCGCGGACTCGTGCAGGCGCGTGGCGCCGTCGAACTGCACGGCGTCCTCGACGGCAATGTCCTCGGTCGGTGGGCGGCGCCCTTGCGAGACGAGATGGTTCTTCGCCGTGTTGATCGCGATGCGGTAGATCCAGGTGTAGAACTGGGCATCGCCGCGGAACGAGCCGATCGCGCGATAGGCGCGCACGAACGCTTCCTGGGCGACGTCCTGGCATTCGCTCCAGTCGTTGACGTAGCGGGAAATGACGCCGACCAGCTTGTGCTGGTACTTCCTGACGAGAAGGTCGAACGCGCGGTTGTCGCCCTTCTGCACGCGCTCGACGAGCGCCCTGTCCAAGTCGCTTTCGCCCATTCGGGCCCTACCCCTTCTTCATATGCGCGTGCAGGCATGCCGCTTCGACAGCGCCGCCGTAGGAAAGTTCGCGCCGCCCGCTCATGCGGGCCGCGCGCCGCCCGCACCGAGCAGGCGCGCGCGCTCCTTGAGCAGGTTGTCGAAGCTGGCCACCGACAGCGGCCGGCAGAACAGGAAGCCCTGCAACACGTCGCAGCCTTCGTTGCGCAGGAATTCGAAATGTTGCTCGGTCTCCACGCCCTCCGCAACGACTTCGCAATTGAGGCTATGCGCCATCGACAAGGTCGCGCGCACGATCGCCTCGTCGTCGGGATCGAGGCCGATGTTGCGCACGAAGGCCTGGTCGATCTTGATGCGGTCGGCCGGGAATCGCTTGATGTAGTCGAGCGAGGATTGCCCGGTGCCGAAGTCGTCGATCGAGACGCCGCAGCCCATGTCGCGCAGGGCATTGAGCGTCTCGATGAGGTTCGGGATCGACTTCACGTTGATGCTTTCGGTCACCTCGAGATCGAGCTGGCGTGGGTCGAGGCCGGTCTCGTGCAGCACCCTCCCGACCGTCTGCACGAGGCCGGGCTGACGCAGTTGCAGTGGCGACAGGTTCACGCCCAGGCGCAGCGCCAACCCGTATTCCCGCTGCCAGCGCCGCGCCTCGCGGCAAGCCGCGGTGAGCACCCACTCGCCGATCGGGATGATGAGGCCGGTGTCCTCGGCGAGCGGCACGAAGAAGCCGGGCGAAATCATGCCGAGTTCGGGATGTTCCCAGCGCAGCAGCGCCTCCATGCCGACGATGTCCTCGCTGCGCGCATCGACCTGCGGCTGGAAGAACACGCGCAACTCGCCGTTGCGTTCGGCCTGGCGCAATTTGGACTCGAGCGCGAGGCGCTGGCGGTGCGATTCCTCGGATACCGCGACATAGGCCTGGAAATTGTTGCGGCCCATGCCCTTGGCCGAATACATCGCCACGTCGGCCTGCTTGAGCAGGCGTTCGGCCTCGACCGCGTCGTCCGGATAGAAACTCAAGCCGAGCGAGGTGGTGATGCTCAGTTCCAGTCCGTCGGCGAGCTGCAACGGCACTTCCATCGCGCGCACGATTTTTTCGGCGATGCGCAACACATCGTCGCGCTGCACGATGTGACGCAGGATCAACGTGAATTCGTCGCCTGCGTAGCGCGCCACCGTGTCCGTGCCGCGCACGTTCGACTTGAGCCGCTGCGCCACCGCGATCAGCACCTGGTCGCCGACGGCGTGGCCGAGCGAATCGTTGATCGTCTTGAAGCGGTCGACGTCGACGAAGACGACCGCGAGCATCTCGCCGCCGCGATGCGCCTCCGCCAGCGCCGAATTCAGGCGATCGTTGAACAGCAGTCGGTTCGGCAACCCGGTCAGCGGATCGCGCAAACCGTCGGAACGGCCTTGCGCGCGCGCATGGCGCAATTCGAGTTCTGCGCCTAGCGCGCGCGCAAACAGGCGCATGCCGGTGACGACCGACGGATCCGCGACCAGCGCCTCGCGCCGCGCCGCGAGCAGCGCACCCACGCAATCGTTGCGCTCGCCGCGCACGGGCATGCCGAGCACGCATTCGAAGCCGCGTTCGCGCAGCAGCGGATCGGTGACCGGCGCGGCCCACGCATGCGCCGGCAACAGGACTTCCTCGCCCCCTAGCAGCGCGCGCGACAGGCCGTCGCAATTCGCATCGACGCCGTCGTCAAGATCGAATCGCCGGTATGCACCGACGATCTTCGACTGCGACGTCGCATCCGGTGCGGCCTCGATCGCCAGGACGAGATCGGCGCCGAGCCAGTCGGCCACGCCTTGCACGATCGCCTCGGCGGTGTCGCGCGATTCGTCGCGCGTGGCGCCGAGCAGCGCCGCCATCGTCTCCTGCAGGCGGCTCAGCTCGCCGATCTCGCGGAACGTGTAGAACTGCACGACGCGATCTTCGTGCATTGCGTTGCGGATGCTCACGTCGACCGGATACGAGTTGCCGCCCGCGCGCGGCTTGCGCACGCGCAGCTGGACGCTGCTCTCGTTGGCAAGCCGCGTCGCGATCTCGCGCCGCTGTTCCGGCGCAACGACGAAGTCGTAGCCGCCGATGTCGCTGCCGACGAGTTGTGCGCGTGCGTGGCCTGAGCGGCGCACGAAGGTATCGTTGACATCGAGGATGCGGCCGCTCGCCGGATCGACGAGCGCGAGTTCGTCGAGGCTGCCGTCGAACGCGAATCGATAGCGATCCACGACCGGCGCCGCCGGAGCGACGGCGCGCGGCTCCTCGACGGGCCGTTCCGCCAGCGCCGCGAGCAGGCTGGCCTGCGCATCGGCCGGCCGCACCGGGCCGGACAGCCATTCCCTGATGCAGTCGGGAAATCCGGCGCGATTCCGCCCGTCGCCGACCGCGCCGACGATGCCGATGATGGGAATCGCGCGGCGCGCATGGGCCAGCAGTTCGGCGCAGAACGCGGTGGCTTCGCGGACGTCTTCGGAAAATTCGATGAAGGCGAAATCGATGTTGATGCCCGGTCCGAGGAATTCGCGCGCCTGGGCGATGTCCTTGGCCGAATAGATTTCGTCGAAAGCGTGCTGGTCGAGCACGTCGAACAACACGCGGCGATCGCCGCGATCACCGGCGACGATCAGCGCAGAACCCTGGCCCTGACCTTCCGGAAGCGCCGCGCTCATGTCACCCAGCGCCCGTCACGAAGGCGCGGACGCTGCGACGCTTGCGTGCGCGACGACATCGCCGCGTACAGGCCGTCGAGTTCCTCCGGCAGTTCGACATGTTGGCCGATGAACACGGCCTTGCGCTCGCTGCGCATCGTCATGCGCGAGATGCGGCGCAGGAACAGCGTTTCGGCGGGCTTGAGGTAGGCGTCGAAATCGACGAACAGGTAGATGCCGAAGTGCATGCTCTGCAGCACGTAGCGCAACGCGTCGGCGAGGCGCTTGGTGCCGGGCACGTAGAGCCCCGTCTCACGCAGCGGCGCGATGCCGCCGTCGGCGTCCCAGGCGTAGATCGAAGTGCCGGCGCGGATCGCGAGCACGCGCATCTGAGCGAGCAGGTCGGCCGGGCTGTCGGTGTCGAGCGCGACCACGTGCTGTGGCGACTGCACGATGCTTTCGAGGAGTTTCTGGACGATCGACAGCTCGGTCTTGGTTTCGCTCACGCGCTTCTCCGGGCCGCATTGACCCGATGCACAGCTTGCCCGGATTATAACTGTCCCGACGCCACATTCCGCGGAGCCGAACATGTTCGAAGGACTGCGTTTCCAGCACTGGCAGGCCGAGCAGGACAGCGACGGCATCGTCGTGCTCACGCTCGACCGCGCCGGCAGTTCGGTCAATGCGCTGTCGCGCGCCGTGATCGACGAGTTGTCCGAGATCGTCGAACGCCTATCGTTCGAACCGCCCAAGGGCGTCGTCGTGCGCTCGGGCAAGGCGAGCTTCATCGTCGGCGCCGACATCAAGGAATTCGAGGGCTTCGGGAAGTCGGGCACGGTGCAGGACGCGCTCGAAAACGGCCAGCGTGTGTTCCAGCGCCTCGCCAGGCTGCCCTGCCCGACCGTCGCCGCGATCAACGGCGTGTGCATGGGCGGCGGCACGGAACTCGCGCTCGCCTGCCGCTTCCGCGTCGCCACGCGCGATGCGTCGACGCGCATCGCGCTGCCCGAGGTCAAGCTCGGCATCTTCCCGGGTTGGGGCGGCTCGGCGCGGCTGCCGTACCTCATCGGCGCGCCGGCCGCGCTCGAATTCATGCTCACCGGCCGCGCTGCGTCGGCCGAGAACGCAAAAGCGCTCGGCATCGTCGACGTGCTGACTTCGCCCGAACTCCTCGTCGAATCGGCGAAGGAGCTGATCCGCCATCCGCGCACGCGGCCGCTCAAACAGCGCGCGCTCGCTTGGGCGACGAACCTGTGGCCGGTGCGGCAGATCCTCGCGCCGATCCTCGTCAAGCAGACCGCGGCGAAAGTGCGCAAGGAGCAATACCCCGCGCCGTTCGCGCTCATCGAAACCTGGCGCCGCGGCGGTGGCCTCGTGCAGCGCCTGCGCAACGAAGCGCGCGCCGTCGCGAAACTCGCGGGCACGCCGACCGCGCGCAACCTGATCCGCGTGTTCTTCCTGCAGGAGCGCCTCAAGGGCCTCGCCGGCGGCGCCGAGCACGGCATCAAGCACGTCCACGTCGTCGGCGCGGGCGTCATGGGCGGCGACATCGCCGCGTGGTGCGCGCTGCGTGGCTTCGAGGTGACGCTGCAGGACCGCGAGATGAAATTCGTGCAGCCTGCGCTCGATCGCGCCAAGGCGATGTTCGAGAAGAAGCTGAAAACGCCCGAGCGCATCCAGCCCGCGCTGGCGCGGCTCAAGGCCGACGTCGAAGGCAACGGCGTCGTCGACGCCGACCTCGCGATCGAGGCGATCTTCGAGAACGCGCAAGCCAAGGAAGATCTCTACAAGAACGCCGAGCCGAAGATGAAGGCCGACGCGCTGCTGGCGACGAACACGTCGAGCATCCCGCTCGACGAATTGCGCAAGACCGTGCAAAAGCCCGGGCGTTTCCTCGGCCTGCACTATTTCAATCCGGTCGCGCTGATGCCGCTCGTCGAGATCGTGCGCCAGGACGAACTCGATCCCGCCGTCGAGAAGCGCGCGCTCGCGTTCTGCAAGGCGCTCGACAAGCTGCCGGTGCCGGTCGCGGGCACGCCGGGCTTCCTCGTCAACCGCACGCTGATGCCGTACATGCTCGAAGCGGCGCGCGCCTACAGCGAAGGCATTCCCGCGCCGGTCATCGACAAGGCGGCGAAGAAGTTCGGCATGCCGATGGGGCCGATCGAACTCGCCGACACAGTCGGACTCGATGTCGCCGCATCGGTCGGCGCCGAACTCGGACCGTTCCTCGGCCTCGACATTCCCGCCTCGATCGGCGACCTCGCGAAAAACGGCAAGCGCGGCAAGAAGGACGGCGAAGGCTTCTACAAGTGGGTCGACGGCCGGGCACAGAAACCCGAAGTCGATCCGAACTACGTCGCGCCCGACGACCTCGAAGACCGCATCATCCTGCCGCTCATCAACGAAGCCGTCGCCTGCCTGCACGACCGCGTCGTCGACGATGCAGAACTGCTCGATGCAGGACTCATCTTCGGCACCGGCTTCGCGCCGTTCCGCGGCGGCCCGATCCAGTACGTGCGTGACACGGGCGCGGATGCACTCGTCGCGAAACTCGAAAGCCTCGCTGCGAAATACGGCGAACGCTTCAAGCCGCGGCCGGGTTGGGACAATCCGTCTCTGCGCGGCGGCTAGGGAAAGGTTCGATCGGATTGAGTCGCGTCTTCCGGCGCTCCTGCAGACGCAATGCTCGCGGGAGCGCCAAAAGACGCGGCGTCAACGAACCAGACGAAACGAAAAAAACGCTCAATACGCCGCGCCGGCCTTCGCCAGCCCCGTGTGCCGCACGTCCTTGCCGCGCACGAGATACAGCACGAATTCACAGAGGTTCTTGCACCGGTCGCCGATGCGCTCGAATGAACGCGCGCACCACAAACGGTCGAGTTGAGCCGGGATCGCGTCGGGATATTCCTGCATGCGCGCGACGAGCGCGTCCTGCACGGAGCGATAGATGCGATCGACCTGCACATCGCGACGCAGGACGTCGTGCGCGAGCGCTTCGTCGAGCCGGACGAACGCGTCGAGCGCGCCGCGCAGCATGTCGCGCGTGGCCGCGCCGAGTTCTGCAAGCAATGCCATCACGTCGAGGTCGCCCTCTTCCGCGACGAGCCGCTCGCCGATGCGCGCGATGCGCTTGGCTTCGTCGCCGATGCGTTCGAGGTCGCCGAGCATCTTCATGACGGTGAGCACGAGACGCAAATCCGACGCAGTCGGCTGGCGACGCGCGAGGATGAACGTGCATTGCTCGTCGAGCGCGACCTCGGACTGGTTGATGCGGCGTTCGCGCTCGCCGATCTGGGCGAGCGTGCCCGCATCGCGCGATTCGAGGATCGTCACCGCCGCCGCGATCTGCTCCTCGACGAGACCGCCCATCGCGAGCGCGCGCTTGCGCACGTCCTCGATCTCGGCGTTGAACTGCCGGGAAATGTGCTGGGAAAGATGCAGGCGATCCATTTCTCGTGAAATCCGGTGTTCCATGGGCATGGCGCGGGGACTATAGCGGACGTTGCGTTACGCCAATGCGGCAACACCGTGCGCGCTGGCCGTCAATCGCCGCTGACGATCCGGCCCGTGATGAAGTCCTCGGTTTCGCGCCGGTGCGGGTTCGTGAAGATCGCATCGGTGTCGCCGAATTCAAGGACGCGGCCTTCATGCAGGAACGCCATCCAGCGCGACACGCGCGCGGCCTGCTGCATGTTGTGCGTGACCAGCACGATCGCGAAACGCGAAGCGAGTTGCAGCAGCAGCTCCTCGAAACGCAGCATCGCGGCAAGGTCGAGCGCCGATGCCGGTTCGTCGAGCAGCAGCACTTCCGGCTCGACCGCGATCGCGCGCGCGATGACCAGACGCTGCTGTTGGCCGAACGACAGGTCGAGCGCGCTGTCGTCGAGCCGGTTGGCGACTTCGTCCCACAGGCCGGCGACGCGCAATGCAGCCTCGATGCGATCGTCGAGTTCCGCACCACGCTTCAATCCGAACAGGCGCAGGCCGTAGCCGACGTTGTCGTGCACCGACATCGGGAACGGATTGGGTCGCTGGAATACCATGCCGACGCGCCGGCGCAATTCGCTCAGCGATGCGCCGCGCGCGTAGGCGTCGAGTTCGCCGACACGCACCGAACCTTGCACGCGCGCGCCGTCGATCTCGTCGTTGAGACGATTGAAACAGCGCAGCAGGCTGCTCTTTCCGCTGCCGCTGCGACCGACGACAGCGGTGATGCAACGCGATGCGACATCGAGCGATGCGGCGTCGAGCACCTGCCGCGCGCCGTACCAGAGCGACACGTCGCGCGCGCTCAATGCCACCGAAACGGGCGCCGCGTTCATGCCGGCTCCAGCATGCGCTGCCGCGCGCGCAGGCGATTGCGCAACACGAGCGCCGACAAGTTGAGCGTCAGCACGATGAGCACGAGCAGTGCGGCGCAGGCATACGCGCGCGGCACGCCGCGCAACGCGTCGGGACTGGCCATGCTCGCGTCGTAAACGGAAAAACCCAGGTGCATGAATTGCGCGCTCGGATGGAAATACGGGAAATGCGCGTCGAACGGCAACGCGGGCGCGAGTTTGACGACGCCGACCAGCATGAGCGGCGCGACCGAACCCGCGGCCCGCGCGATCGCGAGCGCGAAGCCGCCGAGGATCGCCGGCCGCGCCAGCGGCAGCAACAGCCGCCACATCGTTTCCTCGCGCGTCGCACCGAGCGCAAGCGAACCTTCGCGCAGCGACGCGGGAATACCGGCGAGCCCACGCTCGACGCTGACGACGACAACGGGCAGCGTCAGCAACGCGAGCGTCGCCGCCGCCCACAGCAAGCCGCCGCTGCCGAAGGTCGGCACCGGCAAGCGATCGGCGAAGAACCACGCGTCGACGCGCGCGCCCAAACCATGCACGAACAGGCCGAGCCCGAGCACGCCGTAAAGAATGGCCGGCATGCCGGCGAGCATGTCGATTGCGCTGCGCAACGCGCGCGCGTATGCGCCGCGACGCTGGTGCAGGAACATCGCAGTGGCGACGCCAAGCGGCATCGCCAGCACGCTCATGAGCAGCACGAGCGTCAACGTCCCGATGAGCGCCGGCAGCACGCCGCCGCTGATGTTCGACGTGTCCGGCGCGCCCGCGACGAAACGCGCGACGCGCTTCACGAACAACATGCAGCGCGAACCGAAGCCGAGCGCGTTCGGCGCGACGCGCTCGACGACGTCGCTTTCGATCGCTCCTGCGGCAGCGAGCAGCGCGGCGGCATCGCCCGCATCGCGCGCGAACAGGCGACGGCCGTCAGCGAGTTCGATCGCGAGCACATCGCGCGGCAATGCCGTGGAGACGATGTCGTCCGGCCGCAAACGGCGATAGGCGCCGCCGATGCGTTCGATTTCGCTCGTGCGCAACACCTGCGCGTCGTCGAATTGCGCGACACGTTCGCCCAGCACGACGGCCCCATCGCGCAACGACACTTCGACGACAGAGGTCGGCCAGAACGGCGCGAAGCCCGCGACCGCGAGCCAAGCCGCCAGCGCGACCACGACGCCGACGCAACACGCGGCTGCGCCGCCGAGCAGCGCGACGCCGGCCGATTCGTTGCGCGCGCGACTCATGCGACCTGCCTCGCGCGCAGGCGCGTGCGCATCACGCGCGCGACGGCGTGCAGCAGCATCGTCGTCGCCAGCAGCAACAACGCGACGAGCAGCAATTCGCGCCACGCCGCGCCCGAAGGCGCGCTGCGCGGCAGTTCGAGCGCGAGTTCCGCACTCAACGAGCGCAAACCGCCGAGCCAATCGAAACCGCCCAGCGGCGTGTTGCCGCTGGCCATCAGCACGATCATCGTCTCGCCGAAACAACGCGCCGCGGCCATGCACACGGCGGCGATCAAGCCCGACATGGCCGCCGGCAACGCGACCGTCACCAATGCCTGCCAGCGCGTCGCACCGAGCGCGAGCGCGGCCTGCGTCTGCGCGGACGGCAGCGCGGCGAGCGCGTCGTCGGCCATCGCGTAGACGGTCGGCAGCGTCGCGACGCCGAGCACGAGGCCGACAAGCAGCGTATTCCATGGACTCGCCGGCACGAAGCGGGTGCCATCGATGCCCGCGCCAAGTACGACACCCGCGACAAGTGCGGCAACCACGAGCGGCACACCCCACAGCGGCATCCAGCCGAGCCGACGTCGCGGCGTGCGCGTGGCGAGACCCCAGGCGAACAACGCGCAGGGTGCGACGACGCACGCGACGACCACGCCGGCGACGTGCGTTGCGAGCCACGGCGCGATGCTGGCGAAGGCGATGAGGCCGAGCACGACGGTCGGCACGGCTTCGAGCAATTCCAGTGCCGCGCGCAACCAGCCGCGCAAACGCGGCGCGCAGAAATGCGCGGCGAACAACGCGGCGGCGATACCGACCGGCACCGCGAACACGAGCGCGCACAGCGTCGCGCGCAAGCTGCCGCCGAACAGGATTCCGAGTCTCGCCCAGTCCGGAGATTGCCCCGCGAACGGCAAGGATGCCGCGCTCGCGAGCAGGTAGGCCGGAATCGCGCAGAGCAGGAGCAAGACGAACATCGCCGCCACCGCGACCACGATGCGTCCGGCGCGCGCACGCCGGCGCCGGCGCCGCTGCACGGCGCGCGCGAAATCGCCATGCAGGAATGACCTGCAAGTCTCGGATTGAACGGGCATTCGCGAACGCTAAAGCGCCTTTGTGACGAAATGGTTACAGCCATTCCACGATGCCACAAAACCGACATGCCGATGCAACGCCGGCTTCACGCCACACGGCGATCTTTCGGCGCAAGCTCCCCCGAGTCCTTCGAGCATGCGCCTGTCGATCGTCACAGAAACCTGGCCGCCCGAGATCAATGGCGTCGCGCTGACCGTGCAGTCGCTCGCGCGCGGCCTGCACGCGCTCGGCCACGACGTCGAAGTCGTGCGGCCGCGGCAAGGCGAAACCGACGACGCGCCGACGGACTTCCACCAGCATCTCGTCGCGGGCGCCGCGCTGCCGCGCTACGCGGGTCTGCGCATCGGCCTGCCCGCGCAAGGACATCTGATCAAGCACTGGTCGCAGCGTCGACCCGACGCGATTTATGTCGCGACCGAAGGCCCGCTCGGCCACAGCGCGCTTGGCGCGGCGCGCAAGCTCGGCATCGCGGCCTGCACGGGTTTCCACACGCGCTTCGACGATTTCGCCGCGCATTACGGCCTCGGCCTGCTCACGCCGATCGTATTCGCCTACCTGCGCCGGTTTCACAACCGCGCCGCGGCCACGCTGGTGCCGACGGAAGAGCTTGCGACATTCCTGCGCGAACACGGCTTCCACGACGTGCGCCTGCTGCGCCGCGCGGTCGACACGGCGCTGTTCCACCCGAGCCGTCGCAGCGACGACTTGCGGCGCAGTTGGGGCGTCGAGGACGGCGATCTCGCCGTCGTCCATGTCGGCCGTCTCGCCGCGGAGAAGAATCTCGATCTCGCCATCCGCGCATACGAAGCGATCCGCGCGCAACATCCACGCGTGCGTCTCGTCATGGTCGGCGACGGCCCGCTGCGCGAATCGCTTGCCGCGCAGCATCCGCACATCGTCTTCGCCGGCATGCGCTATGGTGAAGACCTCGCCAGCCACTACGCTTCGGGCGACCTGTTTCTGTTCCCGAGCCTCACCGAAACGTTCGGCAACGTTACCCTCGAAGCGCTCGCCAGCGGCGTGCCGGTCGTCGCCTACGATTACGCCGCTGCGCGCGAACACATCGTTTCGGACAAGAGCGGCCACGCGCGCGCAGGCACGCGCGTGGCCTGCGGCGACGAAGACGCCTTCGTCGCCGCCGCACTCGACTGGAGCCATCGCCTCGCCGTCGGCGAAGGCGAACGCAGCCGCCGCGCCGCGCGCGAAGCGGTCGCGGGACTGAGCACCGCGCAAGTGTCCGCGCAATTCGCGCAACTGCTCGGCAGCCTTCGCCAAAGGAGCGCCGCATGACGACCTGGCAACGTCTCGAAGCCGGCAACGGCGAACGCCGCCTCTGCCTTGCGCTCAACCGCTGGGCCGCGCGGCGCGCGCTGATGCGACTGCTGCGCATCGTCAGCCGGCTCGGCGACGGCGTGTTCTGGTACGTGCTGATCGGCGCGCTCGCGCTGTTTGGCGGCATGCGCGGCGCGCACGCGGCGCTGCACATGAGTCTCGTCGGCATCGTTTCGACGACGCTGTACCGCGTGCTCAAGCGCTGGACGCGACGCCCGCGGCCGTTCCGCACGCACGCCGACATCACCGCCTACATCGCGCCGCTCGACGAGTTCAGTTTTCCATCGGGCCACACGCTGCATGCGGTCGGTTTCACGCTCGTCGCGGTCGCGTGGTTCCCGTGGCTCGCGGCGTTGCTCGTGCCGTTCGCGCTGCTGGTCGCGCTCTCGCGCGTCGCGCTCGGCGTGCACTATCCGAGCGACGTGCTTGCGGCGACGCTGATCGGCTTTCTGCTTGCCGGAACCTCGATGTATCTGCTGCCGGCGAGCTGGCTGGCCTGACGCCTACAAACGCTCGACGCGCGCGCGCTGCACGCTCGGGCGCAACTGCGACGGCCAGTCGCGTGCGTTGGCGACCTGCGCGCGCTGCGCATTCGCGTCGAACGCGCCGAGATCGAGGTCGGCGATCGCCCACTCGTCTTCTGCACGCGCGACGATGCCGTCGTCGGGGAAACCGCGGTCGATCGGCGCGTAGATGCCGGCCGTACCGGTATTGACGTCGAGCGCGGGACTCCACGGTGCGTCGCCCGCAGTGACCGCGCAGGCGACGTAAAGCGGATTTTCCAGCGCACGGGCGCGGCAGCCGACGAGCACGCGATTCGCGCCGGCAGCGGTATCGGTGCAACTCGGCACGAGCAGCAATCGCGCACCCGCCTCGGCCTGCGCACGCGCGTAGAGGGGGAATTCGACGTCGTAGCAGATGTCGATCGCGACGCGGCCGAAGTCCGTCTCGAACACCTTGATCTCGTCGCCGGGTTCGATGACGCGCGCGCCGCGCTCGAAGCCGGTCAAGGTGAGCTTGTCCTGATGGACGACATCACCTTTTGGCGAGACGAAGTACGCGCGATTGAGATAACGCCCGCCACCGACGTCGAGCAGAAAACTGCCGGCAACGAGATGGATCGCGTGCGTGCGCGCGAGTTCGCGCATGAGCGCGAGGAACGCGTCGTGATGCGCCTGCAACGCGGCGAGCGAGCGCAAAAAATCGCCGCGCGTCGCCGCGTCGAACATCGCCGCGATTTCGAGCGCAAGGTACTCGGGCAGCACGACGATGTGCGCGCCCTGCTTCGCCGCGGCAGCGACCTGCGCACCGACGCGCGACGCGAACGCATCGAAATCGCGCGGCTCACCGATGTCGTATTGCGCGGCGGCGACGCGGACTTTCACGTCGACTCCAACGCGCGCGCCCAGAACTGCAAGGCGTGCGGAATCGACGCGGAGCTGCCGACTTCGGGCCATTCGATCTCGCACTGGAAGCCTGGCAATGGCGCGTAGCCGCGCTTGCGCCAGAACGCGTCGTTCGGGCGATACGCGGACGGGCAGCGCGGATCGTCGGCGCGGCGCTGCACGCTGCAGAACGACGTCGCCTTGAAACCGCCGAAGCGTCGCGCGTGCGCTTCGCGCTCGTCGAAGAAGCGATGGCCGAGGCCGCGTCCGCGATAGTCGTGCAGCAGCACCGACTCGCCAAAATAGAATACGTCGCTTTCGTCCCAGCCGCGTGCGGCGAACGGCGCACGGATCGATTCCATTTCGTCCTCGAGCGGAATCGCGGTCGATGCGCCGACGACGCGCGCGCCATCGAAAGCGAGTACGAACAGGCTGCGCGCCGATTGCGCGTAGGTGGCGAGATAGCGCTGCTCGTAGTCGGCGTCGCCGTCGTAGAGATACGGCCAGTCGCGGAACACGGCGATGCGCAGCGCGGCGACGGCGTCCAGGTGCGGCGTCACGTCGCTGGCGACGAAAGTGCGGACTTCGATCATCGCGCGACGTTAGCGGCTTGCGCCGTGCCACGCCAGCGCGCGGCGGCGGCGCCGGCGATGCGTCCGCTGGCGAAGCACGCGGTGAGCAGGTAGCCGCCGGTCGGCGCTTCCCAGTCGATCATTTCGCCGGCGCAGAACACGCCGGGCGCGTTGCGCAGCATGAGGTCGTCGTCGAGCGCGTCGAAGCGCACGCCGCCGGCGCTGCTGATCGCTTCCTCGACGGGCCGCGCGCGCAGCAGCGTGAGCGACAGCGACTTCAGCGTCCGCGCGACGGTATCCGCGTCGCGCAGCGCGTCCGCGTCGAGGACTTCACGCAACAGTCCGGTCTTGACGCCGTCGAGGCTCAGGCTGCGTCGCCAGTGTTCGCTCAGCGAGCGCTTGCCCGCGTTACGCGCGAGTGCTCGCGCGAGACTGTCGCGGCTGCGGTCGGGCATGAGGTCGAGATGGATCGTCGCCTGCCCCTGTGCGTCGATTGCGTCGCGCAGCGCAGCGCTGAACGCGTAGACGAGGCTGCCTTCGATGCCGGTCTGCGTGACGACGCACTCGCCTTGCTTGCGCGTCGTCGCGCCGTTCGCATCTGTCCATTCGAGAGCGACGGGTTTGAGCGGATGGCCGGCGTGGCGCTGCGCGAAATGCGCGCTCCAGTCGATGTCGAAACCGCAGTTGGAAGGACGCAGCGGAGCGATGTCGATGCCGCGCGCGGCGAGCGCCGGCGTCCAGCGTCCGTCCGATCCGAGTATCGGCCAGCTCGCGCCGCCGAGTGCGAGCACGACCGCATCGGCATGGACTGCGACCTCGGTCTGCGCCGTCGCGAAACGCAGCGCGCCGTCTTCGTTCCAGCCGCGCCATTCGTGATTGACATGGAAACGTACGCCGTCGGCGCGCAGCCGCCGCACCCAGCCGCGCAGCAGCGGGGCGGCCTTGAGGTCACGCGGAAACACGCGGCCCGAGCTGCCGACGAAAGTGTCGACGCCGAGTCCGAGCGCCCATGCGCGCAGCGCATCAGCGTCGAAGCCGCGCAACCAGCGTTCGACCTCTGCACGACGCGAGCCGTAACGCGTGACGAACACGTCGAACGGATCGGAGTGCGTGAGGTTGAGTCCGCCCTTGCCGGCGATGAGGAACTTGCGGCCGACCGAGCCCATGCGGTCGTAGATTTCGACTTCCGCGCCCGCGGCGCGCGCGGCCTCGGCGGCCATGAGTCCGGCAGGGCCGCCGCCAATGATGTGTACTTTTGCGGTCATCCTTGAACGCTGCTTCGAAAAGCGATTCGGTATCCAGTGGTCGTCCGATTCATACCCGGAGTCCGGAGCGGCCATCCCTGACTGCGCTTCTCACCAGCAGCCTGCGCCGCCGAAACGCGAGAAATCATTGTGCGCCCACCTGCCGCAACCAATCCTGCAGGTTGTAGTAGTTCGTCACGCGCGCGATGCGACCTTCGCGGATGTCGAAGAACGCGCCGCCGGGCAACACGTAGGTTTGACCGCTGGCCGGCGGCAGGCCTTCATCCGTGGCTTTGTAGCGACCATGCACGACATATTCGGCCGCGCCGCGCGTGCCGTCTTCGCTGGCGAAGACGACGATGTCGCGCAGTTGCTCTGCATAGCAGCGATTCATGCGCGCGAGGAAAGCACGGAACGTGTCGCGGCCGGTTTCGCGATCACCCTGGTTGAGATCATGCGCGACGTCATCGGTGAGCGCGCCGAGCATGGCTTCCCAATCGCCGCGGTTGAAGGCGGCGTAGTAGTTCTCGACCAGCGCTCGCGTGGCGGATACGGACATGCGGACTCCTGAACTTCGGCATCGTGGCGCGCGATGGAAACGCGCCGGCGATGCGTGGGAAAAGTCCGCTTATCGTAGCCGATCCCCCTGCCCGATCCGCCGCCGTCGCCGCGCTCGCCGTCAGCGCACGAAGTGGAACGCCCAGTACATGCCGAACGCCGTCCAGGCGAGCTTGCGCAGGCCGCGCGCGACGAGCCACGCAGCGCCGCCGGCGAGCAGCCACGGCAAATACTTGTCGAGCAGTTCGCGCTGCTTCGGCGACAGGTTTGCAATCGTCTCGTTCATGGTCGTCTCCCGCACCGCCAATGGTGCGTGACCATGCTCGCTGTTCGCGTGCCGACGATGCAGGCCCAGGCGTCAGCGATCGCGCGTGACGGCTGTCATGTGGAGGCACTTTCGCCGTGCGCCATGACGGCAACGAACAGACCGGCATCCAGGCCGAACTGCCGAAAAGAAGCTCAATCCTTGATCGGAAACACGTCGGCGTCTGGTTTGACGTCGCCAACGACATCGACGCCTTTCGGCGGCACGAACTTGAACGTGCCGGCGGGCAGCGAGGGATTGCGTTTCCAATCGGAAAACGCGATCTGCGTTTCGTTGCCCAGCGAATCCTTGAAGCGCATGCGACGCAACGCGTCGCCGTCGAAACCGAGTTCGGCGAATTCGAATTCCGCGTCCTTGGCCTGCGGCGACAACTTGAGCCAGACGAGCCCGTCGCGCGTGCCGCCTTCGCTCGCCTTGAACTGGCGATCGAGCTGCGACAAGTCGGTGAGCACGGTGAGCGGACTGTGCGATTCCGCCGCGCTCTGGTTGCGCACCGACACCTGTTCGAGATCGGGTTCGTAGACCCACACATGCGCGCCGTCGGCGACGATCGTCTGCTGGAACGGCGCAGTCGTCTCCCAACGGAACTGGCGCGGCGCCTCCAGCGCGAGCGTCCCGCGTGATTCGTCGCCGCGATGGCCATTCGCGCCGGTCACGCTCTGCTCGAACGTGCCGCTGATCGAGTGCAGGGATTTCGAGAAGGCTTCCATGCGCATGCGCGCGGAGTCGGCCGCCGACGCAGACGTCGAAACGGCAAGGGTCATGAGCACAATGAGGAATCGCATCGAGGACGGGCTCGGAAGGCTGCGGAACGCGGATTATCCGGCATGCCGATGAATGCGAACCGATCCGGACAGCGTGCGGAACGCGATCCTTCCCGGCTCATTCGCGCGGCGCATCGAGCACGGTGTCATAGCTGCGGGCGAGGCCGTCGGCGAGTTGCGAGAGCGTGATCACGCGCTGGATCAGCGATTGCGCGACGCTTCGACTACTGAGGTTCTTGTCAGCCGGGATGCTCCCGACTTGATCGATCGCGACGTTTTGCACGCGCAAGTAGTTGTCCTGCAATTCGTAGACCTTCGCGACCCGCGTAGTCCAAGCGAAATCCATGTCCTGCATCGCCTGCGTCGCCAGCGCCGCATGCCATGCGCCCGACGACAGCAGCGACAAGCCGAGATTGACCTTGAGCTCGCGCGGCTCTGGCTTGTCCGGATCGAGCGCGGCCTGCAGGTCGCCGATGATCGTCTTGAGTATCGGCTGCGCCTCCACGAGCTCCGCGCGATTGGCGCGCAGTTCGGCGAGGATCGCTGCGCGCGCCGCGATGGCGCGTTCGCGATCGTGACGCGCGTCGTTCCAACTGTTGAGCGCCAGCGCGAGCAGCAGCGCGATCACCACCGACGCCGCCTCGATCAGGATTTCCGGCAGCTTTTCGCGCAAGCGCACGCGCAAGGAAGTTCCGTGACCGACCGATGCGTCGCTCATCGCACTCAATCCCCCGGCGGCGGTGGCGCGAGCACGGTGCGGTTGCCGTTGTGTTCGGGGCCGCTGACCACACCGTCGCGCTCCATCTGCTCGATGAGGCGCGCGGCGCGGTTGTAGCCAATACGCAGGTGGCGCTGCACGCCGGAGATCGACGCGCGGCGGGTCTTGGTGACGATGGCGACGGCCTTGTCGTAGAGCTGCGCGTCTTCGCCGCCTTCGCTCTCGCTCGCGTCCTGCGGCAAACCGGAGGCGTCGATGATCTTGCCGTTGTCGAGCGGCTGGACTTCTTCGAGCACGCCGGGAATGTAGTCGGGTTCGCCTTGCTGGCGCAGCCAGTCGACGACCTTGTGCACTTCGTGGTCGTCGACGAACGCGCCGTGCACGCGCTCGGGCATCGCCGTGCCTGGCGGCAGGTAGAGCATGTCGCCATGGCCGAGCAGCGTTTCCGCGCCGGACTGGTCGAGGATCGTGCGCGAGTCGATCTTGCTCGACACCTGGAATGCGATGCGTGTCGGAATGTTCGCCTTGATGAGGCCGGTGATGACATCGACCGACGGACGCTGCGTGGCGAGGATAAGGTGCACACCGGCGGCGCGCGCCTTCTGCGCGAGACGCGCGATGAGTTCCTCGACCTTCTTGCCGACGATCATCATCATGTCGGCAAATTCGTCGATGATGACGACGATGTACGGCAGTGGCTGCAATGGTTGCGCAACGCGCTCGGGTTGCGACGCATCCGGGCGGAACAGCGGATCGAGCAGCGGTTGGCCGGCGTCGTCGGCGTCCTTCACCTTCTTGTTGAAGCCAGCGAGGTTGCGCACGCCGACCATCGACATGAGCTTGTAGCGCCGCTCCATCTCAGCCACGCACCAGCGCAGCGCGTTGGCGGCTTCCTTCATGTCGGTGACGACCGGTGCGATTAGATGCGGAATGCCTTGATAGACCGAAAGCTCCAGCATCTTCGGGTCGATCATGATCATGCGCACGTCGCGCGCGCTCGACTTGTAGAGCAGGCTCAGCACCATCGCGTTGACGGCGACCGACTTGCCCGAACCCGTCGTGCCGGCGACGAGCAGGTGCGGCATCTTGGCGAGATCGACGACAACGGGCGCGCCGCCAATGTCCTTGCCGAGCGCGAGCGCGAGCGGCGACTTCTGCGCGTCGTACTTGTCGGAACTGAGAATCTCAGACAGGTAGACGATCTCGCGGCTCGCATTCGGGATTTCCAGGCCGATGACGGATTTGCCCGGGATCACGTCGACGACGCGCACGCTGGTCACCGACAGGCCGCGCGCGATGTCCTTGTCGAGCGAGGAAATCTGGCTGCCCTTGATGCCGGGTGCGGGCTGCATCTCGAAGCGCGTGATGACCGGGCCGGGATGCGCGCTCACGACTTGCGCTTCGATGCGGAAATCCTTGAGCTTGAATTCGACCTGGCGCGACAACGCGTCGATCGTCTCCTTCGAAATGCCCTTGGCTTGCTGCTTGGGCTCGTCGAGCAGCGACAGCGGCGGCAGTTCGCCCTCTTTCGACGCACCGTTGAACAGCGGAATCTGGTTCTCGCGGCGCGCGCGTTCGCTTTTCTCGATCGGCGCGATCGTCGGTTCGATCTTGACCGGCTCGCGCTTGGACTGCTTCTGCTTTTCGACCTTGAACACGACCTCGCGCTCGGCACGCGCCTCGCGCGCGGCGTTCCAGTCTTCGGCCTTGCGCATTTTCGTCGCGACTTCCGCGCCGGCGCCGAGCAGGAAGCGACCGATGCCGTCCATGAGTTTGAACCACGACAAGCCCGTCGCCAACGTGATCGCAATCAACGCGAGCGCGAGCAGGAAAAGTCCCGCGCCGAGCGGCCCGAACGTGCGCAACAGGCTCGCGCCGATCAGCGAACCGAGGATGCCGCCCGGCCCCGCCGGCAGCTGGCTCGCACCACTCGATTGCAGCCACGCGAGTCCCGGCGCGGCGATGAAGAACGCGACGAATCCGACGAGCCGAAGCGTCGGTTCCAGCGGCGAGCGTTCGCGCGTCGTCGCGCCGCGCAACACGACGTAGCCGACGACGAGCAGCAGGATTGGCAACGTGTACGACACGACGCCGAGCAAATAGAACGAAAGATCGGCGAGCCATGCGCCGAACGCGCCGCCGAAGTTGTGGATCGGCCGCGCCGGATCGCCCGCGTGCGACCAGCCCGGGTCGGCCGACGCGTAGCTGAAGAGACAGGCGAACAGGTACACGGCGAGCGGCAGCAGCAGCAGGAATCCCGCTTCGCGCAGGCGCTTGTGCCAGTGTTCGTCGAGCCGGGGCGGCGCGGATTCTTTGGTCGTGCGAGCCATCCGCACAATCTACCCGAATTGTCCGCCGCAATTCATTGAACAATCGTCCATGACGCAAACACCGCTGCCGCGACCACGCGCGGCAGCGGCGGTATCCATCAGGCCTTCAGCGCCGGATGCACGATCTTGCCGCCTTCGACGTTGATGCCGCGCTTGAGCGGCTCGAACTTCTTCCAGTTCTTGTCGGAAGCGAGGCGGTTCACGTACGGCAGGATCGCCGCGCAGATCGCCTGCGAGGACGTCTGCGGCACCGCGCCGGGCATGTTGGTCACGCAGAAGTGCGTGATGCCGTCGACGACGTAGGTCGGCTCCTTGTACGTCGTCGGCTTGGACGTCTCGAAGCAGCCGCCCTGGTCGATGGAGATGTCGACGAGCACGCTGCCCGGTTCCATCGACTTGACCATCGCACGCGTGACCACGCGCGGCGCCTTCGCGCTGGGGATGAGCACGGCGCCGATGACGAGATCGGCGTCCTTGATTTCGCGTGCGACAGTTTCCTCGTAGGGATATAGCGCGGTGACGTTCGGCGCGAGGTTCATCATCTCGCGCAGGCGATCCTGGCGCTTTTCGAAGACGATGACGTTCGCGCCCGCGGCCGCGGCGAGTTCCGCCGAATTGCGGCCGGCGGCGCCGGCGCCGAACACGATGACCTTGCCGCGCACGGTCGACGGCAGACCGCCGAGCAGCTTGCCCTTGCCGCCCGCCGGCTGGTGCAGCAGGTGCGTGCCGATCTGCGTCGCGATGCGGCCGGCGATGATCGACATCGGCGCAAGCAGCGGCAACGAACCATCGGACTCCTCGACCGATTCGAACGCGACGCCGGTCAGGCCGATGGCGAGCAGCTCCTTGGTCAGCTTGGGCTCGGCGGCGAGATGCAGGTAGCAAAACAGCAGGTGATCCTTGCGCAGGAACTTGAGGTCGCCCGCGATCGGTTCCTTCACCTTGACGATGAGTTCGCCCGCTTCGTAGAGCTTCTTCGCGGTGGCGGCGATCTTCACGCCGACGCGCTCGTAGTCCTTGTCCTTGAAGCCGCTCTTGTCGCCCGCGCCCGACTGCACGTAGACCTCATGGCCACGCAGGACGAGGTCGCCGCAAGCGGCCGGCACGAGCGCGACGCGCCCTTCCAGGGTCTTGGTTTCAGTAGGCACGCCGATACGCATTGCAGGAATCCTCAAAGGTTGGACGGGTAATGGATTGCGCCTTGAATCATGCAGGCGTTCCCTCCATTCTCCGTGTTCCCCGCGCGCCGGCACGCCGCATTGCGGCAGACCGGATCGGGATGGAATCGGAATCGCGCGGACGCCTTCGTGCCCGCCGCGTCATGAAGAAAAGCGCCAGAAAAGCCGCTTCTGAGCGGCGCGGAAGTATACATGAGCACTGCCAAGCACTCGCGACTGATCATCCTCGGCTCCGGCCCCGCCGGCTACACCGCCGCCGTCTACGCGGCACGCGCCAACCTCAAGCCCACGCTCATCACCGGCCTCGCACAAGGCGGCCAGTTGATGACGACGACCGAAGTCGACAACTGGCCCGGCGACGTCGAAGGTTTGCAGGGGCCTGACCTGATGCGTCGCATGGCCGAACACGCCGAACGCTTCAAGACCGAGATGGTGTTCGACCACATTCACACTACCGATCTGTCGCAGCGTCCGTTCCGCCTGAAGGGCGATGGCGGCGAATACACCTGCGACGCGCTCATCATCGCCACCGGCGCGACGGCGAAGTACCTCGGTATCAGCTCCGAAGAACACTACAAGGGCAAAGGCGTCTCCGCCTGCGCGACCTGCGACGGATTCTTCTACCGCGACCAGGACGTCGCCGTGATCGGCGGCGGCAACACTGCGGTCGAGGAAGCCCTGTACCTGTCCAACATCTGCCGCAAGGTCACGCTCGTGCATCGCCGCGACAAGCTGCGTGCCGAAAAGATCATGCAGGACAAGCTGTTCGAGAAGGAACGCGCGGGCAAGATCGAAATCATCTGGAACCACGCCGTCGACCAGGTGCTCGGCGACGACTCCGGCGTTACCGGCGCGCGCCTGATCAGCACCGAAGACCACACCACGCGCGACATCGCCGTCCACGGTGTCTTCATCGCGATCGGCCACACCCCGAACACCTCGATCTTCGACGGCCAGCTCGAGATGAAGAACGGCTACATCACGATCCGCAGCGGCCTCGACGGCGGCGCGACCGCGACCAGCGTGTCCGGTGTGTTCGCCGCCGGCGACGTCGCCGACCAGATCTACCGACAGGCCGTCACCTCGGCCGGTTTCGGCTGCATGGCTGCGCTCGATGCCGAGCGATTCCTCGACAAGGGCTGAAGCAGAAGCCTGAGCCACGAGGAACACGAAGTACACGAAGGAAAAGCTCTTTGGATTCTTTGTGCTTCTCTTCGTGTTCTTCGTGGTTCAATCTTCTAGCTTCCGACCGCGCACCATGAAGGCACGCTTCCACGACCGGCTCGACGCGATTCCCGCCGACGCATGGAATGCATTGCGGCCAGACGACAACCCGTTCCTCGCGCATGCGTTTCTCGCCGGCTTGGAGCGGCACGGCTGCGTCGATCCGCGCACGGGCTGGCAGCCGCATCATCTGACGCTTCATGACGGCGAGCGCCTCGTCGCCGCGGCGCCGCTGTATCTCAAGGGCAATTCGCACGGCGAATTCGTGTTTGACTGGTCGTGGGCGCACGCCTACGAGCAGAACAGCCTCGACTACTATCCGAAGCTGCTGTGCGCCGTACCCTATTCGCCCGTGACTGGGCCGCGATTGCTCGCCGGACACGGCAGCGATGCAGACGCCCTGCGCGCGGCGTTGGTCGCGGCGATTCGCGCCGAAGCGCAACGCCTCAAGCTGTCGTCGGCGCATCTGAATTTCGCGATCGAACCAGATGCAGTCGCGCTCAGCGACTCGGATTGGCTGCCGCGTTCCGACTGGCAATTTCATTGGCGCAACGATGCTGGCTGGCGAAATTTCGACGATTTCCTCGATGCGCTCAGCCACAAGAAACGCAAGAACATCCGTCACGAGCGAGCGCGCGTCGCGCAGGCGGGCGTCGTTTGCGAAATCCGCCACGGCGACGAACTCGACGACGACGAGTGGCGCGCGCTCCACGATTTCTACCTCGCCACGTTCGATGAAAAAGGCAATTACGCCGCATTGACGCTCGATTTCTTTCGCCACCTCGGCCGCACGATGCCGCGCGACGTCGTCGCCGTGCTGTGCAGGCGCGACGGACGCCTCATCGCCGGCGCGATCATGCTGCGCAGTTCCACGACGCTATACGGCCGCTACTGGGGCGCGAGCGAACATGTCGAAGCGCTGCATTTCGAAGCCTGCTACTACCAAGGCATCGACTACTGCCTGCGCGAAGGCCTGACCGCGTTCGAGCCCGGTGCTGGCGGCGAACACAAGATCGCACGCGGTTTCCTGCCGGCCCGCACGCGATCGTTCCACTGGATCGCCGACCCGCGTTTCCGCGCGGCAATCGCCGATGCGCTGCGCCGCGAATCGCGAGCGCTCGACGACTATCGCGACGACGTGCTCGCGCATTCGCCGTACGCACGCAAGCTCTGAGCCGCTATCCTCCAAGCAGTCTCGCGCGGACAAGCCACGTGATCCGGATTCCAGTACTCGGCGCAACGGGAAACCTCGCGTTCCCTCCGGTGGAGAGAGCCTTCGCCGAACCGGACGGTTTGCTCGCGGTCGGTGGCGACCTGTCGCCGGATCGCCTGCTCGAGGCGTATCGCCACGGCATTTTCCCGTGGTTCTCCGATGGCCAGCCGATCCTGTGGTGGTCGCCATCGCTGCGTACGGTGTTCGACACCGCGCGCATGCACGTGCCGCGCAGGCTCGCGCGTTGGCTGCGCCGATGCGATTGGTCGATCCGCGCGGACACCGCGTTCGTCGAGGTCATGCGCGCCTGCGCCACAACGCGACGCCGCGGGCACGGCACTTGGATCACCGGCGACATGCTCGCCGCCTACGCGCGCTTGCACGACCTCGGCCACGCGCATTCGATCGAAGTCCGCGACGCGAACGGTCAACTCGCTGGCGGCATCTACGGTGTCGCGCTCGGCCGCATGTTCTACGGCGAATCGATGTTCAGCATGCAGACCAATGGCTCCAAGGTCGCGCTGCTCGCTCTGTGCGGCGCGCTCGACGCGTGGAATTTTCCGCTGCTCGACGCGCAGGTCGCCTCCGACCATCTGTTCACGCTCGGGGCGCGCGAGATGCCGCGCGACGCGTTCTGCGCGCAAGCGGGAGTGCTGGCAGCGCAACCCGGACGCGTCGGCGCATGGACGCACGACTTCCCGCTGGCCACAGCCGCGGATCTCGCGACCTGAGCCGCCAGCGGCCCTCGACTTCCGTCGACCCGGCGAACGTGGCACAATCGCGCGCTTTCTCCCGGCCGCACGGCCCGCCAACTTCAGAGCGCGAATGTCCAAAGACGACGTCATCGAGATGGAAGGAACGATCCTCGAAACCCTTCCGAACACGGTTTTCCGCGTGAAACTCGAGAATGGACACGTGGTCACGGCCCACATCTCCGGCCGCATGCGCAAGAACTACATCCGCATCCTGACCGGCGACAAGGTCAAGGTCGAAATGACCCCCTACGACCTGACCAAGGGTCGCATCACCTACCGCAATCGCTGATTGCGTCGCAGCCAGCCATCCGGCGGCCGGTATCCGTTTCGAGCTTCAGTCATCGCGTCGACGTCCGACCCGGCGTGCGGCGTTTTTGTCGTGTTCCGCCCATGAAAAAAGCGGCCGGGTTCGCCCCGGCCGCTGGTGCTGGTTCGCGATCGTCCTTGATCGCTTTTCGTTGAATGCGCCGTCCGTGGCGCGGTGTCCTTACGGCGTGTAGCTCGGCGTCAGCGTCACGCCGCTGAACGTCGAGTACGCGCGCAGGCTGACGTGGTACGTGCCCGCCGTCGGCGCGGCGAACGTGCACGTCTCGCTGTTGCCCGACACGTACGGACGGCAGGTGTAGCTCGACGTCGTCGGCGCGGAGCCCAGACGAACGTACATGTCCGCATCGCCCGTACCGCCCGAGATCGCGAACTTCAGGTTGGTCGCGCCCGAGGGCACCACCAGCGTGTAGTCCGACGTCCAGTTGCCCGTCGTCGCGGCCAGGCCGGTGACGGCTACGCCGTTGGTCAGCGTCGTGCCGCCCGTGCCGCCGCCACCGCCGGTGCTGTAGCTGCCGGTCAGGCTCATGCCGCTGAACGCCGCGTAGCCGTTGATCATCACGTAGTACGTGCCTGCTTGCGCCGTGGTGATCGAGCAGGTTTCGCTGTTGCCCGTGTTCCACGAGCGGCAGTCGTAGCTCGAGGTCGTCGGCGCGGAGCCGAACTTCACGTACAGGTCACCGTCGCCCGTGCCGCCCGAGGTCACGAACTTCAGGCCCGTGGCGCCGGCCGGAACGACCATCGTGTAGGCGAGCTGGCCGTTCGTCGCACCCGACAGGCCCGTCACCGCGACGCCGTTCTGCAACACGTTGCCACCGCCGCTGCCGCCGCTGGACACCGTAACCGAGCTGGTCTTGGTGTTGGTCGCGCCGCTGTTGTCGGTGACCGTCAGCGACACGCTGTACGTGCCGGCCGCCGCATACGTGTGGCTCGGGCTCGTCGACGTCGACGTGCTGCTGTCGCCGAAGTTCCACGAGCGCGACGCGATCGTGCCGTCGCTGTCCGTCGACGAATCCGTGAACGTCGCCGTCAGGCCGCTCGTCGTCACGCTGAAGTTTGCTACGGGTGGGACGTTGGCCGGCGGCGTCGTGCCACCGATGTCGTTGATGGCCTTGTTGAGGATCATGCTGCCGCGGCCGCTGGCGAGGTCGTAGCCGACACCCGCGGTCGAGCCGCTGTTGTTGCCCGACGTGATGTCATGGAAGTCCGCAGCAGGCAGCTGGTAGATGATCGGGCCGGCGAAGCCGACGCTGGTGCCCTTCACCGCAATCACGCGTGCCCACATGCCCGCGAATAGCGGTGCCGACAGGCTGGTGCCGCCGATCTGCTGCGTCGCGCCGCTGACGATGACCTTGGCGCCCGAGCTCGGACTGCCGTCGAAGGCAACGTCGGCGACACCGCGGTACTGGCCCGTCCACAGCGTCTGCCAGCTCGGCTTCGGCTCGTACGTGCTCTGGCTGCCGCCGGTTGCGCCGTTGTTGATCGACAGGTCGTTCCAGACGACTTCGCTGTTCCACGTCGTCGTCGAGGCGTCGAGCTTGGTGCCCGCGACCGCGACCACGTACTGCGAATTGGCCGGCCAGCTCGGCACGGTACCGCCGGTGCCGCATTCATCGGCGCCGGAATCGCCCGTCGAGATCGTGAACGTCTGGCCCTGCGCGACGGCCTGCGCGAAGACGTTGTCGCCTTCCGCGCCCGCACCGCTCTGCGTGCCGGTTTCGCAACCACCGATGGAGACGTTGATGACCTTGGCGACGTTGTCGGTGACGGCCTTGTTGAAGCCGGAGATGAGGTTCGCGTCGCTCAGCGAATTGATGTTGTAGAAGATGATCTTGCCGACCTGACCGCCGCCCATGCCGACGATGTCCTGGCTGTCCAGGTCCCATTCGCCGATGCCGCTGGTGTCGTTGCTGGCGCTGCCGACCTGCACGGTCTGCGTCGTCACCGTGGCCAGACCGTTGTTCGACGTGAACGTGTTGAGGTCGGTGACCGTCTGCGTGATCTTGCCTTGGGTGATGATGCCGACGTTCACGCCCGCCGCCGTGGCGACGCCGGTGCCGCCGTAGATGGACGAGAATTCGGTCGGGTTGTGGCCGGTGATCGCGGCAGTGATCGGGCCAGGCGTCGCTTTCTGCATCATCGTGTGCGCCTTCCACACGTTCTGCAGGCCCATGACCGTGAGCACGGTGCCCTGCAACGCGGCCGGGATCGTCGCGGCTTCGGTGTTCGCATAGGCGTCGCGGCCGTCGGCCGTGCGCACGCGCGCGAAGGAGGTCTGGAACGCGGCCTGCGCGAGATCGGCACGACCGTCCGCTTCGATGAGCAGGCGGTTCGGCGCGACTTCGATGTGGGTGAAGCCGGCGCTGGCGAGGAAGTCGGTGACGGCCTTGACCTGCGCCTCGGTCGGCGCGTGGTTGGCCATGAATTGCGCATTGCTCATCGGCTCGTGCGAGGTCTTGATCACCGACGCATTCGACTGGATGAACGAATCGAGCTGCGCGCGATTGCGCAGATTCAAGCCGATGGTGACGTGCATCGCCGTGGTGTTGGCGAGCATGCCGTCGATCGCATCGCCCGCGCGCAAGCTGGCAGGCTCGGAGATGCGGACGCGGTTGGTCTGGATCGCGGCGGATTGCGTCGCCGCGGAGGCATCCGCGGCTGACATCGCGCCCAGCGCAGCCATCATTGCAGCAACGAGTGTCGCCTGACGCAGTACGTATTTCGAATTGCGCATTACTGACTCCCTCAATAAGCCTTCGAAGTAGGATGTTTTTTTGCGGCCGCACAAAAAAACCGCCGCAAGCTCGTGCATCCCTGCGCACGAACCGGGATCGGGATTTGTTTCGATGCGTATTGCCCCACCGCCGCGGAGACCGTTTCGGATGCGACTTTCGATTCGCCCCGAAGCCTCGGTTCGCCCCCCCTCTCTTGAGGCAACCGTCGACCGGATTCCGCTGCAGCCCGCGCTGTCTGGATAGCACCCGATCGCTGTCATGAAGCTGACAAAAATGTCAGTGTCGGCGATGGGATCTCGACGGCGTCGGTTTGTTTTGCACCGCGCAAGAAGGCGACCGAATCGAGCGGCTCAGCTAATGCGCGGTTTTCCAATCGAAATTCCGCGAAGCGCCGTCAACGCGTCGGCGACCGGCAATCAGAAATCACTCTGTCTTTTTGCATCTGCACATCCCGGATTCTCGGTGTGCGTAGCGTGACGGCCATCACGATGTGTGCCCGCCAGTCAACGGCGCGCACGCATGCCATCACCTTGCGGCGTCGATGGAAGAACAATCGGCAACGATTTCCGGAAAGCCGTGCGGAACCTCCACGCACGCCGCGACGAACCACGCCGCAGTCAAAGCATCCCGGTTTCCAGGCGCGCGGCCTCGGACATCATGGTCTGGTTCCACGGCGGGTCGAACACGAGGTCGACGTCCGCTTCCGCCACCGTCGGGATCATCTCGAGCTTGGTGCGCACGTCGTCGACGAGGATGTCGCCCATGCCGCAGCCCGGCGCGGTCAGTGTCATGCGCACGTTGACCTTGCGCGTGCCGCCGTCGAGATGTTCGAGGTCGCAGTCGTAAACGAGCCCGAGTTCAACGATGTTGATCGGGATCTCCGGATCGAAACACGTGCGCAGTTGTTGCCAGACGAGCTTTTCGACGTCGGCATCGCTCGATTCGTCGGCCAGTTCGATCGGCGGCGGGGTTTCCTTGCCGATCGCGTCCGCATCCACGCCGCGGATGCGGAACAGGTTGCCGTCCACGTACACCGTGAAGCTGCCGCCGAGCGCCTGCGTGATGTAACCGACCTGCCCCGCCGGCAGCGTGACCTCGTCGCCCTGCGGCACCATCACGGCGGCGCAGTCGCGTTCGAAGCGGATCGGTTCGGAGGTCTGGCTGTAGCCCATCGACGTGTTCGCGAAACTTGCGGTGGCGAGCCGCGCATTATCGTCGATATGCGGGCCGGCGCGCGCGGCTTCAACCCGATGAGTTCACGCGACCAGACCGGTTTCGCGCAGGCAGCGCCCGAGCAGGCGCATCGCCGATTCGATGTCGGCGGGCGGCAATCCCGCGTAACCGAGCACGAGGCCCGGCCGCGGCGGCGGCTTCAGGCAATACGGCGAAATCGTGTACAGGCCGAGCCCGCGCGTGCGCGCGTGCGCGACGAGGCGCTCGCATTCGCCGTGGTTCGCGCGCGTGAGCCACGCAGTGAGATGCATGCCCGCGTTGGAATCGACGACTTCCATGGCGCCACGCGTGTGCTGCGCGAGTCCGCCAAGCATCGCCTCGCGCCGCGCGCGCAACGCGAGCGCGGCGCGGCGCAGGTGCCGCTCGAAGCCGCCATTTGCCATGAAATGCGCGAGCGCCGCCTGTTCGAGCGTGTTGCTGCCGCGATCCTCGAGCCATTTCGCCGCGACGAATGCATCTCGCAATGCCGGCGGCAACACCATGTAGCCAAGTCGCAGCGCCGGGAACAGCGCCTTCGAAAAACTGCCGATGTAGATGACGCGACCATCGCGATCGAGCGACTTCAGCGCCGCGAGCGGGCGACCGCCGTAGCGGAATTCGCCGTCGTAATCGTCCTCGATGAGCCAAGTTCGTTCGCGCGCCGCCCAGTCGAGCAGTTCCATGCGACGCGGCAGCGGCAGCAACGCGCCGGTCGGGAACTGATGCGACGGCGTGACCACGGCGAGCCGCGCGCCCTTCGGCAACGCGGACGGCACGAGCCCGTCGCCGTCGACGCGGCAACCGCGCGCATGCGCACCGTGGGCGGCGAACACCTGGCGCGCGCCGCGGTAGTGCGGATCTTCGAGCGCGACCTCGTCGCCGGCTTCAAGCAGCACGCGCGCGGCCAGCGAAAACGCCTGCTGCGTGCCGTTGACGATAAGCACGTCCTCGGGCGACGCGGGCACGCCGCGGCGGCGCGCCAGGTAGTCGCACACTTGCACGCGCAACGCGTCGAAACCCTGCGCATCGGGATAATCGAGCTGCGCGTGCTCGGCCGCGCGCGCGATCTCGCGTCGCCACACGCTCGCGAGCAGGGGATTCGCGAGCGGCACGCCGTACTGCAGGTTGTAACGCAGGTCGCGGTGCTGATGGCCCGGAATGCGCCGGCCGTCGGTGTTCGCCTGCGCACGCCGTGCGAACGCCGACAGCGGCGCGACGAGCGCGCTGGCGCTGTTCTTGCGCGCGGCCGGCGCGCCGACGTCGGCCACGAAACTGCCCGATCCGACGCGGCCGAGCAGGAAGCCTTCGACCTGCAACTGCTCGTACGCGGCGAGCACGGTGTTGCGCGACAGATCGAGTTCGCGGGCGAGCATGCGACTCGCGGGCAGGCGCGTGCCTGCGGCGAATCGGCGATCGAGGATCGCGCCCTTCAGCGCGCGGATCAGCTGCGCGTAGCGCGGCCCTTGTCCATCCAGTTCGAGATACACGATTGGCCCCGGATTCAACCGGAAACTTGGCGCTACAAGGTACCAATATCGAGGGCTATCGTGCACCTGTTTTCCGCATCTCGAGGCTCCATGAGCGCCCAAACGAAAGCCCGCCATCACGTCCGCCGCGTCAAGGCGCGTGCGCAGTACGAGCGCGCGGACGTCCATGCAATCCTCGACGCGGGCATGCTCGCGCACGTCGCGTTCTGCGTCGACGGCCAGCCGTACGTGATCCCGATGCTCTACGCGCGCGACGGCGACGCGCTGCTGTTGCACGGCTCCGTCGCGAGCCGCTTGCTGCACGAACTCGGCAACGGCATCGAGGCCTGCGTCGGCGTGACGCATCTCGACGCGCTCGTGCTGGCGCGTTCACACTTCAACCATTCCGTGAATTACCGCAGCGTCGTCGCGTTCGGCCGCGCGGTCGTCGTCGACGACGCGGCTTCGAAGGCCGATGCGCTCGCGCGCTTCGTTGATGCCGTCCTTCCCGGCCGCGCCGCCGAATCGCGCCCGGCCGACGCGAGCGAACTCGCCGCGACGACCGTGTTGCGCTTCGAGATCGTCGACGCCAGCGCCAAGGTGCGCGGCGGCAGCGTCAAGGACGCGCAAGACGATCTCGCGCTTCCGCACTGGGCCGGCGTCGTGCCGCTGCGCACCGGCTATGGCGAAGCCATCGCCGAACCCGATCTCGCGGCCGGCATCGCCCTGCCCGGCTCCGTGCGCGCGCTGCTCGCCGACCAGGAATCCGCGACATGATCCTTTACCGCGACGATTGCGTTCCTGCGCTCGACGAAGCACGCGACCTGTATCGCGCCTCGACGCTCGGCGAACGCCGCCCGATCGACGACGATACGCGCTTCACGGCGATGCTCGCCAACGCGAACCTCACGATCACCGCATGGGACGGCGACGCGCTCGTCGGCATCGCGCGCAGCCTCAGCGATTTCGTCTGGTCGACGTACCTCGCCGACCTTGCCGTGCGCGTCTCGCACCAGCACGGCGGCATCGGCAAGGAACTCATGCGCCGCACGCAGGCCGCCGCACCGCAAGCGAAGATCGTGCTGCTCGCCGCACCGGCCGCGCGCGACTACTACGCGCACGTCGGTTTCGCGCACGCGCCGAATGCGTGGTTGCTGGCGGAAACGGGGCGCGTGGTTTGATCCGCGCCGGGCTGCGGCGTTTCGCTCGCGGCGCGATCCACGGCTATCATCGACCGGCGCTGCATTGGGCTGGCGCAATGCCACGCCGAAGGAACCGATGTCGCCAACCACTTCGATTGCCTCATCAAGACCCCGCCGCATCGGCATCGCCACCGCGCTCATGTGCGCGCTCGCTGGCGGCGCGTTGTGGTGCCTGCTCTCGCTGCGCGTCGCGGGCGACCTCGCGCCGTTCGCGTTCGTCGTCGCCGGGACCGTCGTATGGGCGTTGCGCGCGCACGGCTATGGCGGGCGACGCGCGGGCATCGTCCTTGCGCCGCTGTTCGTCGCCACCGCCGCGGTCTACGCGTTCTACCTGCAAGCCGTCGCACGCGTCGCCGGCATGCTCGGCGTGTCGATCCGCGACGCGTTCATGAAGATGCAGGGCGGCTTCGTGCTCGACATCGCGCGGGCGAACCTCGGGACGGCGAGCATGGCGATCGTCGGCGTGGCCATCGTCGCCGCTGCGGCAGCGATGTGGCCGCGCGATCGCGCACAACGGCGATAAGCCGCGGTCGTCATGCATTCCGCACGCATGCCGACCACTCCAAGGTCGTGACCTTCGTGGGACTTGTCGCTCTTTTCAGGCCGGAACCGGCGTTGCCGCGATCTGCCGCAGCGCCTGCTCGAACACCTCGACCGGCTGTCCACCCGAGATCAGGCTGCGTTCGTCGAAGATGATCGCGGGCACGCCGTGGATGCCTCGGTCGAGGTAATACTTCTCGCGTTCGCGCACCGCCTCGGCGTATTCGTCGCTGTCGAGGACTTTCGCGGCGCGTTGTGCATCGAGCCCCGCTGCCTCGACCGCGGCGAGCAAAGTCGCGCGGCTGGAGACGTCCTCGCCGCGCGTGTGATATGCCGCGAGCAGTGCATGCTTGAGCGCAAGCTGTTGCGTCGCACCGAGCGTCCCCGCCCAGTGCAGCAGACGATGCGCATCGAACGTGTTGTGGACGCGTTCGCGCGAGCCGAACGTGAAGCCGAGCTGCGCGCCGCGCGCGCGGATGTTCTCGCGGTTCTTGTCGAGCTGCTCGCGCGGCATGCCGTACTTGCGCATCAGGTGCTCGGCCGCGTCCTCGCCCTCCGGCGCCATCTGCGGATTGAGTTCGAACGGCTGGAAATGCAGCTCGATTTTCGCCGCGTCGCCGACGCGCGCGATCGCCTGCTCGAGCGAGGCAAGGCCGATCGCGCACCACGGACAGGCGATGTCGGAAACGAAATCGATGCGGATCGGACGCGGCATGTCGAACTCCCGGAGCGGACGACGACGGAAAGTCGTCTCGGTGCGCAGGAAATGGGCGCGATCGCGCGTTTCGCAAGGCGCGCCGTGCCCGAGAATCAACCCGCGATGACGCGATCGACGACCGCCTGCGCCTCGTCGAGGATTTCACGCAGATGCTCGCGGCTGCGGAAGCTTTCGGCGTAGACCTTGTAGATGTCCTCGGTACCGGACGGCCGTGCGGCGAACCAGCCGTTCGCGGCGACGACCTTGATGCCGCCGATCGCGGCGCCGTTGCCCGGCGCGCGGTCGAGCACCTGTTCGACCTTCTCGCCGGCGAGCGTGCCGACGTCGAGCTGCGCGGGCGTGAGCGCGGACAAGCGCGCCTTCTGCTCGCGCGTCGCGCGCGCGTCGACGCGATCGAAGAACGGCTCACCGAGATCCGCGCACAGCGTCGCGTAATACTCGCCGGGATCGCGGCCGCTGCGCGCGGTGATTTCCGCAGCGAGCAAGGCCGGCGCGATGCCGTCCTTGTCGGTGCTCCACGCGCCGCCGTCGCGGCGCAGGAACGAGGCGCCTGCGCTTTCTTCGCCGCCGAAACCAAGCGAACCGTCGAACAAGCCATCGACGAACCATTTGAAGCCGACCGGCACTTCGTGCACGCGCCGGCCGAGCCGTGCGCCGACGCGGTCGATCATCGCGCTGCTGACCACGGTCTTGCCGATCGCCGCATCGCTGCGCCATCCGCTCCGCTCGCGGAACAGGTAGTCGATCATCGTCGCGAGATAGTGGTTCGCGGGCATGAGCCCGACGCTGCGCGCGACGATGCCGTGGCGGTCATGGTCGGTGTCGCAGGCGGCGGCGACGTCGTATTTCTCGCGCAACGCGAGCAGACGCTGCATTGCGGGCGCAGATGACGGGTCCATGCGCACGCGGCCGTCCCAATCCAGGCTCATGAACGCGAAACGCGGATCGACTTCGAGGCTGACGATGTCGAACGCGATGCGCCAGCGTTCCGCGATGCGCGGCCAGTAGTGCACGCCCGCGCCGCCGAGCGGATCGACGGCGAGGCGCAGATTCGCGGCGCGGATCGCATCGAAATCGATGAGCGAACCCAAATCGTCGACGTAGGCCGAGAGAAAATCGAACTCACGCGTCGTCGCCGCGCTGCGTGCCTGCGCGAGCGGCACGCGACGCACGCCGCGCAAACCATCGGCGAGCAAGGCGTTCGCGCGATCCTGGATCCAGCCGGTGATCTTCGAATCGGCCGGGCCGCCGTTCGGCGGGTTGTACTTGAAGCCGCCGTCTTCGGGCGGATTGTGCGACGGCGTGGCGACGATGCCGTCGGCGATTCCCGTTTCTCGGCCGCGGTTCCAGCACAGGATCGCGTGCGAGAGCGCCGGCGTCGGCGTGAATTCGCCGCCGGCCGCGATGCGCGTTTCCACGCCGTGCGCGGCGAGCACTTCGAGCGCGCTGTCCTGCGCGGGCCTGGACAGCGCATGCGTGTCGATACCGAGGAACAGCGGCCCGTCGATGCCGGCCTGCGCGCGGTATTCGCAGATCGCCTGCGTGATCGCGAGCACGTGCGCCTCGTTGAAGCTCGCGTTGAACGAGGTGCCGCGATGGCCGGACGTGCCGAAACTCACGCGCTGTGCGGCAACGGAAGCGTCCGGTTTCTTGTCGAAATATTCCGCGACCAGCCGATCGACGTCGACAAGCCGCGCCATCGTCGCCGGCTTGCCAGCAAGCGGATGCAGGGTCGAACTCATGCGGAAGGACCTCGTTGGCGTCGGTAGCGGCGGATCAGCGCGTTCGTGGAACTGTCGTGCGCGAGTTTCGGTGTCTTCGTCGCGGCGAGCTCGGCGCCGATACGCTTGGCGAGTACCTTGCCGAGTTCGACACCCCACTGGTCGAACGAGTCGATGCCCCAGATCGCGCCCTGCACGAACGTGCTGTGTTCGTAGAGCGCAACGAGTGCGCCGAGCGTGCGCGGATCGAGCTTGCGCGTGAGGATCGTGCTGCTCGGATGATTGCCGGGGAACGTCTTGTGCGGCACGAGCGCGGCGGGCACGCCTTCCGCGCGAACTTCCGCCGCGGTTTTGCCGAATGCAAGTGCTTCGCCCTGCGCGAAGAGATTCGCGATGAGCAGGTCGTGCTGGTCGCCGACGGGATTGGCCGTCTCGCAGAAACCGATGAAATCGCAGGCGATCTTGCGCGTGCCCTGATGGATGAGCTGATAGAACGAATGCTGGCCGTTCGTGCCCGGCTCGCCCCAGACGATCGGGCACGTCTCCACGCCGACCGGCTTGCCCGCTCGCGTGACGCGCTTGCCGTTGCTCTCCATCGTCAGTTGCTGGAGATACGCAGGAAAGCGTTTCAGGTATTGCTCGTAGGGCAGCACGGCGAGGCTTTCGACGCCGAGGAAATTCGCATTCCAGAGGCCGATCAGTCCGTGCAGCACGGGCAAGTTGCGCTCGAACGGCGTTTTGCGGAAATGCTCGTCCATCGCGTGGAAGCCGGCGAGCATGTCGCGGAAATTTTGCGGCCCGATCGCGAGCATCGTCGACAGGCCGATGGCGCTATCCATCGAATAGCGGCCGCCGACCCAGTCCCAGAAGCCGAACATGTTGGCCGGGTCGATGCCGAATCTTTCGACCTCGCCGCGGTTCGTCGACACCGCGACGAAGTGCTTGGCGATGGCGCGTTCGTCGCCGAGCGCAGCCAGGCACCAGCGCCGCGCCGCGTGCGCGTTGGCGAGCGTTTCCTGCGTCGTGAACGTCTTGGAGCAGACCACGAACAGCGTGCGCGCGGGATCGAGATCGCGCGTCGCTTCCGCGAAATCGGTGCCATCGACGTTGGAAACGAAACGGAAGTCGAGCGCGCGATCGGAATAGTGGCGAAGCGCTTCGTACGCCATCACCGGCCCGAGATCGGAGCCGCCGATGCCGATGTTCACGACGTGGCGGATGCGTTCGCCCGTGTGGCCCTTCCACGCGCCCGAGCGCACGCGCTCGCAGAACACGGCCATGCGCTCGAGCACTTCGTGCACGCCGGCAAGCACGTCGCGGCCGTCGACGACGAGGCGCTTGCCCTTCGGCATGCGCAGCGCGACATGCAGCACCGAGCGATCCTCGGTCGTGTTGATGCGGTCGCCGCGGAACATCGCGTCGATGCGCCCGCGCAGGTCGCGCGCCTGCGCAAGCGCGAGCAGGAGCGCGACAGCGCGCTCGTCAACGCGCTGCTTGGCATAGTCGAAGTACAGGCCCACAGCGTCGAGCGCGCAACGCTCGCCGCGTTGCGCGTCGTCGGCAAACAGTTCGCGCAGATGGCGACGCTTCAAGGTCGCGGCAAGACGCTGCAGCGCCTTCCATTGCTGAGTGGCGGCGAGCGGACGCTCGGCCGTGGTACGGCTCGTTTTCGATTTCATCCCTTAACGATGCCTTGTCGCGACGGCGCCATCAATGCCCGCCGCCGCCTTCGACCGCCTTGAGTTCGGAAATGAGCTGGTTCGCCGCGTCCTTGCCGTCGGCGTAGAGCATGCGCGTGTTGTCGGCGTAGAACAGCGCGTTCTCGATGCCGGCGAAGCCTGTGCCCTTGCCGCGCTTGATGACGATGACTTGTTTCGCGTCGACCACGTCGAGGATCGGCATGCCGAAGATCGGCGAGGCTTTGTCGGTTTTCGCGGCCGGGTTCACGACGTCGTTGGCGCCGATGACGATGGCGACGTCGGTGGTCTTGAACTCGGGGTTGATATCGTCCATGTCGGCAATCAGGTCGTAGGGCACGCCGGCTTCGGCGAGCAGCACGTTCATATGGCCGGGCATGCGGCCCGCGACGGGATGGATCGCGAACTTCACTTCCTTGCCGGCCTTGATCAGCGCCTGCGACAGTTCCCAGATCTTGTGCTGCGCCTGCGCCACGGCCATGCCGTAGCCGGGCACGATGACGACCTTGTCGGCCATGTACAACAGCGAGGCTGCGTCGGCCGCTTCGATGGGTTTTTGCGAACCGGCGATCGCCGTGCCCTCGCCGCCCCCGCCGAAGTTCGAGAACAGCACGCCGCTGATCGGCCGGTTCATCGCCTTGGCCATGAGCTGCGTGAGATACGTACCCGCCGCGCCGACGACCATGCCGGCGACGATCAGCGACGGAATGCCCATCGCATAACCTTCGAATGCGACCGCGAGACCGGTGAACGCGTTGTAGAGCGAAATCACGACCGGCATGTCCGCGCCGCCGATCGGCAGCGTCATGAGCACGCCGAAAGCGAGCGCGAGCAGGAAGAACACGACGACGAGGCTCGCGTCGAGCTTCCAGAACACCAGCGCGAGACCCGCGAGCACGGCCGCGACGAACACGGCGAAATTGAAGAACTGCTGGCCGCCGAACGTGAAGCGCTTGTCCATGCGGCCGTCGAGCTTGGCCCAGGCGATGATCGAGCCGGTCATCGAGATCGAGCCGATCAGCGCGCCGATCACGGCGAGCGCCAGCGTCGCCAATGGCGGCGCGGCCACGCCCGCATGTGTGTACTTGAGCAGTTCGCCCGCGCCAATCGCCGCCGCCGAGCCGCCGCCCATGCCGTTGAACAGCGCGACCATCTGCGGCATGTCGGTCATCGCGACCTTCTTGCCCCACAGCCAGGTCGGGATCACGCCGATCGCGATGCCGGCGACGATCCAACCGACGTTGTGCGCGCCCGTGATCGCGAAGGTCGCCAGGGTCGCGATGACCATGCCGACGCCCGCCCACTTGATGCCCGCGCGCGCCGTGACCGGCGAGGACATGCGCTTGATGCCAAGGATGAACAGCGCGGCGGCGAGCAGGTAGCTGGCCTTGGCGAGGGTGACGAGCAGGGTTGGAGTGTCCATCGCGCTCATGCCTTCTTCTCGCCCTTGCTCGACTTGAACATCTCCAGCATGCGCTCGGTGACGACGTAACCGCCGGCTGCGTTGCCCGCTCCGAGGATCACGCCGACGAATCCGATCGCGATGCCGAGCGGCGTGGTCGCCTCGGCCAGCGCGATCATCGCGCCGACGAGCACGATGCCGTGGACGAAGTTGGAGCCCGACATCAGCGGCGTGTGCAGGATTACCGGCACACGGCCGATGATTTCCTTGCCGGTGAACGCGGCGAGCATGAAGATGTACAGCGCGAGGAATCCGTCGATCATGGCATTGCTCCGCGGGTTACGGCTTTCTGGAAACGGCGCTCGCCGATGGTCCACATGGCGAGGCCGAACAGGGCGCCGCCGACGATCCACAGCAACGCCGAGATAATGATGAAACGGGGATTGAGCCAGTTGCGAAACTGGAAGAACGTCATGAACAGGAACATCGCGACGCCGTAGCTGCCGCCGACCAGCGCGATGTAGCGCGCCTTGCCCTTCTCGCGAACCTTCTTCCACGCCTCGATCTGTTTTTCGTTCACGAGCGTGCCCCCTTTTGGTATCAGGCTTTTTCCACCAGCGCCTTCGTCGGTTCGTGCTTGATCTCGCCCGCGTGCGTGAGGCAGGTCTTGGCGATGAGTTCGTCGTCCCAGTCGAGGGTCAGCGCGCCGTCCTTGAGGCTGAGTTCGAGGAAGTTGTAGAGGTTGCGCGCGTACATCTCGCTTGCGTGCACGGGCGCGCTCGATGGCAGGTTGGTCGTGCCGATGAGGCTGACGCCGTTCGCGCTGACCACGGTTCGCCCCGCTTCGCTGCCTTCGACATTGCCGCCGGTTTCCGCGGCGATGTCGACGATCACGGCGCCCGGCTTCATGCCCGCGACCATGTCCGCGCTGATGATGCGCGGCGCCTTGCGGCCCGGCACGGCGGCGGTGGTGACGACGGCGTCGAAACCCTTGAGCTGTTCGGCGAGCGCGCGTTGCTGCTGCTCGCGTTCCTCGGCGGTGAGTTCGCGCGCGTAGCCGCCGCTGCCGGCGGCGCTGACGCCGAGGTCGAGGAATTTCGCGCCGAGCGATTCGATCTGCTCCTTCGTTTCCGGGCGCACGTCGAAGCCTTCGACCTGCGCGCCGAGGCGTTTTGCGGTCGCGATCGCCTGCAAACCGGCGACGCCCGCGCCGACGACGAGCACCTTGCTCGGCCGGATCGTGCCGGCGGCGGTGGTCAGCATCGGGAAGAATTTCGGCGCAGCTTCCGCGGCGATGAGCACGGCTTTGTATCCGGCGACGGCAGCCTGCGAGGACAGCACGTCCATCGCCTGCGCGCGGGTCGTGCGCGGCAACAGCTCCATCGCGAACGCAGTGATCTTGCGGTCGCGCAGCGCCTTCGTGCGCTCGAGCGCGAGGTGTGGCTGAAGATGACCGATGACGACGGCGCCTTCCTTGAGTTGCTCGATCTGTTCGAGCGTCGGCGGCTGCACGCAGAGCAAAACGTCGGCTCGTGCGAGCGCGTTGCGCGCGTCGGCGATTTCGACGTTGGCGTAGGCTGCGTCGGGAAAATACGCGTACGCGCCGGTGCCGTGCTCGATGACGATGTCCGCGCCGCGCGACTTGATCTTCTTCGCGACTTCGGGCGTGAGGGCGACGCGCCGTTCGCCCGGAACGGTCTCGCGCACTGCTGTTACGGTCGTCGCCATGCGCACCCTCGTCGATCCCGTGGAGATTCGATCCTAGCCCAGATGGCGCGATGCTGGCGAGACGATGGCGGTTGTGCAGTGCCGCGCAAGCCCTTACTTTGAGACCTGCACGAATCGTCCGAAAGACATCGAATGACTACTCCCGATACTTCCGCACTTGGCTTTCTCAACCGTCGCCGTTCTACGCCCTCGCGCCAACTCGGCGCGCCGGGCCCGGACGCCGCGCAGCTCGACCGCCTGCTGCACGCGGCCGTGCGCGTACCGGATCACGGCAAGCTCGTGCCATTTCGCCTCATCGCGTTGCAAGGCGATGCGCGCTCGCGTTTCGGCCAGACGATCGCGGACATCCACGCGCGCGTCGATCCCGACGTGTCGCCGTCCAAGCTCGACAAGGACCGCACGCGTTACGACGACGCGCCGCTGATCCTCGTCGTCGTCGCGCGCATCAACGAGCACGACTCGAAAGTGCCCGTGCAGGAACAGCTGCTCAGCGCCGGTTGCGTCGCCTACAACCTGCTGCTCGGCGCGCAGGCGCTGGGTTTCGGCGCGCAATGGCTCACCGGTTGGGCAGCGTACGACCGTGAAGTTGCGGCATTGCTCGGACTCGCCGAAAACGAGCGCGTGATCGCGTTCGTGCACGTCGGCACGCCGAAGGAAGAAGCGCCGGAACGCACGCGTCCCGCCATCGTTGACGTGTTCTCGACGTGGCCGTGAAGCCGACCATTCATCTCGTCGACGGCAGCCTCTACGTCTTCCGCGCGTGGTACGCGCAGGTGCCCGATGCGTTCGACGCCGACGGTGCGCCCGTGCACGCGGTGCACGGCTTCGCGCGCTTCCTTCTCGACCTGTTCGAGCGCGCGCGGCCGACGCATCTCGCCGTCGCGTTCGACGAATCGCTGACCACGTCGTTCCGCAATGCGCTGTATCCCGCGTACAAGGCGAACCGGCCGCCCGCGCCGCCCGATCTCGTGCGCCAATTCGAGGGCTGCAAGGCGATCGCGCGCGCGCTCGGCGCGACCGTGCTTGTCGCTACCTCGTTCGAGGCCGACGATCTCATCGGCAGCGCGCTGGCCGTCGCGCGCACGGCAGGATTTCGTGGCGTGATCGTGTCGGCAGACAAGGATTTCGGCCAGCTCATCGACGACGGCGACGAGCAGTGGGATCCGCCGCGCAACCAGCGCTGGGACGGCGGCGGCGTCAAGGATCGTCTCGGCGTGCATCCGCACCAGGTCGCCGACTATCTCGCGCTGACCGGCGACGCGGTCGACAACATTCCCGGCGTCACGGGCATCGGCGCGAAAACGGCGGCGATCTTGCTGCACCATTTCGGCACGCTCGACGCGTTGCTCGCGCGCGCCGACGAAGTGGCCTTCCTGCGCATGCGCGGCGCGGCGAGTGCATCCATGCGCCTGCGCGAACACGCCGCCATGGCGCGCATGTCGCGTACGTTGACCGGCATCGCGCTCGATGCGCCGGTGCCGGCGAGTGTCGAGGAGTATCGCCGCCGCGACCACGACGCGGCGCTCGACGAATTGCTCGAACGCCTGCGCTTCGGTCCGCTGACGCGGGCACGCGTCAAGGCGCTTGCTGCGGGCGCGTGACGATCAGCCATTGGATCCCGTGCCGCCGGCCCTCCGTGGCCTGCACGGGATGAAGCCTTTCCGGCTTCAGTTGCCGCTGACCGAGGTCGAACCGCCTTCGACGTTGGAGAAGCGTCCGCCGCCCGGATGCGATTCGCTGACCACGGTCGCGGCCTGCGACAGCGCTTCGTGCTTGACGTCGTCCCAGCCGGAACGCAGGTCGGAGCGGAAGATTTCGACGGGCTTGAGCTTGGACACGTCCTTCGGGCTGCCGTAGCCGTCGTATTCGTTCTTCTGGCTGTTGGCAATGAAATAGAAACCATTGCCGTCAATCGCCCCATAGGTAGGCAATGCAAAAGCGGCATTGCCTGCATCGAGAGGCGTGGAGCCGATCACACTACGACCGTCCGCACCAAGCGACAAACGCATGACACGTCGAGGCGACATCCCGCTCTGCACGACGATCAGATGATTGTCGTACCACGCCAGACCATCAATGCTGCCGAGTTGAAGTTTGGTTGAATCGTATTTCAGGTCGAAAGCGCTCCCAGCTGCGAGATCGACTCCGAACACACCCAGCGCGTAGTCAGCCACGTAAAGGAACCGCCCATCATCGCCCACAGCCATTCCACGCAGACTCGTGAGACGCGGATTCTGCAGGAATGGCTTGAGCGCCCCTCCATCGACACGATAGATGACATTGCGCAGACCATCAGCCGCAAAGACTTCGCCGCGGGGGCCGACTGCGATACTGGACAAGGTACGTGGCTGCGCATCCGGCTCCAAAAGAAATTTGTCGAGCAGCTTGCCGCTATCGAGCGAAAATTTGAATACGCCAGCCTTGCCGTAGTCGCCCTGCTTGAACTGTTTGAAATAGACCGAAGACGTGCTCGCCACGTAGAGCACCTCGCCTTTCGGATCTACTGCCAGCGCGTAGATGCTCCACAAGCCGTTGTCCGCATCGGCCTTGATGAAATCAGCGACATGGCCTTTCTCATCGACTCTCATGATCGAACCGTCACGTGCACTGCCGATAAGAAATCGCTGGCGCTTCGCATCCCATGCCATCGAATCGAAAAGATGATCGCCCGCAGGCAATGAGAAGGCCACCTTGCCCTCACCGAAAGGCTTCAAATTGGCCTTGAAATTCGCGACGATGTAATCCCATACCTTGGTATCGGCAACTTTCGAGAAATTCGGATTTCCGGCCAAGTCATAGCCGTAGCCGGTTTTCTGCAGGAAAAGCAGTGTGTCGTAGGTTTTGGTCTTGTCCCCCAGCATCGCATAGCTCGTCGCTAGCGCGAGGCGCAATTCACCCACATTCGGCTGCAAAGCGACGAGGCGTTCAAGCGCCCATGCAAGCCGCTGATAATCCGTCGACTGCTTGTAGATCGCCGCCAGTCGCATCAATGCTGTCGGCAGCTCGACATGGGCAATTTGCTCTTGCGTCAAAGTCTCAGGGTTGACCGGCGGCTGCCCCGATTGGGCGAACGCGGAACCCGCGAGCAGGACGGCGAAAGCGCATAGAATGCGACGGATGAACATGGGGACCTCGCGGCAGGAACAGGTCGCCCGCAGACACGCAAGCGACGGAAAAAGTTCAGGAAAGCCGCCTACCATGACTGAAACGGAAACCCTTTGCAACGGCAAGTGGCTGCGCCTCATGAAGCGCGGCCGTTGGGAATACGCCGAGCGCACCAATCCCGGCGGCGGCGTCATCATCATCGCCGTCACCAACGACGACAACGTGCTTTTCGTCGAGCAACCGCGGCCGGCGATCGACGGCATGACCATCGAAATGCCCGCCGGCCTCGTCGGCGACGTCGCCACGCACGCGAACGAGAGCGCGGTCGACGCCGCGCACCGCGAACTCATCGAGGAAACCGGCTATCGCGCCGGGCGCATCGACTTCCTCATGGCCGGTCCGACTTCGCCGGGCATGAGCAACGAGATCCTCGCCTTCGTGCTCGCGCGCGACCTCGAACGCGTTCATGCGGGCGGCGGCGACGACACCGAGGAAATAGTCGTCCATGAGGTGCCGCGCCGCACGGCCGCGAACTGGCTCATCGCCAAGATGGGCGAAGGCTATGCGATCGACCCGAAGAGTTTCGCCGGCCTGTACATGCTCGAGAACGAGGCGATTTTCGGCGCCTGACCGATCAATGCGCGACCGCGCCGAACGCGAACCACTGCCACAACAGCAGCGCGGCCATGACCAGCATCACGCCCCAGGTCAGCGCCGTGCCGGCGAGTCGGCCGAAGCTCGTACCCGCGCTGCGCCACAGGCCGATCGCGTGGAAGATGCGCCCGACGATGAGCACGACGCCGAACACATGCAGCCACAGCGCCTGCGTCTGGTTGAGCTCGAGGCAAAGCAATAGCAGCAGCGCGAGCGGCAGGTTTTCGAGCGCGTTGCCATGCGCGCGGATGCGCTGCAAGAGCGTCATGTCGCCGCCAGAGCCGAGTCCCGTCTTGACCTGACCGCGGCGCATCGAAACGCCTGCGGCCAGACCGATGACGAGGAAGGTCGCGAGGGCGACGTAGATGCCGGTGATGTGCATGGCGTTTCCTTGCTGGACGGTCGGTGTTGGATGATCAGTGATCGAGAACGAGTTTGCCGCCGCGCTGCACGCCGACGAGCGTGCGCGTGCCTGCCGGGACGATCGAATAACCCACGCGCAAGTCGCCCTGCGCGGGATGCGCAGGATCGCCCGTGACCAACTCGCCTTCCTGCGCGCGAAAACTCGCGGCGAGATTGGGCGGCAGATTCGACAGGTCGACCGCATGCGGCGTCGCCGTTGCCTGTGCGAGCGCGGCGATCGGCTCGACGACGTACGCGCCGAGACGCACTTCGCCCGCCATGAAGCGTTGGCTTGAAAACGGAAACGGCGTCGTGTTGGCGTGACCCGCGCTCACACGGAAACCGTGCGAGTCGATCGGCTTGTCCGACCACGCCAGCGCGTATTCGCAGCCATTCGTGGAACAGGTCTCGCGCCACTGGCGCATCTGCACGCGGCGCACGAGCGCAAGCGCGTCGGCCTGCACGCCAAGGTCAGCGTCGCGCGCGGGTTGCGCGGCGCGCAATGCGCCTTCGATACGCACACGCCGGCCTTCGTTGGCGGGATCGACGCGTGCGGACGATGCCGCGACGACCGTGTCCGGCGTCGGCGCGGACGTGTTCGGCACCGAAGTGATCGGCGACGTCGGCATCGCCCATTCCAGCTTGCGATGCTTGAGCAGATACCACGCGCCAGCACCGACGGCGACGAGTACCGCAACGACGACAATTGCACGACCACCACCGCCCGAAGATTTGCGACGGCGCGCCATCACAGCGCCTCGCCGGCAAGTTCCGCGCGCTCGTCGCTGGTCGAATAGCGGCCTTTCGCGTCGCGCACGACGCGCGCAAGCGCGCATTGCGTGTCGTGCGTGAAGAACAAGCGCACGTCGCGTTCGATCATCGCGTCGAGAAATGCGTGCTTCTCGTCGATGAGCAACTCGGGGAATCGGTCATAGCCCATCGTGATCGGCAGGTGCACCCACGGCCGTCCGGGAATGAGATCGGCGCAGAACACGACGCGACCTTCATCGCCGGAAATTTCCGCAAGCATGAGCCCCGGCGTGTGTCCGCTTGATGCATGGAAGCGCACGCGCGGTCCGAGCGTCGCCGAATGTGCGCCGCCGACGCGCTCAAGCCGACCCGATGTTTCGAGCAGCGGCTGCAATTCGGGAATGAACGAAGCGCGATCGCGCGGATGCGGATGCAAGGCGCGCTGCCAGCATTCTTCGCCAACGAGGTAGGTCGCGTTCGGAAACAGCAGCCGCGGCGGCTCGCCCTCTTTCCACTCGGCCAGCAACCCGCCGGCATGGTCGAAGTGCAGATGGGAGATGACGACCGCGTCGATGTCCTCGTGCGAGAAACCGGCCGCTTTCAACGAATCGAGCAGAACGTGGTTTGGCTCGACGATGCCGTAGCGCTCGCGGAGCTTGGGTTCGAAGAACGCGCCGATACCGGTTTCGAACAACACCGTCTTGCCGTCGAGATCATCGACGAGCAGCGCGCGGCACGCGAGCGGGATGCGGTTGTCGGCGTCGGGCGCGATCCACTTTTCCCATACTGCCTTCGGTGCGTTGCCGAACATCGCGCCGCCGTCGAGCTTCTGCGAATTGCCGAGGATGGACCAGAGTTTCACTTCACGACTCCGCTGCCCGAATCGCCGCGCGGATCGGAGCCGGCGTGCATTTCGCCGGTCTTGCGATTCCACGTCACCGCGTTCATGAAGCCCCAGCGGCGTTCGGATTCGGAAACCTTGTGGCCCATTGCCTCCAACGCCTTCACTTCGCCGGGCGTGAACGCGCCCTTCTCGGCGGAGATCACGTCGGGCAGGTACTGATGGTGATAGCGCGGATTGGCGACGAACTTTTCCGGATTCTCGCCATCGATGAAGGCGAGGATGCCTTCAAGCACCATCGTGATGATGCGGCTGCCACCGGGCGTGCCGATCACGCCGACCTTGTCGTGGCCGATGACGAAACTCGGCGACATCGACGACAACGGACGGCTGCCCGGCTTCGGCGCGTTCTTGTCATTGCCGACGAGGCCGAACGCGTTCGGCTTGCCCGCGACGAGCGCGAAGTCGTCCATCTCGTCGTTGAGCACGAAACCGGTGCCGGGCACGACGAAAGCGGAGCCGAAAATGAGATTGACCGTCTGCGTCGCGGCGACGAGATTGCCGTCCTTGTCGATGATCGAGAAATGCGTCGTATGCGTCCCTTGCGGCGTCGCCAGATACGGCGGCAGCAGGTCGCTCGGCGTCGCCTTGTCGGGATGGATCGACGCGCGCAGGCCGGCAGCGTAGTCCGCGCTCATGAGCTGCGCGATCGGCATCTGCACGAAATCGGGATCGCCGAGGTATTCGGCGCGATCGCGGTAGGCGCGGCGCATGGCTTCCACGATGAGGTGCGTGCGATGCACCTTGTCGAGCGCACCGAGATCGTAGCCGCCGAGGATGTCGAGCATTTCGGCGATCGCGATGCCGCCCGACGACGGCGGCGGCGCGGTGACGATGTGCCAGTCGCGATAGTCGAAGGCGAGCGGCTCGCGTTCCTTCGCCTCGTACTTGGCGAGGTCGTCGAGCGTCCAGTTGCCGCCTTCCTTGCGCACGCCGTCGACGAGCGTGCGCGCGAGTTCGCCTCGGTAGAAGCCGTCGTTGCCTTCGGCGGCGATGCGCTCGAGCGTGCGCGCAAGATCGGGATTCTTGAACGTCCAGCCGGCCTTCGGCGTGTTGCCGTCCGGCAACAGCAACGCGGCGGAACCCGGATAACGCGCGAGCACTTCCTTGCGGCTTGCCAGCTCGGACAGCATGCGCGCGTCGGGTTTGTAGCCGTTTTTCGCGATGCGGATCGCCGGCGCGAGCGATTCCTTGAGCGGTAGTTTGCCGTAATGCTGCGCGATCCAGACCAGCCCCGCCGGTTCGCCGGGAATCGCCGCAGACAGCGGGCCGTTGATCGAATGGTTGCGATCGGGCTCGCCGTTCGCATCGAGGTAATTTTTCGAATTCACCGCCGCAGGCGCGGTTTCGCGTGCGTCGACCATGACGTTCCTGCCGTCGCTCTCGCGATGCAGCAAGAACAATCCGCCGCCGCCGATGCCGGAGCTTTGCGGCTCGACCACGGACAAGGCTGCGCCGACCGCGACTGCGGCGTCGAACGCGTTGCCGCCCTTGGCGAGCACCTCGAAACCGGCCTGCGTCGCGAGCGTATGCGCGCTCGCGATCGCCGCATGCGGCGGTTCTTTCCCGGCGGCAAGCGCGCTGGTCGAGAGCAGGGTCGTCGTCGCGAACGGAACCGTCGCAAACAGGAAAAACGCGAGCAGGGCGCGTTGCGGTTTCATGGCGTTTCTCCGCTCAATCGGTGGTACTTGTCGAGCAGCGCGTCGGGCGACTCGGGGTTTTCAGGATCGGCGATGATGCACTCGACCGGGCACACCACCACGCATTGCGGTTCGGCAAAGTGGCCGACGCATTCGGTGCACAGCGACGGCGCGATTTCGTAGAACTCCGAGCCGAGGCTGATCGCCTTGTTCGGGCAGACCGGTTCGCAGACGTCGCAGTTGACGCACTGGTCGGTGATTTTGAGCGACATGCCAGAAGAGCCGGAGGCGAATGGGGATTCGGGAACGGTGGAAGCTGCGGCGTCGCGGCGCGCGCTTCTCCGATTCCCTACTCCCGATTCGCCATTCCCGGCCTTTGCATCACTTCGCTTCGACGAACCGCGCTTCCGCTGCGGATGCGGCGACGGCGTTCTTGACCGCGTCGAAATCGCCCGGCGCGCCGATGAAGAGCACGACGACTTCCTTGAACGAGCCCGGTGAGGCCGCCGCGAACGCGTCGACGATGAGCTTGGACGTCAGCGCCGAATCCGGGCCACCGAAGGCCATCATGTTGCCCGGCAGGACGCCGCGCGCGACGGTGTTCTTGACGTTTTCGAGCTGGTTGTCGCGATCGGCCTTGGCCGCATCGTCGTCGCCGCCCGGAACGAAGTACATGTACGGGTGGTTGGTCTTCACGCCCTGCATGTTCGCGGTGACGACGCTGACCAGGTACTGCTTCCACGCCGCCTTGTCGGTCGGATTGGCCGGCAGCGCGATCACGGCCGGCTTCTGCTCGGCGGCGGCCTGCGTCGGCGCGGCCTGCTTGTTCTGGTCGCAGGCGCCGAGCGCGAGGCTGGCAGCGACCGCAACCACGGCGAGCGAAAGGTTCTTGCGCATGGGAATCAACTCCTTGGTTTCGAATTCGAATAACGTTGGCGCAGCGCCTTCTGCACGGCCGGATGGACGAATCCGGACACGTCGCCCCCGAGGCGCGCGATCTCGCGGACGAGCGAGGAAGAAATGAAACTGTATTGCTCCGCCGGCGTCAGGAACAGCGTTTCCGCGGCGGGAATGAGATGGCGGTTCATGCTCGCGAGCTGGAATTCGTACTCGAAGTCCGACACCGCGCGCAGGCCGCGCAGGATCACGCCCGCACCGATCTCCTCGACGAAGTCGGCGAGCAGCGAGGCAAAACCGCGCACTTCGATATTCGGCACGTCGGCGAGCGCCGCTCGCGCGAGTTCGATGCGCCGGTCGATGTCGAACGCCGGCCCTTTGTTCGAACTGTCCGCCACCGCGACGACGAGCCGGTCGAACAGCGGCGCGGCGCGGCTGGCGAGGTCGATGTGGCCGTTGGTGATCGGGTCGAACGTGCCCGGGTACACGGCCACGCGCGCGCGCTGCGAGGTCACCATGTCGCTACCGTCGAGAACAAAACGAGAAGCTAGCTTAGCGGATCGGCCGCGGTGCGGCGATACAGCGCGTAACGCACCGCGCCAGCGCGACCTTCGCGATGCAAGGCCCAGTTTGCGGGCAGTACGAACGCAGCGTCGAGCGGCGATTCGACGTAAATGAACGCGCCCTCGCGCAAACCGCCGCCCTCCTCCAGCGCGAGCGCCGCGGGCTTCCAAAGGTCGCGCGCGAAGGGCGGATCGAGGAAAACGATGTCGAATGCCGCGCCGCGCTTCGCGAGCCAGTCGAGCGCATCTGCCTCGACGACTTCGCCGGTTTCGACACGCAACCGCGCAAGATTCCCGCGCAGCGCCTGCGCCAGGCCGCGGTCACGCTCGACGAAGCTGCAATGCGCCGCGCCGCGCGAGATCGCCTCGATGCCGAGCGCGCCGGTACCGGCGAACAGGTCGAGGCAGCGCGCGCCCGCGATGGTCGGCGCGAGCCAGTTGAACAAGGTCTCGCGCACGCGATCGGGCGTCGGCCGCAAACCGTCGCGGTCGGCGACCGCGAGTTTCGAGCCGCGCAAGTCGCCGCCGACGATGCGCACCGTGCTGGTTGGTCTTGCCGCGTTGCGCATCGTCCTGCCGTCGCCGGTGAGGTGTTAGCATTTTCGCTCGAATTTTCGCCCAATCTCCCCGCGATGTTGAAGTTCTGGAAGAAGAAGACCGCGCCCGAGGCAACGCCCGCGGCCGAAACCGCAGTACCCGATGCGCAAATCGAAGCGGCAACCGCCGCGCCGCTGCCGCTCGACGACGCACCGCTGGTCGAAGTTGCGCCGGTCGAGGAACCATCGCCGCCATCGACACCGGCGGCGATCGAGGTGCTCGAAGAGAAAACCGCCACCGACGCCGAAAACCCGGCGCCGGCGAAGCGCAGCTGGCGCGAACGCCTCTCCGGCAGCGGTTTTGCGCGCGGTCTCGCCTCGCTGTTCGTGCGTCACCCGAAGCTCGATGACGCCTTCCTCGACGAACTCGAAACCTGCCTCATCACCGCCGACGTCGGCGTCGCCACCGCGACCGAGATCGTCGACGACCTGCGCCGACGCACCGGCAAGCGCGAATTCGCCGACGCGGGCGCGCTGCTCGCCGCGCTGCGCGGCGAACTCGTGACGCGACTCGAACCCGTCGAACGCCCGCTCGATGTCGGCGGACGGCAACCCTTCGTCGTGCTCGTCGTCGGCGTGAATGGCGTCGGCAAGACGACCACGATCGGCAAACTCGCGCATCGCTGGCGTGGTGAGTCGCGCTCGGTGCTGCTCGCCGCGGGCGACACCTTCCGCGCCGCCGCCGTCGAACAGTTGCAGACCTGGGGCACGCGCAACGGCGTGGCCGTCGTCGCGCAAGGTTCGGGCGCGGATTCGGCGAGCGTCATCTTCGACGCGCTGCAAACCGCGCGCTCGCGCAACATCGACGTGCTCATCGCCGACACCGCCGGCCGCCTGCACACGCAATCCGGACTCATGGACGAACTCGCCAAGATCCGCCGCGTGCTCGGCAAGCTCGACACAGAGGCGCCGCACGAAGTGCTGCTCGTCATTGACGGCACGACCGGCCAGAACGCGATCAACCAGGCGCGGCAGTTCCGCGATGCGATCGGCGTCACCGGCCTCGTCGTGACCAAGCTCGACGGCACCGCGAAAGGCGGCGTCGTGTTCGCGCTCGCGCGCGAATTCGGTTTGCCGATCCGATTCGTCGGCCTCGGCGAAAAAGCGCAGGATTTGCGCGTGTTCGACGCCGCCGCCTTCGTCGACGGCCTGCTGCCGGAAACGATCGGCCGCCCATGACCGCAACGCCGCGCCCGCGCCGCC